>QHZP01000503.1 GCA_003224715.1 Acidobacteriota bacterium | reverse complement strand
ATAGTCTTGGGACACTTGAAGTGGGCCAGCTGGCCGTGCACATGTTGGATGAGTTCGGCCTCCGTTGTTTGGGTGCCAGGTTTGCAAACAACCATCGCCACCGGGACTTCCCCCCATTGCTCATCCGGCACGCCGATCACGGCGCATTCAAGAACCGCCGGATGGCTATACAACGCATTCTCAACCTCAGCCGAGGAAATGTTTTCACCTCCGGAAATGATGATGTCTTTGCTACGATCGACAATTCGCAAGCATCCTTCCTGGTTGATAGTGGCCAAATCGCCGGAATAAAACCAACCGTCACGAATGGCCTTTTGGGTGGCTTCCGGATCTTTGTAATAGCCCGTCATGACCACGTTGCTGCGGATGGCAATTTCTCCAACCTCTTCATCGTTGGACGCAACGTCCTCTCCTTTGTGATTGAGAACCCGAATTTGGGTGCCAATGATTTCTGTCCCTGTTCGAACCTGGTAGGCCCGGCGCTGTGACACCTGCCAGTCCCGCATGTTATCTTTGGGGCAGGCGTAAGAGATCACCGGAGAGGTTTCGGTGAGGCCATAACCCACGATGGCTCGACAGCCAAACGCCTCTTCGATGCGAGTGATTAAGGTCAATGAGGAGGGAGCCCCTCCGATAAACGCTTGTTTCAGGGTGCTAAGATCGTAGGCTTCCCTTTGGGGACAGGCCAACAAGGCAATGAAGACGGCGGGGACGGCAAAAATCCGGGTGATACGTTCCTCCTGAATAAGTCGCAAAATGTCTGGTGGGACAATTTTCCTGAGCATCACGTGCTTTCCGCCGACGGCGGTCAAGGTGTGCGGAGTTCCCCATCCGTTGACGTGAAAGAGCGGCACCACGTGAAGTAAGTTGTCCTCATCCATAAACCTCAAACTGGCAATCACATTCAAGGCATGCAAGTAGAGTGTCCGGTGACTCAGGATAACACCCTTTGGGTGACCGGTCGTCCCCGAAGTATAAAAAAGCTCCGCAGCCAAATTTTCGTCTGTCAGAGGCTCGGCTGTAACCTCAGCAGGGGACTGAGAAACGATCTCTTCGTAGTCATGATATCCCTTCAAAAGCGGCCCAGCAGGTTCCATTTCTATCAGGTGCCTTCATCTGTAGTGCCTGGATCAAGGGACGAAAATCGGAATGGAAACATAGGGCCTTAGATGCTGCATGATTCAGGATATATTCGATCTCTCCAGCACCCATTCGGATGTTGATAGGATTGAGAATGGCTTGAATCTGAACCACTCCGTAGTAAGCTTCGAGAAGCTGATGGGAATTGTAACTAAGAAAGGAAACGACATCGCCCTTTCCAATACCCAAAGACTTTAAACCGTTGGCAAGCCGGTACGCTCTTTCGCTGAACCTCCTGTAAGTAAAACGTTGCTGGCCATCGACGATACCAACTTTGTTGGGATAAAGATGGACAGCCCGGCGACAAAAGTCCAGTGGGGTTAAGGGAACAATCATTTTGGATCCTTAGGGAAATTCAATTTCGATTCACTCGTCCTGCTGGGAATGTTGTGATTGTAGAGAGAGGAACCAGTCGTGTCAAGGGAGTTCGCCATGGCTCGAGGGCCCTCACAGTCCGCACCACTCGATAAGATCGAGGGGCCTGGAGTTTGGACATTTTGAGGAGCAATTCCCGTGGGTTGACGCTCACCCGGTCCGCCGTCCGGCGGACCACCCTCTCCCCAAGGGCGAGGGAGAGATCCACGGATTAGAGCCCTGACTTGAAGGCTAACAAACAGACGTTTCATGACACAGTGGTAACGGCGTGGCAGGAAACGTCGATCTGAGCCACACCCCCATTTATTGTTCTCCCTCTCCTGGTGGGAGAGGGTGGCGCGAAGCGACGGGTGAGGGTCAACCGCGTTCTTCGGTGCCGCAAATGTCCAAACTCGAGACCCCTCGATAAATCGAGGGGCTAATATGACTGAGACTCATCCCCTGTCACGTGGCCTCAGGTTCAGGGTGGCGCCAGGGCTGGCGGTAAGGCCGGCGCAACAGATCATTGGCTTCCTGGTCGCTCACGACACATTGCTTCTGTGCGTCCCAGGTCAGCGTTCGGCCAAGTTGAAGCGCGAGGTTGGCCAGGATGCAGCTCGCTGTTGAGATATATCCCTGCTCGATGTCGGCCACGGGGCGGCCGCGGGACGCGATGGCCCGCAGGAAGTCCTGCATATGATGCCGTATGGCGGGGGCAACGTGGCGTTCGAGCTCCTTTTCGGTCTTGTCCTCCGGATACTGGCCCAGCTCGTAGACGACGTCGCGGTGCACTGGCTGGCCCTTCTCTAAGGGGATGAAGTCATAGCCGTACACACTCATCTTGAGTGTGCCCTTGTCGCCATAAAGTGTTGCGCCCCAGGGGTACTTCGGATCGTTTGCGCGGCCCCAAGTGCGGTGCTGCCAGACTACGGTCAGGTCACCAAAGTCAAAGGTGGCGGTCTGGGTGTCTGAGATGTTGGCCTTGCTGTTCTTCTCGACCAGGATGCCACCGGTAGAGGCGACCCGCCTCGGCCAGCCCAGGTCCAAAGTCCAGCGGACCATATCAAGCATGTGGATGCACATGTCGCCCATAATCCCGTTCCCGTACTCCATGAACGCCCGCCAGCCCCGGGGATGGACGAGTCGATTGTAGGGCCGCAGAGGGGCTGGTCCAGTCCACATCTCGTAGTCGAGGTTAGCTGGCGGCGCGGCGTCGGGTGGATTCTCCCGGGCGCGCATATGGTAGTAACAGTACACCTCGACCAGGCCAACCTTGCCCAGCTTGCCTTCCCTGACGATGGTGTTGCGGGCCTCGACGAGGTGCGGCGTGCTGCGCCGCTGCGTGCCCACCTGCACCACTCGCTTATGCTTGCGGGCTGCCGCAACCATCGCCTGGCCTTCGACCACGTCCACACTGATCGGCTTCTGGACAAAGACGTCAGCCCCAGCTTCGACAGCGGCAATCATCGCCAAAGCGTGCCAGTGATCCGGCGTGGCGATGAGGACGATATCGAGGTCCTTTTCTTTGAGCATGGCACGGTAGTCGTTGTAGGTCCGCGGCTTCTTTTTTGACGCTTGCCGTCGCGCCACCAGTTCAGCCGCCTCAGCCAGCATCTGCTTGTCTACGTCGCACAGCGACACGACCTCGACTGGCGCAACCTGGATCAACCGGAGCAGATCGCACTTGCCGTACCAGCCGGAGCCAATCAGCCCGACCCGCGGCTTACGGTCGGCAAACTCGGCGGCGTATCCGGCCGCGATAGATAGGACGGCACTGGTGCTGGTTTGCAGGAATTCTCGACGATTCATGGATCATGTCTCCTAACGAAAAAAGTTTTAGGGATATAGAACGGAATCTATTTTGCTACTCTCAGTCTCATCTACATCCCGTCAGGCGAGATTCTGCGAGGTAAGGCCAAACTCGTTACCGTCGATATCAAGAAACTTTGCAAAGGTGCCCCATGCCATAGGGGTCGGTTTCATTGTAATTTGTACCCCGAGGGACTCAAGGTGCTGGCACGTTGCTTCCACATCGGAACAATGGAAAACGACGGATGGCTTTAGTTGCTCCCAATCTGGCATCATGGCTTTCGGGTAAAGCACAAAGCACGTTTGGGCTCCTGGAGGGGCCACCTCGATCCAACTTGCCCCCGGGCCCATGGAAAGGGTTCGACGGACCTCGAAGCCAAGTTTCTGGGTGTAAAACTCCACCGCCCTCTCTTGATCCTGGACATAAATGCCCACTGTCTTGATTGGCCCGATCATTGGATATGATAGCTCCAAGTGCTCCGTTTCAAAAATAGGGTAACGTATTTCGTGCCCGGGCTGTTACTCTGGCTCGCCCCGTTGGCAAGGAATCGAGTAAAATTACGATCAAGGATACATCTGCTTGAGTGTGAGCTGCCAAGCATTCAACTGATCTCATATCGCGATTTGTACGCGCTCCCGGCCAGCTTTATCACCTCCTGCCAAATAGACTCTAACACACGCACCGATTCGCTGAGTTCCTCAACGGTTTCTCCGGGTCTCGCCAGAATACGGTTGATTCCCGCTGAAAAGTTCGGAGGATGCGTTGGCAAGCGTTCGATAGCCTCCATGGCCCCTTTGTCATTAATGAAATAAGTCTCATTCAGCGCAAACAGTGCTTGGATGAGATAGTTAGCGATCCGAGTCACACACCCCGCCGTATTATACACGTCTCCGGCAGAGGCAAAATTGCGAGCAAAGAGCAATGTGAATTCTGAATTCCAGAGAGAATCTGCAATGATGTTTTGCTTGAGTGCTTGAGGGTAGACGGCCACATCGCGTTTGATTTGAGCAATCACCGCAGAGGGATCATACAAAGGCACACAAATATGCGTTTCGGCCAGATAGACGACGCTCCGGAACCCGTAGGTGGGCTGTTGATCGTAGTCGTGGCGTGAGATTCCTTTGCGGGCCTCTTGAATTACCCGCTGGACCTGGTCGAGATTGCGATAAAGGAAGTCGAGCTTAGCAACTCTCGTTTGAATCCAAGCCCCACCATTGACCCAAGGCCCCCATTCATAAAAATCCGTTACGACCGTTTCAGCCACGGAAAATGGATTCGTTTCGGAGTAGTAGAGTCCGACATCGAGATCAGAATGAGGGTGATATGTGCCTCTCGCGTAGGATCCACCCAGGACAACCGCAACCATCCCTGGAATCAAACAGAGGGCATCAACAACCTCGTCCAGGAAGATCTTCTTTTCCTGAGGTACTTGGTCCAGCAAATCGACCTTTCGATTCATTTCTCCCGCTCTGTTCTCGTCCGAGGCTCCCAATGGAGAGCCAACGGGCAGCTTGAGTCTAACGACCTGGTGCGGGTGGTAGCCACCGGCGGTCGTCGGAAGGGGACCTCCTCCTCGCCGTTCCCTCGAGAGCCGGGCTGTTAGCCAGTCGGCTCAAAAGTGTTGCAGCTTTCCTGCCTCTCCTGAAAATCCCCTCCTGGGAGGGGAAAGAAGGCTTCAGCCTTCAGGGGTGGGTCCTTCCGGTTGGGGACAACCCACCCCTGCACCCCTCCAATAGAGGGGAATAATTTTCATGCTCAATGGCGCCGCCCCAGTCGGCATGCGCACTCCTGTGAGAATAACGGAAATCCGAGCCCCGACCGTCAGGAAGGGGCAATCTCAACAGATTGCCTCAACCGCTCCCTCACGGTCGCGGCTCGGTATTTTGATGCTTTGTGGCGCCGGGTCAAGCGGACCGTGAAAATCCCCCGATCAAGTCCTGTTAAGGGACAGGCGCCGGGGGTGCCTCTGTCGCAATCTGCCCAGCACGCTTCTACAGGGACATCAGCCTCGCGTCCTCTGCGAGAACGCTGTCCCACTTCAAAGGGGGCTCATCCGGGGATGCCGCGCCGCCATGGATGGCTCCCTTGAATTTGCTAAGTGCCTTGACGCCGCTGCAAGCTGAGCGGTCCACGCGCTTTTTGCGCTGGTCCGCTCCGGCGAGCCTCAATTATAGAGCACTGGATCTATGACTACAAACTCGGAAACAGGGGAAAAAGGGAATCGGTTCTGTGCCAACGCCAAGCTGGCGCTGTTTGAGCAAGGAAAGATGGAGCGAGGCCATTTTCTTGATGCGAGGCGAAGAATAAGGGTGCAGAAATGAGCCTGAGCGTGTGGCCCACAATTTGCGAAGAGTATGAAACATCCTGGGTCAAGTCACTGATCCCGGGCCGGCGGGGCCAAAATTAGGGGAGTGTTGGGATATCTGCAATGACAAAAAATGAACGCGAGAGGCTACCTTGGCCACCTCGAACCAAAGTCGGGAGGCGGTGAGCGGCCAGGCAATCCGCAGCCTGGGTTGAACCGGACTGCCGTCCGCTCCTAGCCCCTCGGCCTTTCAGAACTCAATGCGGACTCGCATTTCGATCGACCGAGGCCCGGCTCTTTCTCCCGAGTACAATCCGTGCGTTTCGCCAATGACACCAGCCCCTCCCGGCACGGAGATGTCCCTCTCCGGGGCGAAGAAGTTGGGATGGTTAAAGATGTTCCCGATCAGCGCCATGTACTCGAAATGGAGTTTTTCAGTCAGTTGGAAGCGCTTGGCAAACGTGACGTTATGAACGTGCAGGCCGGGCCCTTCCAGCACGTTGGCGCCACTGTTGCCGAACCTGCCCCCTGGCGGATCCGCGAAGCAAGAGGTATCGAACCAGTGATCGA
>QHZP01000491.1:277-6001 GCA_003224715.1 Acidobacteriota bacterium | reverse complement strand
GGCCGCCACAGGTACCATGAGAGGCTCCTCTCTCGGGAGGAGGAATAAGGTGGGTAGCCTGCTCCCAATCTTTTGGGTTAGCGTTTAGACTTTTTTCCATTTATTTTCGTCACTGCTAATAAGGAGACAACTTGGGGCTAATCCGGCTGGCTGATAAAGACCTGGTCCAGAGGGTGGTTCGAGGTGACGGTGAGGCCTTTAACTTGTTGGTGGCTCGTTGGGAAAAGAAGCTTTTCAATTTTGCTTTTCGTCTAACCGGAGATCGGGAAGATGCCTTTGATGTCTGCCAAGACTCCTTCGTCAGGGCTTATGAACAAATCAGGCAACTGAAGGACGCCAGCAAATTTCCGCACTGGTTATTCAAGATTGCACGCAATTACTGCATTTCACACTATCGGTCAGAAAGGAAACTTCCGAAGTTGGAAGGTCCAAATGGGGGGGACAACGAACTGGATCTGGAGAGCCTGCTCTTCAGTCATTCGCCAGTGCGAATTGACAATGGCCGGCACCAGTTTGAACCAAATGAACTGCGTTTGATCGTCGAGCGGGCCTTGGAATATTTGCCTTTTGAGCAACGCGAAACCATCGTCTTAAAGATCTATGAAGGGCTGAAATTTTCGGAAATCGCTGAGATCGCCGAATGTCCCGTCAGCACCGTCAAATCTCGATTGTATTTGGGCTTAACTCAGTTGAAGAAGATATTAACAAATAGTCAAAGAGGGGTGCCATGAATTGCGAAAAGTCTCGTGAGTTATTTGCAGATTACATTGGAGGAGAACTTTCTCAGTCGGACGCCAGGGAGTTGAAGGACCACCTCAGCACCTGCCAGGCCTGCCGGCAGGAGTTGTCTCTGCTTTCGAGCACGAAAGCGGCTTTAAAGGTGGGCTGGCCTGATGAATCGATACCCCAAAGTTTGACCTTTGAATTCCTCAAACCGTCTCCACAACGCTTTTCGAGCCAGCTCGGGTGGTTCAGTCTGCCGAAATTTGCCTGGATTAGCCTGGCCGTCAGTGCTTGCTTTATTGTCTGTCTGTGGAGTCTGGCCCTGCTGCGAACCCAAATCCAAATCGAGAATGGAAAATTCAAGTTGTCATTCGGCCAACCAGTCCAACTCGTTTCAACCAACACCCCAACCCAGCTAAACAGTCTGGCGCCACTGAAAGTTAACAACGAAGTGGTCCAAGCACTCATTGCTCAGGTATTGGAACGGTTCGAACAGAATCAAAACACCAAGCTCCAGCAAGCCTTGCAGGAAGCTAAAGCCGAATGGGAAGCCAAGCGCAATGCCGATTTTGTCCGTATTGCCAAGGAATTCAAGTATCTCGAAAGCACCCAAAATGTGGTCTGGAAAGAGGCTGTGAGGAACAGTTCTGTTCTGGATGCTTTGGCCCGCGACCTCTACGTCAAGACAAACTCCAGTGTCCCTGTTCAACAGTAAGCCTGACTTTCAAAGATACTCGAAGTAAGTTTTTCTAATTAACCCAAAAAATAAGGAACCGAACAATGATTCAAAGAAAACTGGGCGTGGTTTTTCTACTTATCTGTAGTCTGTCAGTCCCGGCGGCGTCCCAAGCCCGGGGAGCCGAGCCCGCGTCAGTCCATGAGACGTTGGATTATTCTGTGATCAAGAAGGATCTGGCTGTGTTTCAAGGAGTGGTTGATACCACGGTGCGGCAAAACTTTCAGGGGCCCTTTCCCATATTGGGATCGACCAAGGGAACCTATCTGCCGGAATATGGGGCAGTGTTTAATCTTGAAGTGAATTTGTACCAGATTCGTGTGATCTCTCCGTTTGACCTCAAGCCCCATACCGAAAAGGAACTGAACGATGCGTACAGCTCAATGATGAAGCGGATTGAAACTCTCAAGGAAAATTTGATTAAAGTCATGGGCGAGCACGGACCCTCCTTGAAGCAACTCAAACCAGACGATAACCTGGCTGTGGTGGTACATCTCTTTAACGTTGAAAATGAAGCCAGGCACCCGTGCCCCTCTCAGATGTTCTCTCTTGAAGAGCTAGCCAAAAAAATTGAGATCACACAGTTTTGAGGTCGTCCCTTGTCTCGAAAACTCATTGGCCAGTTGTTGGTCGAACGCAATTTAATCAGTCCAGCCGAGCTTCTAAGCGCTCTGGCGCTGCAGCGGGAACGCAAAGACAAGATCGGAAGGATTCTCTTAGACCTGGGCTATCTGGCCGAGCGCGATCTCCTGGCCGTTTTAAGTGAACAGCATAACGCGTCTCTGATTCTGGCCGAACAATTTCCCGCGGTCCCTTTGGAGCTCGAGAAACTCTCGTACAAGTTCCTAAAACAATTCAAAGTTTTGCCACTCGATTTAGAGGATAAGGTGCTCACCGTGGCGATGGCAGATCCGTCAGACACTGAAACTCTTGAGTCCATCCGGTTGTTCACCGGCTACGAAACTAAGATTCACCTGGGCCTGGAGCACGAGATTTCCGACGCCCTGGAACGCTTTTATGGTAGTGGCGATGGCCTATTAGGCAAGTCTTTCGATGCGGGAGACAAGCTAATCGGAGAAACCCTCGACACGGGAGAAGATATCGAGCATCTCAGAGACATGGCCTCTGAGGTCCCGGTAATCCGCATGGTGAATTTGATGATCTCCAGAGCTGTAGAGCGGCGCGCCAGCGATATCCACATCGAGCCCTTCGAAAAAGAATTTCGAGTGAGGTACCGTATTGATGGGATCCTTTACAACGTAGACTCCCCACCCGTTCAGCTCAAACCGGCTATCATCTCGCGCGTTAAGTTAATGGCCAAACTCAACATCGCGGAGCGGCGGCTGCCTCAAGACGGTCGAATCAAACTCAAGGTTCTGGGGAAAGAAATTGACTTGCGGGTTTCCACGTTGCCTACGCTCTATGGCGAAAGCGTGGTCATGAGAATTCTGGACAAAAGCGATTCAAGCCTGTTCGACCTGCAGAAGTTAGGCTTCCCCGAGTCCATGCTTTCCAAGATGGAGAAATTAACTTCGGTGCCGCATGGCATTCTACTGGTAACAGGGCCTACCGGGAGCGGAAAGTCTACCACTCTTTACAGCGCCATGAAACGAATCAACCTCCCCGATAAGAAGATCATTACCATTGAAGATCCCGTTGAGTACCAGATGGACGGAATTAACCAAATTCATGTTAACACCCAAATTGGACTTACCTTCGCCGCCGGCCTTCGTCATATCGTGCGACAGGATCCCGACGTCATCATGATTGGAGAAATCCGCGATCTGGAGACTGCCGAAATTGCCATTCGGTCTGCCTTAACCGGACATCTGGTCTTCAGCACCCTTCACACCAATGATGCGCCTAGCGCGATTACGCGCCTGGTGGATATGGGTGTGGAGAACTATTTGCTGTCCTCCTGCCTTATTGGCGTTTTGGCGCAACGTTTAGTGCGGATTATTTGCAAGCACTGTAAGACTGAATATCCAGCTAATCCTGAAAATTTGCGGGCCCTCGGTTTGGCGCTGAACGGAGGAAGACCCGTCACGCTTTACAAAGGAGCCGGTTGTGAATCTTGCGGTTTTACCGGCTATGAATCGCGCAAAGGGATCTTCGAATTAATGGAGCCCGATGATGAGATTCGCAAAATGGTGGTTTCGAATGAGTCCTCGAACGTGATCGCTCAATATGCCCGCAGCCGAGGTATGAAGACCTTAAAAGAAGACGGATTGGAGAAGGTCCTGGAGGGAGTGACAACTCTGGACGAGGTGCTACGGGTGACGCAGGACATATAAACCGGCCGTTGTTCGTGGTCCGTGGTCCGTGGTTCGTTGCCCGAAAACCGGATGCGTGAAACGTGATGCGTGAATGAATAATGAAGGCGATGGATCCTCTGACTCCCCGCTTTAAGTATCACGTATCACGCATCACGTAGAATCGTAGAACCAGCACGATAGACCACGGACCACCCACAACTGACAACGGACCAACTTTGAACTATGGCGACATTCTTCTACAAAGCAGTAGCCAAAGGCGGTGGTTTGGTGGATGGAAACATGGACGGCGCAGATGAGACGACGGTTGCTGTGAAGCTCCAGGACATGGGCTTGATACCCATACTGATCGGGACGCGAAAGTCCAGCCAGCCCTGGAGATTTGATTTTCGCTGGAGATTTCGGAAAGTCGGCTCCAAAGAGGTCATGTTTCTTACTCAGGAATTGTCCACTCTTGTCAATGCCGGATTGCCGCTCGATAGAAGCCTGGCCATTTGTAAGATGCTTTCCGAGAAGCCAGCCGTTCAATCTACCGTGGAAGATATCCTCCAGGGCATTAGACAAGGGAAAACCTTCGCCGATAGTCTGGGGACTCATCCCAAGATCTTTTCCAAACTTTATGTCAACATGGTTAGGGCTGGGGAAGCTAGCGGATCTTTGCCTATTGTCTTAGATCGTTTGGTGGAGTTTCAACAGTCGGCCGATGAGTTAAAGAGCTATCTGATTTCATCACTCATTTACCCTGCCCTATTGAGCTTTGTCGGTGGAGCCTCCATTGTTATCTTGCTCAACTTTGTCATTCCCAAATTCGCTCAGGTCTTTCAGGACGCCGGCAAATCTTTGCCGCTTCCAACTCAAATTCTGCTGACTGCCAGTGAGTTGTCCAAGTCCTACGGGTGGGCTTTGGCCTTGGGCTTGGCGCTTGCCATCTTTGGCTTTACCCGCCTGGTCGACACTGAGAAGGGTCGCCGCAACTGGGACACTTTTAAATTGAGGGCTCCAATTCTGGGTAATGTGCTGCGCAAGATCGAGGTAGCGCGCATCTCCAGAACGTTAGGCACCTTGGTGCATAATTCCGTCCCCTTGGTGCAGTCTCTCAATATCGTGAAGGAAATCAGCAATAATACAGTCGTGTCCAAATCTATCTCGGAAATCGCCGAAGGTGTCAAGAAGGGGGAGGGGGTAGCGAGGCCAATGGAAAAAACCGGTGCCTTCCCGCCACTTGCCATTCATCTCATTCAAGTGGGCGAGGAAACTGGCCGGCTGGATTCCATGCTGCTCGAGCTAGCCAAGGTTTACGACAAAGAGGTGCGTTCCGCCATCAAGAACCTGATTGCTCTGTTTGAACCGATCATGATTTTGGGTATGGGCCTCCTGGTAGGTGTCATTGTGATTTCCATGCTCCTGGCCATTGTCAGCATCAATGATGTTCCCTTTTAGTTCAGGCTCGGTAGGCCAAGCTTGACCCTGTAACCAGGAAAAACGAGGTCGGCGCTGCTTTCAAGGAGAAAAAAGAATGAGAAGGCAAAAGAAATCAAGCTTGTGGGAAAGACTTTTTGGTAAGACCGATTCAGAGAAAATAGATTCCAGAGACAATCGCAATGGGAGTAGAAATCTGCGCGGTTTTACCCTGATTGAATTACTGGTGGTGATGGTTATCATCGGTTTGCTAGGAGCCTTGGTGGTGCCGAGGCTTTTCAAAAATGTAGGAAAAGGAAAAATCACAGCGTCAAAGGCCCAAATCGCCGCTTTTCAAACCGCTTTAGGAGCTTACAAGCTGGATGTGGGCACCTTTCCCTCCACGGAGGAAGGTCTGCAGGCCCTGAGAACGAAACCGGTTTCAGCCAACCATTGGGACGGCCCCTATCTTCCCAAAGAGATCCCACCGGACCCTTGGGGCAACCCCTATCTTTATAAGTTTCCCGGGGAACATGGGGATGAGCCCGACATCATCTCTTATGGCGCCGACGGCCGCGAGGGAGGAGAAGGTGA
>QHZP01000491.1:0-258 GCA_003224715.1 Acidobacteriota bacterium | reverse complement strand
CAACGCGGACCGTGATTGCGTCAAATTGAAAAAGAAAGTCTCTGTGATCGAAAGGATTATGGGCGACAGGCAAAATAGAGCCGTGTATCGTCGATGTTGGATTGCTGACGGCAGATCAGGAAATAGGCAGGTGCTTCCCAAATCCGCAATCCGCAATCCGCAATCGGCAATTCCTTCAGCGGGCTTCACCCTTCTTGAACTCTTGGTGGTATTAGTTCTCATCAGTGCCCTTTCAGCCGTGGCTTTTCCATCGATTGG
>QHZP01000490.1:4982-6082 GCA_003224715.1 Acidobacteriota bacterium | reverse complement strand
GGACATGGGCCGCCAGGCTCGTGGAGTTAAAGGCATCGAACTCAGCGACAGCGACTATTTGGTCGGAATGACGGTGAGCGGGGACGAAGGCTTAATTCTTTCGGTGACCGAGAATGGCTACGGCAAGCGCACGTATGTGAAGGAGTATCGCGCCATATCTCGCGGCGGCAAGGGAGTCATCAATGTCAAGACGACCGAGAAAAACGGCCGCGTCGTCGCCATCATGAAAGTGGATGACAGTTCCGAAATCATTCTCATCACCGCTCAAGGGAAAATCATCCGGCTGGAGGCTTCAGCCATTCGAGCTGCGGGAAGAAGCACGCAAGGGGTAAGACTCATAGACCTGGAAGGCGATGATAAAGTCGCCGCGGCCTCGCTCATCACCACCAGCCAATCCGAACAGTTATTAGATAATAACAATCCTCCCACGGTGCACTGATTCACCCACCCAAAGGGGTGTCACACCCTGCACTTGCCTGCTATATCCTTCTGTAATGTCACGTTCTTCTGGTCTTGAATGACGTAAGGCATTTGCCACGCCTGGCCGATTATCTAAGATGAAATTGCTGTTACACTGCGCGGAACCTAACGGGACATTTGGATGTCTGAAGCTAACCGCACCAAAATCTTAGTCGTCGATGATGACGAAACTTACGCTCGTCTGTTGGTAGATTGTTTCACGGGGCTGGGATTTCAGGTGGTCTACGTCAAGACGGGGGAGAAAGCACTCGAGGAAGTGAGAAGGCTCAAGCCGGAAATAGTCCTGTTGGACATCGTGATGCCGACAATCGACGGGTTTGAAGTTTGCCGGCGGGTCCGGCAATTTCCTGACTGTGCGAACGTCATTATCATTATGCTTACTTCCAAAGTGGATATTGAGGACAAGATAAAGGGGATTGATATTGGCGCCAATGACTATGTAGTGAAACCATTTGGACTGACGGAATTATTTGAGGTCGTGGCCAGGGTCAATCGCTTCTTAGATACCAAAAGCGGTTATCTCCGAAAGATGGAGGAAGAAAAATTTACGACCTTGCGAGGTGCGGCCAATACTGTTTGCCATGAAATCAACAACCCCTTAACTAGCATTGTGGGAGCTG
>QHZP01000490.1:4420-4929 GCA_003224715.1 Acidobacteriota bacterium | reverse complement strand
GAAATGGAAACAATATTGGAGGCCGCTCAGCGGATTCACAATATTACTCATCAACTGGCCCGAGCCATTCGGGTGGTGACTACTGAGCCGGTCCCAGGCGTCAAGATGATTGATTTGCAGGCATCTTCGAAGAGAGACTAAGCCGACAGACGGTCCCCCTTGGGACTAGCCATTTTAGCTGGCAACTCACCCCGTTGGTGTCACACCATTTTTACAATCGGCGCGTGGCTTCTTTGATACGGTCGATGGCCTTCCCTAGATTTTCGATGGAATTAGCATAGGAAATTCTAAGATACCCCTCTCCATACTGGCCGAAAGAAGTTCCAGAGAGCACAGCCACGCCGGCTTCTTGGAGCAAGTAGTCGGCGAGATCGCTACTTTTCTTTCCAAAGCTCTGAATGTTTGGGAAAGCATAAAAGGCTCCAGAAGGACAAAGACAGCGGATTCCAGAGATTTCGTTTAGCCCCTTGACAATGAAGTCGCGGCGACGGCGAAACTCCGCCACCATG
>QHZP01000490.1:0-4348 GCA_003224715.1 Acidobacteriota bacterium | reverse complement strand
CACAAGCTTTGAAATGTGAGCTTGTAAACCGGGCGGCATGACCCCAAAACCCAAGCGCCAACCGGTCATCGCATAAGTCTTGGAGAAGCCATCGAGAATAATCGTACGCTCCAGCATCCCAGGCAAAGAGGCAATGCTCAGGTGTGAACCCGCATAAATAATGCGAGAGTAAATTTCATCAGACAGAATCATAATATCTCGCCGAATGGCAATGCCCGCGATGGCTTCAAGGTCGCTTTTTGTCAAGAGACCACCCGTAGGGTTCTGAGGAGAATTAATGATGATCAGTTTTGTTCTAGGAGAAACTTTTGAGAGCAAATCATTCACGTCAAAACGGAAATCATACTTTTCCTGGAGCGGCAAGGGCACAGGTGTTCCACCAACAAAATTGATCATGGATTCATAGATAGGGAACCCTGGATTGGGATAGATGACTTCATCTCCTTCTTCAACCAGAGCCAAAATCAGATAGAACATGATGGGCTTGGCGCCGGGCGTGACAACGACCCAATCCGGATCAACCTTAACGCTGCGGCTGCGGCTAATTTCGGCAGCAATGGCCTCGCGAAGTTCCTGCAGTCCGGCGGAGGCACAATAGTGAGTGTATCCCTGGAGAAGCCGCGTGGATGATATGGGATGGCGTGCGAAAATCGGGCTCGCCGATTTCCAGGTGAATGATCTCTCTGCCTTGCGCTTCGAGAGCCTTGGCTTTCACCAAAACATCGAAGGCAGTTTCCGTTCCAAGACGATTTAAGCGACTGGCAAGTTTCAAGGTAATGCTCCTTTGAAAGTCCTCCTAATAAAGGGGGAAAGAAGCCGAAAGCTTCAGGGGGTTGTCGCGTGAGGCAGCGCGGCTAGATACGAACAAGACAACCTCCAAGGCCTAAGGGCCTTTGCCCCTTTAATAAGGGGAATCACTCATTTTCATGCACTGTCGCGCCGTCTCCAATAAAAATCGTCCTGCTCGTCGCCTCGTACTCGGCTGTTGAAAAAAAATGAGGCCGACGACGAGAACGAGCACGCTCAATTGTCATCTTCTCGCATGCCACCACGGGGCTCTAGGGAATAAGTTGCACTCCCATGGTTCGTGGTAGTTCCCAAGGATCATGATGTGCTCATTAATCAATTCTTACGCTCCTGCTTCTGGGAAACCAAAAGCTGATACAACCCCCTTCGGGAAGTGTTTAACTGACGGGACAGTAATCGAACCGCTTCATTCTTAGAGATGTTCTCGCGGGTTACCATCTCATCCAGTTTGAGTTGCAAATCCCGAGAGTCAAGAGAATCCAAAGATACGGACTCAGGATAGGTCTTTTCCACAATCAGGACGACCTCGCCCTTGACAGGGTTGTGACTGAAATGGTCACGCGCTTCATTGAGAGTTCCGAAAAAAAACTCTTCGTGGATCTTGGTCATCTCCCGAGAGACCGTGATATGTCGAGGACCCAAGATTTCTTCCAGGTCAGTCAGAGACTGCAGTAACCTTCCCGGAGCCTCGTAAAAAATCAATGTCCGTGGTTCTTTCTGTAAAGCCTGCAACAGCCCCCGTCGAGAGTTTTTCTTGGCAGGAAGGAATCCAAGAAAGATAAATGCATCGGAAGGGCGGCCTGAAACGCTCAGCGCAGCTATGAAAGCGCATGGACCGGGGATGGGAACCGTTTTCAGCCCATGTTCCAGGGCTGCCCGGACAATCCGATAGCCCGGATCGGAAATGCAGGGAGTTCCTGAATCGGTAACGAGGGCGAGGTTTTTTCCGGCCTCTAACTGTCTAAGCAAGAAGTCCGCTTTGGCTGTTTCGTTGTGCTCGTGGTAACTGGTCGTGGGTTTCCGAATCTGGTGATGGGATAGGAGCTTAGCGGTTTGACGGGTGTCTTCGCAGGCGATCAAATCGACCTCCTTCAGGATCTTCAAAGCGCGTAAGGTGATATCTTCAAGATTACCGATCGGTGTCGCCACCACATACAAGATTCCTGGCATAGTCCTCGTTGGAACAATGGAATGGTGGAATATTGGAATGATGGGCGGGAGGCATTGCCTGTGGGTGGATGGTGAGGGGTCAGTTGCCGACCGAGCCCCAAGATTCCATCACTCCACTATTCCATTACTCCGAGTGTTGTCCCATGCACCCGGTTCAATCTACCATTCGCAATTCCTAGAGTCCCCAATCCCGCAAGTAATGGAAGTCGTGTGTTACCGTGCGAGGGGAAACCTTGCAAACCACGGGCCCTCGCCTTTTGAATTGAGAACTCTGAATCTTGGCAATAACTTTATGCAAAAAATCCTCTTTAAAGCCTCGCTGAATTAATTGTTCCCTTGAGACCCGGTTGTCAATCAGCTCATAGAGCAACTCATCCACCTCTGCGTAGGTGAAACCCAGCTCCGCTTCGTCCGACTGACCTGCCCAGAGATCTGCCGTGGGCTTCTTTTTGATAATGGCCTGAGGCACCCCCAAATACTGGGCCAACTGGAAAATATCTGTCTTATAGAGATCGCCGATGGGATTGATTGCCGAAGCCATATCACCGTACAGAGTGCCATAACCCAACAACAGTTCTGTCTTGTTGGAGGTGCCCAGAACCAACGCCCGATACTCCATCGATTTGTCAAACAAGATGATCATCCGAGCACGGGCCATCAGATTGCCACGTCGCAATGAGTTGGCATCCGGCTGAGAGGCAAAGTACCCGTCCACAATCGGTGTAATTTCGATAGTCTCGCATTTGATATGTAATTGATTCACGACCGAACTGCCATCAAGGGCACTTTCCTTACTGCTTGTTTTGTATGGCATCAGGATGGCCCGGACGTTTTCCGGGCCCAGCGCCCTGACAGCCAAAAAACAGGAGACAGCCGAGTCAATCCCGCCCGACAGCCCCACCACCACTCGCGAAAACCCGGCCTTACTGAGTTCGTCGCGAATGAAACTCTCCAGCACTTTTCCAATCAATTCACAATTCAGCTTCATTTCTCAACTGATATTCCATGGGAAGAACCTACCGTGGAAGCCGACGATGGAAGATAGAGGATCGAAGATTGAATGCTTCAGCCAACGGGCGATCCTCTATCCTCGATTTTCAATCCTCGCCTTCCGGGCGCCTTGGTGGTTCAGATTTTTCCCTTTTATCGCGCGGCGTTTCTCTTATTAATGATTCTTGTTAGCTCTCGCAAGGTCAATTCCAGTCGTTCATCCCGCAGCATGGGGGCGAAGAGTCGGGCGCGGCGAACCTCCTCCAGATCAATTTCTGTTACGAGAAAGTCTTCTTCAAAGTACTTCGCCTGAGCGACTATCTCCCCTCCCGGGCTGACCACCATGGAGCCTCCCGGGAAGTGAGCCCCATCCTCGAACCCTACCCGATTCACGTAAATATGATAGATCGTGAAATACTGGGCGGTGGTTCTGAGTAAGTGCGTCCAGCCTTCCGAAGTGTGAAAGAGCTCGCCATCACGAACCCCGCGGCCTGGACTGGAGGAGACGGTGATGACGGCCTGGGCCCCATCTTGGGCATGAAGATAAGCCGTCGAGGGATGCCACAGATCTTCGCAGATCAGAATTCCCATCTGACCGAAGGCAGTTTCAAAGGTCCGCAAATTTTCACCCATGGCGAAAAAACGCATTTCGTCAAACATGCCGTAGGTAGGCAGGTAGAGCTTGCGGTGAATATGCTGGACCTTACCTTGGGCGGCATAGGCTGCAGCATTGTAATAGTTGAAACGATCAGAGACCTCCACGAAGCCGAAAACACAGGCAATGTCCTGGCAAAGGCTAAGTAAGGGCTGAAGAACGGGAGAAGTTAGCGGGTCAATAGCAATGTCGGGAACCAAATCCTGCAAGATGTAACCCGTCAGTGAAAGCTCCGGGAAAATAATTAGATTGGCTCCGGCAGATCGAGCTCGTTCGATACAGTGAAGGTGGAGGTTCAGATTATCCGAAAGGTTTCCCAGCTTTGGAGAAATTTGAGCTAAAGCTACGATGTGTTTCATGGTCAGTTGAGGCAGCGGCAACCTTTTGCTAAACGGCGTGTCATTAATTCTGTCGCACCCTCACTTGGCCCGCGACCGGGCATCTTATCGGCTTGATGTACTTTGTGCCTTTGTGGTTAACTTCGGCTTCCGCGTTCCCAAGATCTTCTGCAGGCAAGTTAAGGTCTCGGGCAATTGGGCCTTCCAGAGCCAAGCGGCGTCCAGCCAGAAACCAGGCAGAACCTGTGATATCACTCTACCTCGCCCTTTGACCTGTGCGCGATAGCTCCGTTTCTGGCGGTAGTCGATAATCAGGTGACGGCGGTCTTCATCCACCAGCCAGATCTCGTCGATTCCCGCCTGACGATAGATTTGGCGCTTTTGTTCG
>QHZP01000489.1 GCA_003224715.1 Acidobacteriota bacterium | reverse complement strand
AATCAAGCCCACTTCGCCACGCGGGATCATGCCGACACCTACAACGAGCGACTCCCGTCTGGTGAAACCACTTAGGAGCGCACCTAGGCCGCATCCTGCGATTTTGCCCACGACGGCAATCAGCAACAGTAGCAAAAAGAATACGAACACTCCTTTCAGATGCCAAGCGTTCACTTCAAGCCCAATCGATACAAAGAAGATGGGGCCGAATAACGAGTTGATCATGGGCCGCAATTCCTGGGAGACCTTCTCCCGAGCAGAGGTGAGGGCGACGAAAAGTCCTCCCAGATACGCACCGGTGATGGAGGCCATCCCGCCAAGCCATTGAGCCTGGAATGCCAGCAGGAAAGCAATAATGAGGGCAGATGCCACTTCCGTATGGTGCCCGTGCAGCCGGGCGGCCTGCCTTAAGATCCAGCGGGTCACCGGGGGCCCAAACCAGAAGAGCGTAACCAGGCAGACGGCCATCTTCGTTAGAGTGATGACGAGAGAGCGCCACGACATCGCGCCGCCAGATGCCACCTGGGGCGCAATCGCAATCACAAGCGAAAGGACGATCAGGCCGAGTACGTTGGATCCGGCTTTCGACTGGAGTTGCTTCAGGTTCATCAGCGTCTGAGCTGTAATCGTTACGCTGGTGGCGGTGAGAATGGTTCCGATGAAGATTGCCTCTTGCCAGCTAAAGCCGAACTGGCGGGCGAGAAGCGAACCTCCCAGCATAGGGAGGATAACCCCTCCCGTCGCGGCCCAGAAAGCTGGCGCCACCGCGGTGCGCATCATTGCGATATCGGTCTCCAGCCCAGCTACAAACATCAACAAAACAACGCCAATTTCGGCCAGCACCCTGAATACGGCTGCGACCGAAACGCTGTCCGGAGAGGCGGGATGGGCGAGCCATGAAATCGACCAGATGTTCAGAAACGTCGGCCCCAGGAATACACCGGCCAGTAGTTCACCGAGCACCAAGGGCAAACTGATGCGGGCAGTGATGGCGCCGGCGAGCTTCGCAACCAGGATGATCACCGCAATGCAAAGCAAAATTTGCAGTGATGTGTTCATCGGCTTCCCCGAACACGGACATTCTTCGTTCGGCGAGACGAACTCCGAAGAACTGTGATCCCCAAGGCCAAAACACAACCGGCCAGCACCGGGAGAATGGGAGCATGTCCAACCTGTACCAGAATAAGGCCGACGATCACCGCAGAAGACCAAGCTAGCCGCTGCTGCTTAAGAATTTCATAAGCGCTTCCAAACACATTTACCCTCGTTATGGCCTGTTCCACGACTACCAGGCCGAGTTTTCTAATGCATGTGGACTAGGATTGCAATTAAAGCTACGACCAGGCCGCCGCCGGCCATGACAAGTCCTGGAACGCTGAACGGTTTGTTAAACCACGGTCGCGCAATGCCGTTCCGTTCACGTACCCGTTCTTCCCTGAGCAAATTGGTCAGCATTTTGCGCTGTTCCAAAGTGGTGACACACTGCCGGGCGCGCTCGGCAGCTTCATATCCCTTCTGCGGGATACGAAGTTTGAAGTTGAGCTGCGCCAGAGTGAAATGGGCGGCGAAGCTGTGCGGCTCGAGCTGGGCAGCCAGCTCGAGGTGATCAATTGCAGGATAGATGTTGCTGGTAAGAGCATTCGCGAGACCCAGAAATACATGAGCCTCGCTAAAATTAGGCGCATGCTGAATGCTCTGCGTAAGCGGGGCCAGGGCCGCCGCAGGATCACCCGCTTGTAGCTGCTCCACGCCTTCTCGGAAGCACTCAATCGCCTGCGGAGGCAATTCCAGTGCTGCCGGGTGCTGAGAAGCCTGGGAATTCACGGCCAATTCACCATGGATTGGAAAAACGTTTGTCATCAGGCCGTCTCCTGCGCAATGCGAAAACCACTCTTGATTTGGCTCGTCGCCTCCACCGCTCTTGTCACCATCTCAGGCTTCAGAACAAACTCCGGATAGCACAGAGCCCCCATCTCGGGGATGTCCAGCCCCTCGAGTTCGTCCGCCGCGGAGACGCGCTGGCCGATAATCACATCCATGATCCAGCCCGCGACATAAGAAAGACTGAAGACGAAGCCGATCAAGGTGCCTACGCCAATTAACTGCGCCACCAGCTGTCCGGGATCCCCGTAGAACAAGCCCCGAACGGAGCCGTTGACGCCGTTCCAGCTACCACCGTAGTTCGAAGCGCCGTCGGCGAACAACCCGACAGAGATAACGCCCCATATTCCATTCGCCCCGTGAACCGAAATAGCGCCCACGGGATCATCGATTTTGAGTTTCCGTTCCACGAGTTCAACGCTGACGCAAACCAACACACCAGCGATGAGCCCGATGATCGCGGAGCTGACGGAGTTGACGAAACCGCTAGGCGCCGTGATGGCGACGAGGCCTGCCAGCAGTCCATTCCCAGACATGGAAGCGTCGGGCTTTCCGTAACGCATCCACATATACAAGATCGCGCCAAACGAGCCTGTACAACCTGCAAGCATCGTGTTCACGGCAATTGAGCTAATGCGAAGGGCTCCGTTACCTGAAGCGCCCAGCGTACTCCCGGGATTGAAGCCGAACCAGCCGAAGGCCAGAATGAAGCAGCCGGTCAGTACGATGACAATGTCGTGCCCGGGCATCGCATTGGGCGTGCCGTTACGGTTATATTTGCCGATCCGTGGTCCGATTATCATCGCCAGCGCGAGCGCAGTCACACCACCGACCGAATGTACGACGCCCGACCCGGCGAAATCAGCGTAACCGTGGCCCAAGCCAAAGTTGCTGCCGAGTTGCGACAACCAGCCGCCTCCCCAAGCCCAGTTGGCGAAGAGCGGATAGGTTAGGGCGCCCATGAATACGGATGAGACTGCAAACGCAATATACTTCCAGCGTTCTGCGCAAGAGCCGGTTACAATGGTCAACGCCGTGTCCATGAAGACCATCTGGAACAGGAACATGACCATAACCCCGACATCATAGGTGGCGCCGCTCAAGAAGAATCCATGAGTGCCGAAGACGCCCCAGTTCTTACCCAGAAAACTGATGACGTGCTCAGAGTTCAGTGAACTGGCGCCGCCTAGAGTGGAATAGGGCGCGCCACCTCCCATCTGAATCGCGAAGCCGCACACCCAGAAGGCAAACAAGCCGAAGCCATACACCATGAAATTCATCATCATGGTGTGATTGGCGTTCTTGGCGCGGCATAGACCGGTCTCCACAATGGCGAAGCCTGCCTGCATGAACATGACCAGGAAGCCGCAGATCAAAGTCCAGGTGAAGTTGATGCCGATGCGATTCTGTCCAACCTGGTTCACGACATCGGCCAGCGTCAATCCCTTCTTCGTGTCCGAGACCACGATGTCGTTGACCGTACCAGTCTTGGTGCCTTCAGGATCGCCTTTGGCCAGATCCTCGGTTGAGGGTGGGTTTGCAGCCTTTACATCCAAAGGCACATCCATAGCCGGTGTGGTCGTTGCTGGAGTCGTCGTCGCCGCGGCCGATCCAGCTTGGCCTTGAGCCCAAGCCCCCAAACCGCACAAAAGCAGCAGAGCTACTACTGCACAGGAACAAATCTTCATCCGTCCAAAACGTTTCTTCATTATTGTCTCTCCTCGCGCCTATTTCGCTTCAATGCGAAGGGCGCACGCACACCAAGTGCTCAAATTTTCGTTCCAACTACTTCCGACAGCTAACCCTTCCAGATGGCGTTTTTCAGATGGGCTTTGTTCAAGACCCCTAAAATTCCGATCAGCGAAATGCCTATTCCGAGTACTACCAAAACAAACCTGGCAGTGAGCGATTGGGTGACTGTAAGACCCACTAACGGAATCAACCATCCCGCCAGCGCTAGCAATATCCCGACGATTCGCATGTGATTCTCCTGTTCTCTCCTTGACCTAAGTCATGGTTTCGAATTGTTTGATACGGTAAAAACCAACAGCTGAAATGACAAGCAATAGCAGCCCTAAGATCGCAACAACTACTCCCAGGGCCCCGCCTACGTACAACCCAGCCGTAAAGGCAGTGAAGCCAACTAGTGTGGTACCCAAATATGTCCCTTGCTGAGAACTAGCAGCCATCGTGTTACTCTCCTTTTTTTTAACCTTGAGACTTATCCAGCCACTCGCCAGGGGGCAACTTTAAGAAATTCTACCCTCCAGCGAGAAC
>QHZP01000488.1 GCA_003224715.1 Acidobacteriota bacterium | reverse complement strand
AGGGAGCTGCGACGGTAAGCCTGCAACTGCAGCTTGGAAAGAGCCTGACCCCGTGTATTCCGCCAGCAAGGACTGGTGATACTGAGTGCGTCGGGCCAAGAGGGTCATGACAGCCGATGTCCCGACGCTCTGGCCCAGAAAGGGTTTCAGGACGACCGATGCGCCGATTAGTCCTGGCTAACGCCGTAGCGTTTACGAACGTACTTGGGCGAAAAGTCTCCTATCCTGATGCGAAATTCGGCCTGTCGGTGGCTAGTGTCCGGTTATGCCGTATTACGTCCAGTAGGCCAACATTAACCGGCCAGACCTCGTGTGGTAAGAAAATCGAAAGGGACTAAGAGCTCGATCTTGTTTCAGCGTTCAGATGTCATGGCTCGTCATCTCTTAGCCCTTTAACTCGACCACCAAGGCTTCAAAGGGTTTGTCACTCAGGTTTTCTTCCTTGTGCTTCGCCGGTCCACCCCAACTGGTGTCCCCTGCCTTGTGTTCCACTGATTGGACCTTTCCCTCTGCAGTAGTGACTGTGAAATTCTGATCCGTGAGGTAAGTCACGACGCGGTTAAGCACGTGTTCGTGCATCGGCGCGGTTTCCTTCGCGCCGATCCTGACGCGAAGTACACGCACCTGGTCATTCTCAAACTCGACCTGGTAGTGCTTTGAGTCAAGCTTGACCGGGTCCAGCGAGCTCGTTCCCGCCTTGGCGGAGCTCCCCGGGTTCTTGAGTTCCACCTCCACGATGGTTACGGGTCTGTCACTGGTAATCTCAGCGACGTGCATTCCGCTGGCCGGGCTCCACATCGCTTCTCCCGCCTTCCAGTCCAACAACACTTTCTTGCCATCCTGGTAATCGATGTTCTGTCGACCGGCCTGCAAGTAGATCATGACGCGGTTGACAACGTGCTGGTGAACGGGGGTCTTCTGGTGCGGTTCGACAGTCACGCTGAGGACTTTGGCCTGGTCGTTGTCGATGTTGGTGTGGCTGGTCTGAGCGGGAGTAACCGAGAGGGCGAGACAGAAACAGCAGGATAGGATCAATCTTTTCACGTTGAACCTCCATAGATTTGGAAAAGCCGTAGAGATTGCTTATATCTTATTATAGGTTCTGGAAGAAGTGCATTCTATCGATCATCCATTGTCCTGAAGATTCATGGAAGAGGAGCAGGCCTCACGCAAGTCATCGAATGACCAGGGGTGGGCGGTTCTCTCTTCCACGCTCTCTAAGTCAATGATAACCAGAGCGTGGCATATAAGGGGTGGGGTCCGGGGACGGAGGAAGATGGTCCACTACCGAATTTGTGCGTGAAATGAGCGGCGCAACTCAGTATTCTTGCGCGACGTGGATTTGAGAGTGCGGACCAGATTCTCGGCGTTCGGCTCGCCGCGGTTCTCAGTTTCCGGTTACGCCGTAATACGGCCATATGACGGCGAGTGAGGCCAAATTCCTGGTTTGACTCTCTGCCGACGCGGGAATTCCCCCCTAGCTCCACCGGCGTCTATCCGTCATTGTTGGTTAGTAGTTGTGGAGAATAACAACCAACCCAACTTCGTCGTTGACTTTGTCCCTCTGAGTAAATAGTGTTTTTGTGATTTCTGAACGACATTTCTTCCACGGCGACAACCCGTTTGAAGCGATTCTTGTGGAGCTAAAGGCCACGCTGGAAATAAGGCCATTCTCAGTCAGGTTCAGTCAAACCACGACCAAAGCGGTTTAAGAGGCGGATTTTTCTCCTGCATGCCGAGATATTCACCACTTAATCACAAGTGAAGCATCGTTTAATTGACACAGAAGAAAGACAGGAGGGGAACTATGGTTTTTGTGTTCTATGTGATTATGGCTTTGCTGGCATTCATGGCAGCACGGGCCATGGACAGAAAGTCGGACGGCAGGGTCAATCGCTTTGGAAAAATTGCCCGGGGCCTGACAGGACTCTTTGTAATCCTCGCAATCACGTGCTGTTTAACGGTTATCCCCGCCGGCAATATAGGAGTGGTGGACTTCTTTGGGACGGTATCTCCTAACTCCCTAAAAGCTGGGATCAATTTTGTCAACCCCCTGGCCCATGTGGTGAGGATGTCTGTCAAGACACAAGAAATAAAAGAAATAATGGATGTACCTTCCAAAGAAGGACTGACCGTTAAGCTTGAAATTAGTGTCTTGTACCACCTCAATCCGGAAAAGGCGGCCGAAGTCTACAAAACAGTGGGTGAGGATTACCAGTCTATCATTCTTGAACCTCAATTCCGTTCCGTGACACGAGGAGTGACGGCCATGTACGAAGCCAAAGCTTTGTATACTTCGGAACGAGAACACCTGGCGCAGGAGATTCTGAAAGAAATCAGCACAGCGACAGCTCCAAGAGGGATTACTGTAGAGACGACTCCTTTGCGCCGTGTCACGCTGCCTCCCGGGTTGAGTCAGTCGATTGAATCCAAACTCCAAGCGGAACAGGAAAGCCAGCGGATGGAATTCATTCTGACAAAGGAAAAACAAGAAGCGGACCGGAAAAGGATCGAAGCCCAGGGAATTGCGGATTTTCAAAAGATTGTCGTTCAGGGCATCAGTGATCAATTGTTGCGCTGGAAAGGCATTGAAGCCACCGAAAAACTGGCATCCTCGGCCAATGCCAAAGTAGTTGTCATAGGGGCCGGCAAGGATGGCCTGCCCCTCATCCTCGACACAAAATGAGTTCAGGCGCTGGCTTCAGCCCGGCCCCGGCCCAGCCATTTGTACCCAGCTCATTGGACGTATTGTCCAGCCGATCGACTGCCCTAAAGGAGGAATTCGGGATGGGAATGCGCAAGTTGAAGTCAGCGTTAGCGGTGGCGGCCCTGATGCTAGTCGTGGCCGCGGTCGCGTGGTATTTCCTCCAAGAGCGCGGACCCCTAGTTCACCTGATCGAACTCGACTCACAGTCTTTGGCGAGCCTGAGGAACGAGTTTAATAGGGCAGCCGACAGTGCGCGCCTCATTGTCCTCTTGTCCCCCATTTGATCAGGTTGTCTGCGGGGGGCTTCCGCAGTACAGGAGATTCTCAGCCGGAATCCAAACTCCAGGGTCAAGGTCTTTGCTGTGTGGGAGCCCATTATCTTTACGGACTGGCGTAAACCGGGTAACCATGTTTTGGCCCGGCTTTCAGATCCGCGAGTCGAACAGATCTGGGACAGTCAGCACTTGGTGGCGAAACAACTGGCCAAAGACGCTCGTGCTCCGCAACCGGAACCCGAGTGCTGTACACGCAATGGTGTCCTCTGGGACCTGGCTGCTGTCCCTATTGAAAACTTCATCTAGCACGTTTCGAAACACTCTTGCTTCTCTCGGCCCGCAAAAGGCCACCTAATCGAAGCCGGAGCCTGACCGGACGTTGTTGTGAATCTCTTTAATGACGACACAACCTCAAAACAGGTTTTTTCCGATCAACAGAGAGAACCATGAACAGTGATCGGCTTCTGAGTTATGCGCAGCGCTGATATCGGTGGTGGAGTCCGCCGACCTGTGGGATGGCAATGATGGTTCCTTTTGGGGCCGACTCGACTTCACGGATTGATGATAATAACTGAAGTACGACCTCAGGATCCGTCACAGATGGTTTTGGTCCAACACAATCACATGATCGAGACATTCTCGGCGGATGATCCGATCAGCCTCTCCACCAATGCCCGTTGCCACGGACTGGCTGGAGCGGCTCGGACCTCTTTGATGCCCAGTGCCTGCACGCGCTCGGTGAAATCGGCTCCATAGACCGTGTCCTGATCCCGCAGCAGATACTTTGGTTCGGTATCCTCCGGAAAAGCTTGAATCCATCTGTTCCCCGTCCAAGAGGCGGTGGGATGCGGTGACGTTGAAGTGAACGACTTGCCTTCGATCGTGCCTCAAGACAACGAAACAGAAGAGGATTCGAAAAGTAATGGTGGGAGCGGTGAAGAAGTCAATCGAGGCGATCTCCCCAGCGTGGTTCTCCAGAAAGGTCTTCCAGGTCTGCGAGGGAGGCTTTGAGTTTCGTACTCGATATTTATCTACGGTTGATTCCGCCACCTCATATCCCAGAAGTCGCAGCTCAGACTGGAGGCGAGGGACGCTCCAGAGGGGATTCTCATCCGAGATTCTGCGTATCAAGTCTCGGATCTCCTTATCCAGCTTGGGACGTCCTACCCGGCTCGATCTGGACTTCCAACGCCAATACATCCTGAAGCCCTAAGCGATGCCACTTGATCACTGTCTCGGGCTTGACGAAGACTAAGGCTTGCCGCCAGTCCTTCCAGATTCGCGAGACCACAATCCAGAACCACCGGTCTCGATTCTGAATCTGGGGGGGTTGAACAGTCCGCCGCAAAACCACCAGCTGTTGACGCAGGGCGAGAAGCTCCAGAGAGAGTTTGGCTCGGCTCACAATCAGACCACGAATGAAGACAAGAATAATCTTGCAGAAAGGCATTTGACCTCTATCCTCGGAAGAAGCCTAGCAGCATGAAGTAAAGGGAAGACGACCGTCACCATCGTTTAGTGGGCAGAAATTCCCGATTGAGTTATGTAAAGCCCTCTTAAAGCGGCTTATCGATCGGGCTCATGTTGACAAACCCCGCCCGTCTCAAGGCGATAAGCAGTGAATCTGAAAATCAGGAGTAAAGTATGCAAACTGTGGGGCTACGAACTTACAAAGTCGAATCAGGGGATTTCCCCATCGAAGTGGTTGTTCAAGCGAACGAACTAGCCGCCTGCCGAGGAGTGGCCAGCGATGTTCAGGTGGTAAAGACAGGCACACTAGTTGGCTCTATAGCTGTCACGGTCACAAATGACGCACCCAACCTAGCTTGCAGCTATCAGATTCGTTGTCCCAATGAACAACCTCCGTGCGATCTGGTCCAGACCGTACATTGCTGGTTTGACGACGATGCCCCAGACAGCGCTGATTATCAGATCACCATCCAGCCGGGCAATGGGGACGCTGCCAAAACAACAGTCTCTAGGCCCACTATCAACCCTGGTGCCGCAGTGCTGGTTTTCCAATATCGCTAAGGGGCAAGCCATGAAACCAATCTGCTATCTACTCCTGACCACCTTACTCACAGTGGTCGCGGCAACGGCACAGAACTTGTCCCCACTCAAGAACGAGATCGAAGCCCTTGCCAAGGCCACATCTGCGTCAGACCAAGAGAGGGCTCTCGCCAATCTCCGTGACAACCTTACCAAAGCCACTCTGTTGGACACGTCGGCCGTACCCGAGGAAGGCAAGAAAGTGATCCAGGAGATTCTCGCCTTCAGGCGGGCGGACGTGCAAAATGGAGCCACAAGTGGAGCATCCGGCTCCACCTCCGCGATCCTGAGTCCGCTGCTTCCCGCCATCTTTGGTGTCGGTATTGAGACGGGCTCGCTAACCCGCACCGTTTCCGGTACGACGATTACACTGAAGGCCAACCCTGCAGGACTACTGTGTGCGGCAGGAGAGAACGCCGCTGCCATCGCGCGCCGCGATGACGACTCCTGCAAAACGTTTTGGAAGCGTGTCGGTCTTACTGCCTCATTTGACATGGGGCGGGGCGAGAAGAAGGCAGAGCTTGAGAATCTTCAGACCTTAAAGAAC
>QHZP01000060.1:52057-54236 GCA_003224715.1 Acidobacteriota bacterium | reverse complement strand
CGCATTTTTCCCATCGGGGCTATCAGTCTCGGCAGTGCCGGAGAGCACTTGGCAGAAATTGGAGAGATGGTCAACGCCGGCGCAGTGGGAATCACCGACGACGGGAAGCCGGTGATGAATGGCCAGTTGATGCGACGGGCCATGGAGTATTCCCTACCCTTTGGAATTCCGGTTGTTGAACATTGCGAAGACTTGTTCCTTTCGGCCCACGGCGTGATGAATGAAGGATACTACTCGACTGTGCTGGGATTAAAAGGTATTAGCCGCACAGCCGAGGATACTATGGCAGCCCGCGATATTATCCTGGCAAAACTCACAGGTGCTCACATTCACATTGCTCACCTTTCAACTCGCGGTGCCTTAGAATTGGTGAGAGAAGCCAAGCGCAGTGGCATACACGTCACCTGTGAAGTCACCCCTCACCACTTCTCGCTAACCGATGCCGCCTGTTCCGGGTATGACACCAATACCAAGATGAACCCGCCACTGCGGAGTGAGGATGACGTTCAAGCCATGATCGAAGGTCTGTCCGATGGAACCATCGATTGCATTGCCACCGACCATGCCCCCCATAATCCGAACGAGAAAATGTTGGAATTTGATCGCGCCCCTTTTGGTATTATCGGTCTAGAAACGGCCCTGGGACTGGCTTTGAAAAAGTTAGTCCATAGCGGAAAAATAAACCTGTCCCGCCTGATCGAACTTCTTAGCGCCAATCCTGCCAGGATTATTAACAGGCCCCTGGGCCGACTCAAGGCAGGCTCGGACGCGGACGTAACCATTTTCAGCACCGACTCTCAATGGACTTATGACCTAAGACAAAGCAGGTCGAAGAGCCGGAACACCCCCTTTGACGGAACAAAACTCGAAGGTCAGGTTGCTGCCGCGATCGTCGCGGGGAAGACCGCCTATCAAAATCCGTTGCTGGCACGGTTCAAGAAGAGAGTAAACGAGCCCAGTCAGTAGTAGCAGCTCGAATAAATAGCCCGCCGGAAGAGCCGACTGGTGTTCGGACGCCCTCGTAGTGCTGCATGGGCACGGCACCGTCATCCTCTGCGCCTTCTATGGAAACAGTCCTCGAACTTTGCTCGCGTCCGCCACGCGCCCAACAGCCTGGACGTAGGCGGCAGTACGCATGTTGATCTTGTGCTTTTGAGAAAGGTCGTGGACTTCCTTGAAGGTCCGTACCATGATCTTTTCCAGCTGATTGTTGACTTCCCCTTCGGTCCAGAAAAGCCCTTGCAAATCCTGGACCCATTCGAAGTACGAGACGATGACCCCGCCTGCATTGCACAAGATATCGGGACTAAGGAAGCTTCCATTCTTCAGGAGAACCTCGTCACCTCCAGGCGTCATGGGCGCGTTCGCAGCCTCAGCCACAATCGTCGCATTGATCTTGGCCGCGTTCCCCAGGGTAATTTGATTTTCCAAAGCCGCAGGAACCAAAACGTCACATTTCAGCTCCAGGAGCTCTGCATTGGAAATCGGTTCCGTCCCCTTAAGTCCTTCCAGAGCCCTGGTCCTTTGTTTATGCTGAACGGCTTCCTTGACATCGATACCCTTAAGATTAACGACCCCTCCCCGGGAATCGCTCAGGGCAATGATCTTGGCGCCATCTTCCTGCAACAGCCGGGCCGTGGTATTGCCAACACCTCCGAAGCCCTGAATGACCACTTTGGCATTGTTTAGGTGGATGTGCTTAACTTTGCAGGCTTCACGAATCACATACCAGCACCCTCTAGCCGTCGCTTCGTCTCTGCCCCTCGAGCCTCCCAGAGCCACCGGCTTGCCAGTAACCACTCCCAGAATAGAATGGCCAACCGTCATGGAATAGGTATCCATGATCCAAGCCATCGTCTGGGAATCTGTGTTTACGTCCGGAGCCGGAATATCCCGGTCTGGGCCAATCATTACCAGAATCTCGGAAGCGTACCGTCGCGTAAGCCGTTCCAGTTCGCCTTGAGACATGCTCTTGGGATCGCAGACCACTCCACCCTTCCCTCCTCCATAGGGGATATTGACGGTGGCACATTTCCAGGTCATGAGGAAGGCCAAGGCCTTCATCTGGTCCAGGGTTACGTTTGGATGATAGCGAATTCCCCCCTTGGCTGGCCCTCGCGCAATGTTGTGCTGAACCCGATAACCCTCAAAGACACGAATCTCGCCATTGTCCATTCGC
>QHZP01000060.1:23976-51993 GCA_003224715.1 Acidobacteriota bacterium | reverse complement strand
AGCGACTTTTGGCAATTTCAAACAGATTTAGAGTTTCTTTCACTGTAGCGGATCTGTCTAAACTTGTTGAGACAATTGGAAGAGCAAAAATATTTGGTCTCGCCGGCAAAGGATTCGTGCAGAGAAGTAGCCACGTCCACATAGGTGCCGCACACCGGATCTTTCTCCATCTTCCCCTGCTTGACAGCCCGACCTCGCGAGGAATTCTGAGGCTGAGAGCGGTCAAAGCTGGGTTGGGAGAACATACCTGGCAAGAGCGCTCGAAGGATGTAGCGAACAAAATAAAAAAGTACCAAGAAGGCCAGAATCTGAAATAGAAATCTCATTTAAAAGAGGCTTTGCCGTGGGTTGGCGTTGGATTTACTACCTTGAGCGATCATAGTTTGTAGAGTGGAAATGGAAGGGTTACTGGGATCAATGCTTATAAGACGTTTGAGCGCTTCGCTGGCTCCCTGAACATCTTTTTTCCCCTGCAGATTCACGATTACGAGGTTGTGCAAAGATTGGATGTGGTGGGGATCTAATTGCAAGGACCGATTGAACTGGGCAATAGCTTCGTCAGGCTTGCCAGTATAGAAAAGGGCTGTTCCCAGATCGGTACTGATATCAGCGTTATTCGGCTCCAGGGCCAAAGCTCGCCTATAATAGGGAATGGCCTCCTCATGTCTGGACGCATCGTAAAGCTTGTTGGCCAATTCCGTAAGCAACACCGGATTGTTGGGAGCAGATTCAACTGCCTTCTTCAAGTTCTCAAAGTCCGCTTGAGTGGTGATGGTCGGATGCCCCCCGGGTAAGCCAGTCTGGCCCGGAGGCTGTGGTAGGCGTGACTCTTGTCTACTATTACGGCCCTGGACTGGCTCTGTCATTTGCTTCCAGGTCGTCTGGATGCCAATGATGTATCCGATGAGTCCTCCCAGGATAAGGCAAATCATTCCGGTGACGAGACTCTCCTTTTTCACTTATATCCCACTCTACTCTTTGTTTAAAATAGGGACGGTAATGCTCTGTGGTAGCGACTCTATGGTAGCGACGAAAAAAGTCTAACAACCGGTCTTGCAGGGTGTCAAGGAGAAAGGGCAGGAGAAGGCAAGAGTCTGTTCGGCGAATATTTCCCAGAAAGAAATGCAAGCCATCATCTTTCGTGCACATGGCGGCCTCGATCGGCTTGAATTAGCCGAGATGACCGTACCAGCGATCCGACCGACCGAAGTCCTGGTCGAGGTGCGGGCCTGCGCCCTGAATCATCTTGACTTGTGGACACTTCAGGGGCTGCCAGGACTCAAAATCGAAATGCCACATATTTTGGGTAACGACATCGCGGGAATCATTACGGAGGTTGGGAGTGAGGTCGGCAGTGTTAGGATTGGCGATCCGGTGATTTTGGCGCCAGGGCTGAGTTGTGGACATTGCGCTCAATGCCTTTCCGGCCAGGACAACTTGTGTCCCGCCTATGACATCATTGGGCATCGATCGAACGGTGGATTGGCGCAGTACGTCAAGATTGCCGGTACGAATGCATTCCCATTGCCCAATTCCCTCAGCTTTACAGAGGCTGCGGCTGTGCCGCTGACCTTCCTGACAGCCTGGCACATGTTGATAACGCGGGCCAACCTGCAGCCCGGTGAGGATGTCTTGATCCTGGCAGCCGGAAGCGGGGTAGGGAGTGCCGCCATTCAAATTGCCAAGCTGATCGGGGCTCGAGTCATTAGCACAGCGGGCAACAAAGAAAAACTCGACCTGGCCCGCAGATTAGGTGCGGATGAGGTGATTAACCATTACAAAGAGAAGGTTTCAGAGGTTGTGAAGCGACTCACGAATCGGAAAGGAGTCGAAGTCGTAGTTGAACACGTGGGTTCGGCCACTTGGGACGAGAGCACGCGCTCCCTGGCTACCAACGGTCGACTGGTCACCTGCGGAGCGACCACCGGTTATGAAGCGCGTATTGACTTACGGCATTTATTCTATCGTCAACTGACGCTGTGTGGCTCTATGATGGGAAACAAGGCAGAACTCCTTCGTGTTCTCAAATTCTTCAAGGACGGGAAACTCAGACTAGTCGTGGATAGGGTCTTTCCATTAGAGAAGGCTCACGAGGCGTTTACACGAATGCAATCCAGCCAGCACTTCGGGAAGATTGTAGTGGAGGCTAGCACTGGAAGGAAATGATGGGCGGTGTTAAGGAATTTCCCATGTCTAAGCCTCGACTGTTTACTTCAACAATTTCCGTTTTTCCTTTTCTGCTCGGCTGGATCGTGGTGACATCATTCGCGACTCCAATTCAAATAGAACGCCTTCCCCAGAAACTCAGTATCCCAGAGTACACAGAGCAGATATTTGCTTCTGAGGCCAAGGTGATTTACAGGGTGGAACCAGAGTATACAGAAGGGGCACGAAAGGCCCGTCTAGAAGGCACTGTGGTGCTGTATGTCGAAGTGGCCTCTGACGGTAGTCCCGAGCGTTTCCGAGTCTTACGGAGTCTCGGTTTAGGATTGGATGAGAAAGCTGTGGAAGCCGTCCGGCAGTGGAGATTCCAACCTGAGACCAGATATGGGATGCCGGTTACCATGGCGACGATTGTCTTGGTAAATTTCCAGTTACCTGCTGATTCTGTGGAAACAGAATTCCGGGCCAAGGCAAAAGGCGCTGGCGAGATTTTCCGTGTTATGCCAGGCAATGGGATAGTTCCACCCCAAGTTGTTTCGCGTGTAGAACCAACCTACACTCAACAGGCCCGAGACGCCTACCGTCAGGGGGTCGTAATTCTGTACGTCGAAGTGGCGCCCGAGGGCCAAACCGAGAACGTCCAGGTTTTGCAGAGCGTGGGAATGGGGCTGGATGAGAGCGCAGTTGAAAGTATTCGGCAATGGAAGTTTCGCCCAGCCACAAAAGACGGCAAACCCGTTAGGGTGACGATGGTTTCAGAAGTTAACTTTAGTTCGCGTCCTCGTAACTGAGCTTCTCTGAAAATCCCCCTGTCAAGGGGAGCGTAGCGAGGTGTCTTTCGGGTTTGCAGTGGAATGTTCACCACAGAACATCCCCAGCTGTGACAAAATTCAAAACGGCCGACACCGGGAGGGCGAGGCTCCCGCCGAGCCTCATGGCCAAGGAGTTGCTGAGGCGATAGCTTGCCAGGAGGCTCGCCCTCCCAATTTTTTCACACCTTCTAACACATTAGTATATAGTCAATTTACAGTTCACAGCGAGCGGGCAGAGCCTCCGGCAGAGATGAGAAAGCCTTTGGCTGAAAGAGTCGTATTTCTCCAGGTCACAACAATGGATAACAACAAGAAGCTGGTGCCTCAAACACAAGAATGGGCAGACAACTTCGCTTGATCATGCAGCAGTCCACGGGAAGACTTGCCGCACTATGGGTCCCATTGATGGTAACGGCTATTGTGGCGTCTTGGCCGATGGCGGCCCAAGAGTTACCACCCACGCCCGTCGTGCTCATATCCATTGATGGGATGAAGCCGGATTACGTCCTGGAAGCCGACAAGCACGGGCTCAGGATTCCGAACCTGCGTCGTTTGCTGACTGAGGGCGAGGCTCCCGCCGAGCCTCATGGCCAAGGAGTTGCTGAGGCGATAGCTTGCCAGGAGGCTCGCCCTCCCAATTTTTTCACACCTTCTAACACATTAGTATATAGTCAATTTACAGTTCACAGCGAGCGGGTATGGTTACCTCTAGCGTCAACTGGCCAGTTACAGTGGGCGCCAACATTACTTACAACATCGTTCAATATTGGCGGTCTTCAACGCCGGATGACCAGAAAATCATCCGCGCGCTATCGACTCCAGGATTGCTGAGAGAAGCTGAGCAGGCTGTCGGACCCTATCCTGACGGGAGCGATGAAAGTGTTGAGGGGGATCGCCGCCGTGCGCGCTTTAATGTTTTCCTGTTGGAAAAGAAGAAGCCTCGTTTTCATACCTGTTACTTTACCGGATTGGATACGGAGCAGCACGGCAACGGTCCTTATAGTGCCAGGGCCTTCGCTGCCTTGGAGGAGATTGATACCCTTGTCGGGCAAGTAAGAACAGCGGCGGAGAAGTTGGGCGGTGGGAAAGCCATCGTTTGCGTCGTGTCTGACCACGGGTTCATTCGCACGGAAAAGGAGTTGCACCTTAACGCTGCCTTTCGTGATGCCGGGTTAATACAAGTGGATGACAAAGGCAAGGTGAAGTCCTGGCGCACTTACGCCTGGGCTACTGGCGGGTCTGCAGCCATCTTGCTTAAAGACGTCGTTGACGAGGATGCCCGTAGGAAAACTCGCGAGGTCCTCAAGCGCCTGGCCGATGATTCCTCCAGCGGTCTTGGGCAAACATTTGAAGGAGCTAATGCCGTGGCCCTGCGGGGCTTTCCAGAAGCAGCATTTATCGTTGGAGCGAAAGACGGGTACCGATTGGATGGTGGCCTGGAAGGACCAATCACCATGCCCGGCTCCGCAAGTGGCTCTCACGGCTATTTACCCGACAATCGAGCTATGGATGCAAGTTTTTTTCTCGTTGGCCCCGCCGTTCCTGAACATCACAACCTCGGTCGCATCGACATGCGCGATATAGCTCCAACCCTGGCCGGACTGTTAGGAATTGATCTTCCCTCGGCTGAAGGTCGCAACTTGATTTCTCAACGGTAGCAGCGGGCAGGAGGATTCGGGATGCAACGATGTGCCTGGGCGCATCATAGCCAATTGATGATGGAGTATCATGATAAGGAGTGGGGAATACCGGTCCACGATGACGGAAAGCTATTTGAGTTTCTCCTTTTGGAAGGGGCTCAGGCCGGATTGAGTTGGGAAACGGTGCTCAAGAAGCGAGAGAATTATCGTCAAGCGTTTGGCCATTTTGACCCTGCCGAGATCTCCCAATACCAGGAGAAAGACATTATGCGCCTCTTGGGGAATGCAGGAATCATCCGAAATCGCTTGAAAATTGAAGCTGCGATAGTGAATGCCCAACGATTTCTCGAGATTCAAAAAGAATTTGGTTCTTTTGATACGTATGTCTGGCAGTTTGTTGGAGGCACGCCCATCCAGCACAAATTCAGGTCTCTTTCCAAAGTGCCTGCCAAAACTAAAGAGTCTGACAGGATGAGCTATGACCTGCGCCGGCGAGGCTTCAAATTTGTTGGCTCCACGATTTGCTATGCTTTCATGCAGGCCGTGGGAATGGTCAATGACCACACCATAGATTGCTTCAGATATAGCCGGTGACTAGGCGCTTAGCCCGTTATTTGGATGGAAACGAGGAATTTTGGTCTCGTTTGTGGAATCTTCGTCGTCCTCGTCGTCATGCTCGGCTTTGCGATTTAGAGGACGAGGACGACGAAGAGCACGATATTCCGGGATATCAAGAGTCGAAGGCCTTGGTTAGTTCGAAATGGAAAGTGTATGTGGCTGGCGTGTTCCTTTTGGCTGCCATCGTGCTGCCACGGAAGACATCAACTCTTAAGGGAGAGGTCTCGCTAGAGATTCGTCCGGGCAGTCGCGTTTTGCTGGATGCTCACAACTGTTATCCTTACCATGGCAAATGGTCAGACCGAATTGAACGAGCCCTGGGAACGCGTGTCCCGCTGGCGATCGAGCAGGACTTATTCTGGTATACCGATAAGCAAAGTGGCAAGTCCTGGTCGATGTTATCCCACGGTAAGCCGGTTTCTGGAAATGAACCGACTTTGCGAACCTATTTTTTTGAGCGGATCCGGCCAATCGTCGAAAAAGCCCTGCGAGACGGCAATCAAGGGGATTGGCCATTAGTGACCCTGAACTTGGACTTCAAGTCCAACGAGCCTGAACATCACGCCGATGTGTGGGCCCTCTTGGGTGAATATGAATCATGGCTCTGCACCGCAGAAAGAGTCGAAGACAGCCACCAGGTGATGCCTCTGCTTGTCAGGCCCTTGTGGGTCCTGACAGGGGATTCGGATGCGCAGGAAATAACGTTCCATCATCTTGTGCCTGTCGGTCAGCGGCTCCGGGTATTCGGAGCTGTACATGTTAGAGGTGACGACCCGGCAGTACCCCCAGAAACAATGGTATGGGAGCGCGCGAGCAATTATCGGCGCTGGTGGAATAACCCCTGGAGGGTAGTGGAGAAGGGAGGGCAGAGAAAGGCAAAAGATTGGACCAAGGAAGACATGCAGAGGTTACGTTTGCTGGTGGATCACGCTCATGCGCTGGGGTTATGGATCCGCTTTTACACTTTGAATGGATATGGGCCAGCCGAGTCGCAGGGCTGGGACGAGGACTACAATTTTGGATCAAAGGAAAGAGTATTATTGCGCTGGCGAGCCGCCCTCGAAGCCGGGGTTGATTTCGTAGCGACCGATCAATATGAAGCTTTTGCTTCTGCGAAGGCCGCCCGGCTCACACCTTGATAGCACTATTGGCAGCCTCTCATCGCGAGGGGAACCATGATTCCTTTATTTGGCATCCCACTTTTCATGCCACAAGGGCATTGCTCAAGCCTGCTGATGCAGTCTGGCAGCCTGATCTTCAAGGCAAAGGCGAAGACGACTGAGTAACCATCTCTCGGCCTGGGATTTGAAAATGCCGCCCTCAGGCACGATATGGCTTGCGAGCACGGACAAAGGCGCTTATGAATTTGCCATCCACCTGAGACGCTATGCTGTTGACATCTGTGCCGACACCTATGAGAAACTCTCTGGCATCTTCTGCTCGATAAATCCGTGTTGACTGCAGTTCGATCTGCTCAAAGCCGGCCCTGGCCAACTTGTTGCGATACTCAGATTCTTCCAGCGCCCCGGCGACGCAGCCAATCCAGAGTTCGATGCTGCGACGAATCTCGGATGGCACTTCCCCACGCACCACAACGTCAGAGACAGCCAAGCGTCCTCCAGGACGGAGTACTCGAAACGCCTCGGCTAACACTCGGTCTTTATCTCCAGAAAGGTTGATAACACAATTGGAGATGACAACGTCCACGAAGTTGTCGGGCAACGGAATCTGCTCGATCTCGCCTCTTAAGAACTCCACATTCTCGATGCCGGACTTTTTCTGGTTCTCCCTGGCCAGGGCAAGCATTTCCTCCGTCATGTCAAGGCCGTAGGCTTTTCCCGACGGCCCCACACGCCTGGCCGAGAGAAGCACATCGATACCACCGCCGGATCCCAGATCGAGTACTATTTCACCCGGATTAAGCTGTGCCAGCGCTGTTGGGTTGCCGCAGCCAAGCGACGCCGAAATGACTTCGGCAGGAAGCCCGGCTGTCTGGCCGTGCTCATAGAGGTTAGAGGTAATTGGGTCACCTTGACCCGCCTGGCCGCAGCAAGAACCCTGACCGCTCGCCACTTTCAATGCAACTTGCCCGTATTTTTCTCTCACAACTTCTTTGATGTCTTGATAGCTCATCGATGTCCTCCATGCTCTGTTTGTATAGATTTTGAAATAAAACCCAACAAAAACTGCCAGCCGGCTCAAATCTTGCCGGCCTCAACGTTTTCTAAATTCGACCAAACGCGAACTCCGACTGCAGCAGTCCTTCCATAAGAAATCGAGCAATTCTTGGAGAGCCGGGAAATTCACGGAGTAAAAAATCCACTGGGCTTGCTTGCGCGAGGTCGTCAGCCCATAGCGTGAGAGTTTATCCAGGTGGTGGGACAAAGTGGAATTAGCTCCACCGACCTCCCTTTGAATATCGGACACACAGCAACCCGGCTCGCCATACTGAATTAACAGGCGAAGGATTTTCAGCCGCGCAGGGGAACTCAAGGCCTTCAACAGACTGGCGAAGTAATGAATTCGTGCTTCGGCATCCTCAGGCATTTTCATATTTCGAATAATATAGAAATAAAAGGGACCGGTCAACAAGTTTTTTAGAATCCCTGTGAGGCGCGATTGCGCAGCCGTCGCGGTCGGGCCGGTGATCTGGCTGTAGATCCGCAGCTGGCATATCAGTCGCCCGACCGTGAGGGAGGGCGCTTGAGTCGAGCACCAAAGTCAGCTGCTTGGCGATGACTTCAAGCTCAACCCTGCGGTCCACTTCTTTCTCTGCCTAAATTGACAGAGAAAGGGGGGTGTGATAGCTTCCTGCTGAAATTAAGAGGGCTTCCCTTTCTTCCTATTATCGGCTTCTTTGCCCTAAGTGCCCTCCTTACGGTTGAATCAAGTTTGCTTTGAGCGCCTCCAGAGCAAAACAAATCATCAAAGAGCTTCAGCAATGACAAAAGCCCGGAAGCTCAGACCGGCTGAGCCGTGGGTCGGCATACTTCTGGTCTGGATTGCTACTAGCCCATGGCTTTTCCTCTCGACCTGCCGGAAAGACGCGACACTAGAAGAAACACAAAGACAGGAAGCTACCGCCCAAGTCGAGGCTTACAAAAGCCGGATTGTGCTTTCCGAGATAGGATTGGCCAAAGGTGAAAATTATCTGGGCCAAATCGTCTATTATGTGGAGGGGAGTGCAAAGAACGAGGGTGAGAGAGTCGTCCAGCGGATCGACCTGACTTTCCTTTTCAAAGATTCTCTTAACCAGGTTGTCTTAAAGGAGACTCGAAAAGCGGTGGACTACAAAAATAAGAAGGGATTGGAATCTCGAAAAGCTATAAACTTTCAAGTGGGTTTTGATCGCTTGCCTCGTGATTGGGATCATCGGATCCCTGAGATCCAGGTTGCCAATGTGATTTTCAAATAAAATCATAGGGAGTATCTCCCTTCCCCAACGGTTTGGCCTGTCGCCGGGGCTTTGCTTATCCCCCATTTCACGGCGCTTTGAAGTTTACCTTCCCAGACTCAGTCGATCGATTAAGTACTGCGGCAGTTGAGCTGCGCGCATCTTTTCCTGGGTAATCTCGACAGGGTATTCAGCGCGGAAATAACGAACCAGTTGCTGTGCTTGATCATAGATGGCGTAAGCCGCTCGCCAATCATAGTCGCGCGGCTGGCCAACCGAACCGGGATTGACCAGAAACTTGCCCTCCAGATCAATCCGAAGCTGGCTTTCATAGATTCCCTTTTTCATTTCGGGGTTTAAGAAGCCGGCACGACTGTCCTTGAAGAGAACAAATCCACCCTGAACATGAGTGTGCCCAAAAAAAGTGAGTGGGTTCCAAGTCTTTTGCAGGGTTTGCAAAGCTTCATCTAAATCCACTAGATATTCATCCTCATCCAACAAAGAGCCATGGATTAGGGTGAATTGGCTCTCATCCAAAGGACCCGAAGGTATGCCTTGCAGATAATCGGAGTTTTCAGTCGTAAGAACGCTCTGGGTCCACAGCGCGGCCTTCTTAGCCAGCGGATTGAAGAGAGTCAGATCAACCAGTCCTAGCGCCGCTTTCTCATGATTACCACGAACAATGAGCGGGTCAAGCTCCCGGATATACTCTGTGACCTCGTTGGGATTGGGGCCGTAACCAACCACATCACCGCAACACATCGCCCGGTCATATTCTCCCCGAGCCCTTTGCATCACTGCTTCAAGAGCTTCCAGGTTTGAATGAATGTCACTAAGAATTAAGAATCGCATAGGAACTCAAGAAACGTGTGGCCTCAGCAACGCGGGATAAGGATTGGCAAGATAATCGTTGTATCGGTGTTCATCAAGTTCTTGTCCATGCCAATCAGTCTATATCAGTCGTCGAAATTGTCAATTCCTTATTCTAGCGCATATGGGGGCTGGGGGTGAGGGGACGGCAGGTTAACAAACTTGACCAAAGTTTGAACTACGTCGCCACGAGGAACCCTAGAACGAGATTCCTAACAATCGCATCTCCCGCTTAAGTTCATGCTCAGAGTGAAATTGGACCGCTTGAATACCTGTGCTTCTGGCGGCTTCGACATTTTCCTGGCGATCATCGGTAAAAAAGATCTCTTCTGGCTGAACCCCTGTTCTCTCGATAGCCTCCCGGTAGATCTGCTTATCCGGCTTCATCCAGCCCACCTGATAAGAGAGAACGTGCTCTTCAATGTGGCGAAGAATGGGGTATTTTTCTTGGACAAATTCAAAATGAATTTCGTTGGTATTTGAGAGCAAGAAGAGTCGGTAGTGTTTTTTCAATGCTTGCAAAAAGGATTCAGAGAGCAGCGGCTCCGGCAAGAACATGCTTCCCCAAAGTTCTTTGAACTTTTTCAGGGAGACATTCAATTTCAACGTTTTCGAAACGAGCTGATGGAAGTCGGACGTAGAGATTTTTCCCGTTTCGTAGTCGAGAATCAGGGAATCATCTGTTAGTACTCGCATAATTTCGGTTTCGGGCACGGGCGTAACTTGTGCGAGTTCCCGAAGAGCCCGGGCATAGTCGAAATTGATGATGACCTTTCCTAAATCGAAATAGATTACTTTGATCATGGCAGGGATATTATAAGGAAACGTGAAGAAAAAGAAATTCTAATTCGCCCGCCAAGAACGAATGTCCTCATGATCTTTGTGTAGGAGGTTTAGACGCTTATCCAGGGGAATACAGTCCCCCTTGGCAGTGACAGGGGGTCGTATCTCTGACCGTGCGTGACGCTGGGGCATCAGAGGCAGCGGGCACTGCCCCTGCACCTTGGGAATAAGCTGGCTGGTCGTTTTTGTTTCAGGATCAATTGGAACGAACATCTTCCCGGCCCGATCGTTTGGCCCGATGAAGACTTTCATGCGCCCTTTGGATGAGTTCCTTTTGGACAACGTCCAGGTCCTTCTTATCCTGAAGGCCCGCTTCCTTCACACCGACGCTAATTGTGACGGGATTTCCAGAATCTGTGGTGATTGTTTTTTCTACTATCTTTCTAATATGATCCATTATTTGGTGGGCCATCTTTAGGCGCGTGTTGGGCAGGATCACGACAAACTCTTCTCCGCTGAAACGGGCAACTACACTTCCTTTGCGCAGATTCGTTCTGACCAAAAAGCCTAACTTGTGCAGAACCTTGTCTCCGGCGGCGGGAGTATCACTGATCTCTTTGAAGTGGTCGATATTTAGAAAGGCAAGGCAAAGCGGGTAGTTCTGCAGCTGAGCATTCCTAAGTTCAGCCGACAACCTTTCTTCAAAGAACTGGCGATTGTAAAGGCCGGTCAGTTTGTCTGTGATTTCCATGGTCTGGTCGGCACTGACTTGCTGGGAATTACTGATGGCCACGACGATATGGCCCGCAACCGTGGTGAAGAGAGTCCTTTCTTGATCGCTCCAACCGGTGGCATTCGTGCAACGGTGGACCAGGATCAACCCGACTAGCTTGGATTTGTAAACCAGCGGACAAGCCATCAAAGCCCGAATGTTGAAGCGCTCCAAAATTCCCTTGCACCCAGCCAGTGTGGGATCTTTAAACGCGTCATCGACGGCCACTGGATCCAAGCTTGTCGAAACCTTCTTTAACAGGAGAAAATTGAGCCTGGCGGTTTTACCATCTAGCGAAGAAGGAATGCCATTGTTGCAATATTCATGAGTGCTCGGCTGCCCCTCGTCTTGGCCTAACCTGATGATGATACAGCGATCGGCAGCGAGGCTTTGGACTAATTGCGAGGCTGAAATCTTCAGAATTTGGGCGAGGTAGTTTGAATCATAAATCTCTTTAATTATCCCATCGATTTTCTCAACCAACTGTCTTCTCTCGTCCACTTTCGCAGCCCCGGAACCACCCTCTACGTCTTTCTGGCACCCCTCTTCTGCCATCTGACTTGAAATGAGGTTAATCTCGCGGAGAATCTCATCAGCTCTCTCGCTTTGACCCGTTCGACGAAAGATTCCCGCTAAAGCCTCCTTAGCTGGTAAGTATCTGGGGTATCTGTTAATAACCTTATCTAAAAGTTCCAAGGCTTGAGGATAACACTCATATTTAACGTAAAGCTCAGCCTCAACCATCGTGTCAACAATTTGGTCTTCTTCGGTTAGGGTGGTTACCATATTCCTGTTTTGTTCCTCGCCCTTCGGTCCACAAGACTTCAGATTCTTCGCCGGCTCAGGGTGCACCTCCTCTGCCAAACCGCTAAGAGCTTTCCTTAAAATTAGTTGATGGAGCTATCAATCGCATTTTCCAGAGATCAATTAGACAAATTGACCGAAAATGTGTCTTTATACTGGATTTCTTTTCAGTGAGTTAAAGCAAGAAAACCATTTTGGAGGGTTAACGGTTCGGTGGGCCGACAATAGGTGGCCTTTTGACTCAGACAATCTCCTTTCGCTTCATTTCGTTCCTCACCAGAACTTCTCATTACTTAGTCACTTAATCTCATGAATATACAAATCTTTAAAACGCATTTTTCCCTCGCCGCCGCTGTGGAGCTGTAGGGCGACAACCCCGTCAAAATATTTGGGGTTAGGATCCGTGTAATCCACAGTCTTTACTCCATTGACGTAAGTGACAACGTGGTTCCCGTTGACACTGAATTGAACATCGTTCCACTCTCCTACCTTCAAGGCTTTTTCCCCGGCCTCATCAGGCTTGACGAGCCACTCTCGTCCACCGCTTTCGTAAAGTCCCCCTGTATGCATGCCCGGATGGGGATCAACCTCGACTTGAACTCCTTTAATATCAACCCCATCGATCGTCGAGTGGTAAAAGATGCCGCTGTTCCCGCTTCCTTCGGCTTTGAATTTGCCTTTCATTTCAAAGTTCTTGTAAGTTTTTACTGTCGCCAGGTACCCATATTCCCTGGTGATGGCCTCTCCCAGGATCTCCCCATTTTCTACCACCCACTTTTCCTTGCCGTAGTTTTTCCAGCCTGTCAAGTCCTTACCATTGAAGAGCGCTGCCCATTTACCCTTGTCAGTTCCCGAAGCCGAGCCCGAAATACCAAAGAGTAAAACAAGAATAAGAAGCGTCGAAGTTTTCATTGTTGAAGTCTCCCGTTTGTTTCTGTTAACACTCGCCTGCACTGGGATGCATCATCTCAGGGGTGGATTCCAGGTCGAGAATTGTTGTGAGAATGCCTCTAGCATTATCTCGAATCGCCGGTGCTCCTTGAACGCACAACCCTTCGCCGCCCTGTGGCGAGGACGGGACTGGCCACGAGTGGGGATGAGTTTTGAGAAGTGCGGCGAAATCTTAGATTGGCCGTCCAGCTTGTCATTGATCATTGAATGTATCATCCCAACAAATCGCAAGTCAAAGGTATTTCCCTGGTTGTGCTAGAATAAATTGATAATCGGCAAGGAGAAGCACTACCGAGCAGAGGTGAGCCAGTTAAAATCACCCAGTCAGCCAGGCTGACACTGTGTTGAAGAGTGAAAATTCCTTGCCAACCAAACCTTTTGAGGTGACACAATCTTTCATGAGCCAGAGAAATCTATTTTTCATACGTGCAGTGTGGTGGGCTGTTTTGGCTTTCGGCGCTGCTGCTCCATTGTGTGGGGAGCCAGATCCCAGACCTTACAAAGCTCCAAAGTCTGAATGGCTAACGGATGTCACTTGGCTGAAGGAACATTTAAAAGATAAAGACCTGATCGTTGTCGACACTCGCTCCCAAAAGGACTATTCGCAGGGGCACGTCCCTGGAGCGATTTGGCTGGACGTTTCTGACTTTCCAGCCAGGACCAATGAGTCGGGGTTACAGGAACTCAAGAAAGAACTGGAAAAGAGATTCAGCCTGCTGGGAGTCACTGGCACCGAGAAGGTGCTCTTTTACGAAGAAACCACGGGCCTGCGAGCCACACGGGCACTTTGGCTTCTCACGTATGCGGGAAACTCAAATGGCAAGTTGCTTCATGGCGGTCTAGCCGCCTGGCGAGGCGCCCAATATCCGCTGAGCTGGGAACGGACTTTTCGTCAGTCGCAGCCGTTTGTTGTCAGGGAAACCCCTGAGGTTCTAGCCTCAACTGACTATGTGGCGAGACGAGTAAAGAATCCGGAATGTATCATTCTGGACGTGCGTAGCCGAGAGGAATATGCAGGCCGGGATTCTTCTAAGCACTGTGCTCGCAACGGCCGTATCCCCGGTGCGGTTTGGCTGGAATGGAAAGAATTGCTGGATGACACCCTCAACTTCAAGCCAGTAGCCGACCTGCAAAAAAGGCTCTACGAAGCCGGGGTTACGCCAGACAAGGAGATCATAACCTACTGTCACCAAGGCAATCGTTCTTCCAATACCTATCTGGTGCTTCGGCTGCTAGGATATCCTAGAATCAAAAATTATGTCGGTTCTTGGCACGAATGGGCGTCGCGCCTGGACCTGCCGGCTGACAAGGACGAAATCCCATTGAACCCCTAGAGGGCTGTTCATCCCGGTAACGGCTCATTCCAGTTCGACGAAAGGCTGAATCATGTGTCTGTCATATAGAAGTCTACATTTCTTCGTATGCGCATACCTGTTCTGCTCTTCCATTTGTGTGGCCGATGAAGCTGTCGAAAACAAACTCACCAACGTGAAAACAATTTACGTCATCCCCATGAAGGATAGGCTGGAACATTTCATTACCAACGAAATCGTCAAATGGGGACAGTTTGAAGTCACCTTAAATCCCCGAGAGGCTGACGCCTTGTGGTCCGATACAACGGACGTTGACATGAAAGGACTCTTATCTGATCAAGCCAAGATTCATAGAACGACGGCGAGAACACGCGGGACAGCCTTCCTGATTGATATGAAAACTGAAAAAGTACTCTGGTCAGCAGCCAAGAAACCTTCAGGGTCCTTTCTTGTGGGAGGCGACAAATCTGCTCGCGAACTGGCCCAGGAGATCGTCGGTCAGTTAAAGAAGGATGTAGGGAAGAAGAAATAGCCTTGGGAACCCGTTGTGCGCTGCAAGTGGATTGCGGGCAAGACACTTCGAATCTGGGTGGATAAGGAGAAATTGATGAAAACTCGGACTGGAATGCACCTCCTTGTTTTTCTTCTGTTTCTCAGTGCAAGCTCACTGGGCCTGTGGGCTCAACAATCCACCGATCCAGCTTTAGGGAATCTTAAAGACCCGAATAAGAAAATTCGCAAAGAAGCAGCCGCTGACCTCGGGGTACTCGGGAAGCAAGAGGCAATCGATGTTCTGGATGAGGCTTTTCGGGCTGAAAGTGACCCCGACGTGCGCGGAGAAATTCTGCTTTCCCTGGGTAAGATTCGTGACCGCGCCGGGCTGAAGACCTTAACCCGTGCCTTGGTCAGTGATGTCTCCAAAGATGTGCGCCTCCAAGCTATCGATTCTATCTTGCGTCTTTACATTCCTATCGAGGAACCGGGTATCCTTCGCAGATTCTTAGGAGGAGTCAAAAGTATCTTTGCTGAAAATGAACAATTGGTGGTGGAGCCCTACGTAGGAGTGGATAAGGAAGCCAAGGAATCCCTGTCCAAAGCTCTTCTGGATCGTGACAGCCAGGTTCGCGATATGGATCAGGCTTTGAGCGTGAGCAACAGAGAAACACATGTGGCCCTTGTTAAATCTCTTGGAATGATCCGGGACGAGAAAGACGAACCGATATTGCTCAGACAGCTAGACGACCGAGATAAGGAAGTAGTCCGGCAATCGGCCATTTCGCTGGGATTGGTGAAATTCAATGCCGGCCGGCAAGGACTGCGCCAGCTCTTCAGTTCTTCGAAAGAGAAAGACCTCAAGCGGGCTGCTGCCGAAGGGTTGGCGATGATTCACGATCCTGCCGAGAAGGATTTCTTTCTGGAACTGCTTCGCAACGATTTCGACGACAAGCTCAGGGAATTTGGAGCTGAGGGTCTGGCGCGAATTGCTGATCCCCCTGTGGAACAGGCAGTTCGGGACAGGTTAACCAGCGAAACAAAATCCAATGTGAAAACGGCACTCTATTTTGCACTCGTCAGCCTAGGCAAGACGGACTACCTGCCGCCTTTGGTGGAGGCTTTGACTGCTCACTTTACCAATCAGGCGGAGGTTTACCTCTTCGAAATCGGAAAGCATCAAAAGCGAGTCGATCTGCTCTACCCCTTTCTTAACAGTAACGAACCCAAAATCCGTGCAGGCATCCTGCGAGTCCTAGGCAACATCGGAAACTTCGAGGCCTTCGAGAAAGTTAAACCGCTCGCGGCCGACAAAAACTCTGATGTGGCTCGAGAAGCCGTTCAGACCATGAGAACATTGGAGCGACTTCGGCCCTGAGGTGCGCAAAACGGTCCTCAGCGACCGGAAAGCGGTCCCAGCGGTCAACAAGAGACGAATTGAATTTGAAGGCCGCTATTGAAAATCGCGTTAAAAGGGGAAAGAACCGAAGGCGCCCGGGGGGTGTCCAGTTGGGAAATACCGGACAGACTCCAACAGAGACATCCTCCAGGCTAGCGCCTGCCCCCCTTTCATTAAGGGGGAATAGGCTTAAAAAAAAGTGAGGAGATCATGACAAGAGCTGTCATTAAGACCCCGCGAGGGGACATCACCGTTGACTTCTATGACAAAGAGGCGCCCAACACGGTGGCTAGTTTTGTGAAACTTGCCCAATCAGGATTCTATAACGGCCTTACCTTTCATCGCGTCATCCCCAACTTCGTCATTCAGGGAGGCTGCCCCAATGGTGATGGGACTGGAGGACCAGGCTACTCGATTAAGTGCGAGATCAATTCCAACAAGCATCTAGCTGGGTCCCTTTCCATGGCTCACCGGGGAAGAAATACCGGGGGTAGTCAGTTTTTCATTTGTCATTCTCCCCAGCCGCATCTGGATGGAGTCCATACAGTCTTCGGCAGAACTAACGATATGTCGGTGGTGCATGCCATCAAAGCCGGGGATAAGATGGAAGAGGTGATCATCCTGGCGGACGAAGGATGAAGGTGGGACGTGAATTGTGATACGTGAACCGCGAGAGGAACAAGGTGTGCGCTCAGATCTTGCCCGTCACGTATCACGTTTCACGGTTTCACGTTAGCCGATGTTGGCGAATCCTGACACCAGCCTGCTCGAACAGTTTAAAAGACGTGTCGTTCAGAGGATAGTCCAGATTAAATACCACCTCCCCAATACCACTGTTGATGATCATCTTGGAGCACATCAGGCAGGGGGCAAAAGTTGTATAAAGTGTCCCTTCTTTGACACTGGTTCCATGATAAGCGGCTTGGGTAATGGCATTCTCTTCAGCGTGGGAACACAGGCATTCATCGAGCTTAGTTCCACTACTGGCTAGACTGTTGCAGCGCGGGCATCCTCCCTCACTACAGTTCTTGGTGCCGCGGGGAGTACCATTGTAACCGGTGGAGATAATCCGTTTGTCTTTAACGATCACGGCTCCTACTTTTCGCTTGATGCAATTGCTACGCATCGAAGCCACCTGGTCAATCTTCATAAAGTACTCTTCCCAGTCAGGACGTTCCTGTTTTCTCATTTCACTGAGAACCAAATAGTTTAACTTTTCCTGAGCCCCCTCTTCAGTCTCTTTCGAACTAATAATGAGATCAAATTCGGACGGGTTCTGAGAGTCTTCTCCAATCCAAACCAGCCTGGCCTTTCTTTCCCGCAGCACTTGCAGCTCTCCTCCTGAATCCAAGGTATCGATCACATAGTTCTTATCATTCTCCAACATGGTCCAGTCAGAGGCCGAACCCATGTAAAAACTCTTATTGGCCAAGTAATCGCGTAGTCTCGATTTCATTACTGACTTCTTCCCGACCAATCCAATGATCACGATCTATCCCCTCTCAGCATACAGCCAGACAGCAGATGTGGCAGAAACGCCCCGCCAGACTTGTCTCGCTGGATTACCGCGTGCCGCACCTTAATTCTTGAGCCTATCACAACCGTCAGAACCAGGTTGCAAAAATATGTCTGACAAGATGCTAATTTCTGGGGGAGCGTGCGACTCGATATCACTCTGCCTGCATGAACTCAGAGCCCCTTGGCCTGGCCTTGCTTCTTCCAAGCCATGAGTGCAGAAGCCATTCGTCTAGTCAATTTTCGTCCCCAAATCTCCGACGCGGGCAACGTGCAAATTCCTATTCGAAGACGATGCGGAAATTTTTCATAATTTCCCGCCAAACTAAAAATTTTTACATGGACGGTCTACCGTGATAGCCAGCAGGCCAACTCTTCATTATCAGACAATTGAGTCCAAAAGACAGAGCTCATCGCAACGTGGAAGCGGGTTTGCTTGCGGAGGAAATAGGGGTCGAAAGTGACTAAGCTTTCCTCCCGAGAATTCATAACCGTAAGGAGCAATATGAAATGAAATTCGGAAAGGCATACACCATAATAAACGCCCTTTTCCTGGTCTTAAACTTAGGCGTCCTAACTCCCACGCTTGAAGCGATGTCAGGTTCGGTCCCGAGGGGCTCGATACTCAAGCTCATTTTGAAGGAAAACCTCAGCACCAAGACCAACAAGGAAGGTGATCCTTTTACTGCCGAACTGGCCGAAGACGTTGGGATTAGTGGTAACACAATGCTTGACAAAGGAGCGACTGTAGAAGGGATGATTTCGAGAATGGAAGGGGCTAAACGGCTGGGCGGGCTAAAAGGAAAGGCATCGATAGTGCTTCGCTTCGACAGGATTCGTTCTCAGGGCAGAGAAGTGCCCATGGTGGCCTCCTTAGTTTCCGTTCATGATCCGGTAGATGCATCCAAGCAACCCGACAAAGTCAAAGATGAGGGTGAAGTTCAGGCCAAGACGGACGGCAAAGATATGGCTACGAAGGGAGCCATCGGTGTGGCTGCAGGGACAGTGCTCGGAGCAATATTTGGAAATGTTTCCCGTGGATTGCTCTTGGGCTCAATAGGCGGGGCAGTGGCCATTCTGGCCCCGAGGGGCAATGATGTTACGCTGTCCCAAGGAACTGGCTTACAAGTGCGACTGGATCGCGACTTGGAATTGAGATAGAGTTTGGCAAGACCTATACCCAATGGGCTGTGAAAAGCGGGGTGGAAAGGTGTACCACCCCTATTTTTTTGTCTTGAATACCCCTACATCCCTTGGCGGTCTGAGGCAAATGCTGCCTAATCGAGCATACGTCTCATTTCCTTTGTTTTTTCTCGCGGTCTTTGCGGTTTTTTTGATCGCCAAAAAGTTACATTTCTTCCCAAAAACCAACTACAATAGCCGTCCGGGCTAGGACGCCATTGATTTGCACCAACCAATCCGTGGAAATTATCAATAGTGACATTGACAAATATCTTAATGACCTGATTCCACCTCGAGACGCTGTTTTACAAGAGATGGAGCAGATTGGGAGGGAGAAGGGATTCCCGATCATTGGTCCTCTAGTGGGCCGCTTGCTCTGCCAGTTGGCACAACTCATTCAGGCCCGAAGGATCTTTGAACTTGGCTCCGGTTATGGGTATTCTGCGGTTTGGTTTTCTAGAGGCGTTCAAGCGGGTGGCAAAATCATCTGCACCGACGGTTCTGGCGAGAATGCCCACCAAGCCTCGAAATTTTTTGAGAGGGCCCGGATTACCGCATTCATTGACTATCGGGTCGGTGATGCCCTTTCGCTGCTGGATCAAGAATCAGGTCCCTTCGACATTATTTTGAATGACATCGACAAGCATCAATACGCGGAAGCTTTTAAGAAGGCCATACCCAAGCTAAGAAAGGGTGGTCTGCTGATCACAGATAATGCTCTGTGGCATGGCAGAGTTGTGAGTGGGGACAAGGACCCCGACACCCAAGGGGTATTGAAGTTCAACCAATTGGCCTACCAATCTCCCGAAGTTTTCACGACGATCATCCCGCTCCGCGACGGTGTGGCAGTAAGTATGAAGCTTTGAAGAGTGGCACGTGAAGCGTGAGATGTGATGCGTGATACGTGAAGAAATACTTAAATTAAGTCTCACGTTTCACGCATCCCGTCTCACGTTACTTGACCTTGACCAACATCGGCCCTTACCAAATTCACTCCATGGAAACTGGCAGGTTTGCCCTTGACGGGGGGGCCATGTTTGGCGTGGTGCCGAAGACACTTTGGAGCAAGACCAATTCCTCTGACGAACAAAATCGCATCGAGATGGCCATGCGGGTTTTGCTGATCTTTTTTGAAGATCGCAAGATCCTGGTGGATGTGGGTGCCGGCCATAAGTTCAACCCCAAGTTTCAGGAAATTTATGGCATTGACCACACTCGCTTCACGCTTAAGGGCTCCCTGGCCCAGCATCATGTCAATCCTGAAGAAATCACCGATGTGGTCCTCACCCACTGCCATTTCGATCACGTCGGTGGAGCGACGGAATTTCTGGGCGAAACTTTGAAGCTGACCTTTCCGGCGGCCACGCACTATGTCCAGCAGTCTCATTGGGACTGGGCCCTAAACCCTTCGGAGAAGGATCGTGCCAGTTTCCTGAAAGAAAACCTGGAGCCGCTCCACAAGAGTGGCAAGCTGAAAATTCTCAACGGTCCTTGCCAATTATTTCCAGGCTTTCATCTTTTGCTGTCCAATGGGCACACGGTAGGACTGGAGATGATCAAGATTCAAGATCATTCGACGACTCTTTTTTATTGCAGTGACCTCCTGCCGACGGCCTCTCACCTGCCCCTGCCTTACATCATGAGTTATGACCTCTACCCACTGACAACGCTCGAAGAGAAACGCCAATACTTGAACCAAGCCTGTGAAGAGGATTGGATCATAGCCTTAGAGCACGATCCAAAATGCGAAGCCATTCGTCTTCAGAAAATAAAGCAGAGTCTGGACGTGCGGGAGACACTAAGAATCTGAATGCCAATAGCCTCACTCTGGGAATGGTGAAGAGATCAGCTTAACCATGCCACGGTGTTTCGCTCTGCCCTTGGACCCTGAATCTGCCAGACGTTTGAATCGCCAATCTGTTCGACATAGGCTAGACCGTGTCCTTGGCGAGCAAGAGAGGGATGAGAAAGGTTTTATCCAACTGCAGCTACCTGCTTTGGCTCGCCCCCCGCCCGAGACGGGAATTCTCCACTCGCCCTCCGGTCCTCCACGCTTGGACGAGAATACCAGCTCCAAGCCGTCGGGCGTCCAGACAGGCTCGTGGCTGTTGTTATCAAGAGTAAGGCGTTTGGGTTCACCGCCGCCGAGCGAGACCAGGTAAATATCGGCAGAGGTGGTAAGCTTTTTGCAAACAAAGATTGCCTTCAGGAGGAAAGGACAGAAAAGCCAACCTGACCGGCGGCGTCGCACAATCTTTTGTCAAAGCACACAAAAGAGCGGCCACGCGGTTTCTCGTTACACCATTTTAGTGCTGCCGCCAATTGCAAGGAGTCGGCGGCGCCCAGAGAAAAGCTCGACAAAAGGTCTCTGGCGGCAGATCGGATGGATTCTGATGGCAGGATCTCATACCAAGACGATTGCAACGCATTTAAGCGATGGACAACAACATTCTTTTTATCCTGAGAAAGCTCGCCCCTCCTGCTGACGCGAGCCACCCCGCTCTGGGATTCGACAATGGTTGACCACCACACAACCATTCGAGGAAATTGTCGTGCATACTTAACAGACAAAGGGGTTTCATCCTGTCGCATGCACAATGGGAGGACGGCGCTGGAATCCCAAAAAGCCATCTTGCTAGCCTTCATCGCGTTCCTCACCAATTAGAACGGCTGCGGATGTTTTGATCTTACGGGACCTAACTAAATCATCAAACCAATCTGGGAGTTTTCCTGGCAGGTCAGGGAGTCTGACTGCCCCGGCAGCTGCCATTGCCAGAATTTCTTCATCCTCTTCCGCAACTCCCAGCGGGACGATTTTAGCGACGGGCGTGTTTCGATCTTTGATCAACACCTGCTCCCCTTTTCGCACATAAGCTAAGTAGGCACTCAATTGATTCTTAAGTTTTGCTACATTGACTGTCTTCATAGAAGACCTCCTGAGAAGCAATGTAGCTATGTTAGCTACATTGCTAAGAACAGTCAAACGATTAAACTGAAGAGGCAATGAGTGAACGGTGCTACAGTTTCATTTGCAGTAATCGTAGGGTGCGGCAGGACTTTTTGCCGTAACGCACCTGCCGCGGGCGAAACGAGCATCAAGTTGCGGCGTCTGTCCCGGTTCGCTAGGGCTGGCCCATGGGGTACAGACCTCATCGGTGCGTTACGCCCAAAGGCGGCTAACACACCTTACAAAGAACTCTCAACGGAAGTTTTCCACCAGCATAATGTCGCTGCTGTCCTGTTCCACCAGTGGGCAGAGCAGCGAGCGTCCATCGGGAGAGAGGGTGAGCCCACCATCACCACCAAGGTGGATTTTCTTTTGGAGCCGGGCGATCGAGGTCACCTGCCGCTTCGCAAAGTCGATAAATTTGAGGCCGTATTCTCCATCCTCCCTGGTAATGAAGTACATCCCTGCCTCGGCGAGAGCCCGGTAGCGAAATTCGACGTTCTTAGGAACAGTGACTCCTCGCCTCCCAAGACCGGAGCCATCCAGACTTCATTGGAGCGGAACTTCTTGGAGTACAAGATGAACTTTCCGTCAAGGGATTCTACGCCCTCAAAGCCGCCGTTTCTTGTCACCTGGATTGCCTTTCCACCGTTTACCGGTTTCTTCCAAATCTGCCAGTCTGCTTCCCCACTCTTCGAACCATAATAGATCCACTGGCCATCTCTCGACCAGGTGGGCACCACATTATTAGCATTTCCGTCCGTAAGACGACGTGGAGAGCCTCCTTCAGCGCTGATCATAAAAATGTCTTGGAGGCCAGTGGCGCCGCAATCGAAGGCGATTAACCTGCCGTCGGGAGACCAACTGGGAGATCCGGCACCATGCGGTCCTCCAAAAGAGGTGAGTTGCAGGGGATTCCGGCCATCGCTATCATGCCGGACCGTTCTGACACGAACGCAACTTTCTTGCCGTCAGGAGAGAATTCAGGAGAGCAGTCCCCCTGAGAAGAAGAGATCAATTGAGTCAGGGAAGGCAACTTCCCTCTTGACGTCGAGTGCAGGTCATATGGGTAAACCATGCTGATTCCACGGGAGAATCCCAGAGCTCACCAACCGGCCAAGCTAATCTGGATCAGATTGATTACGTGCTCAGAATCCTGCCTCGTTCCCGAGCTGCCCTCAAAGATAGTGCTTTAGGAGAAGCTCTGCCCTGCCCGCCGGATGAAGCGGTGTGTTTTGCCAATGTCTTCTATAATCGCGTGGAGCAGCGAACTGAGGTGGAGAGAATCTCCTTGGAACAAGTGCTGGGTCATGCGATGGCACACGAACTGGGGCATCTGCTGCTCGGCTCGAACTCGCATTCTTCCACCGGGATTATGAGTGGAAAGTGGCGCGCCGACGAATTAAAGCGTGCTGCCAAAGGCGATCTGCTGTTCACGGCCCAGCAAGCTAGAATCATACATGACCATGCGCTTGCTAAGATCAACCAGCGAGAGGCTCTTCAACTTTCCGCGCCACCATGATGGCAATAGGCTATTGTCGAATTCTACAAATGCTTCTGTTGACCAGAGCTTCTGTCGCAATTCGTCACCCGAGTGCCACGTCGCCCGCCTGGCTTTCCAGTAGCATTGCCAGGACCTGGAGTCACCAGAACTTGCGTGGTGTCAATGCCAAAGATACAATGACGAGGAACAAACGCAGAATCCATCATCGAGGCATGTGAAAAGGCTAACCAAGCAAAAAGACGATCACGACACTCTAGTGGCGCAACTCCGTGAGCAGGGCATCCGGTACCTGGCACCGAGCCAGCCTGAGTTTTCGGATCCTCCCCAAATCTCCCCAAACAAACTAATAATGCGCCTGGTCACCCATTCTGATGCCAGACTACGCCTGGCGCTGGTTGCCCTGTTGCTTCTGCATCCGGAGTGGGGGCCTTATGTGCATTCGCAGGTCAGAGAGTTGGCCGAACCCACCCGCGCTGACTTGCAGGCTCTTTATACCGCCGCAGTTTACCTACAGCGCCTCTGGCAGACACGTCTCCGATTTTATCTGCGAAGGTTTGAAATGCTGCCCGACTTGTATTCCAGCCAGTTAGGGTTGCCAGCGGCTGAGGAAAGACATGGGAAAAACGGTCTGCATGCCCTCTCTGCCTGGCAGGGTCATCGCTCCCCCTACCCTTTTAATTGGCTGGCATCCTACAACAAATTGATCAACCTGTTGTTTGAGCAGTTGAAAATGGAGGCCAAGCACGATGAGTCAACGTCCGCCCGTTGATCGCCAGCGGATCGAAGAATTTCTGCTGCATTTAAGCCAAAGATATTCTCGTCCCGCCCGGATATACCTCGTGCGCGGTACGACCATGGTGTTCGAAGGATTTAGAACGCAGACGCTGGATATTGACCTGGCTTTCGAAGTCGCACGAGAAAACCACGGCGCTCTTATCAAGGCTATCCGTGAACTCAAAGATGAACTATCGCTGAATGTCGAAGAAGCCTCACCCGGCGATTTCATTCCGCTGCCAAGTGGATATCAAGAGAGGTCTCAGTTTATTGGTCGATATAACCAGATAGACGTGTTTCACTTTGACCTTTACACCATGGCGCTGAGCAAGATCGAGCGCGGCACGGAAGAGGATTTTTCCGACGTGCTTCTCCTTTTGCGCTCGGAATGCGGATTGAAAGAATTACCTGCAAAGTCTCTGGTAGAAACGAATCCTTTTCTGTCTTGTGTTCCCCTATTGGTGTGCAGACTCGCTCGGGTGGTTCACAAATAGAGGCCGTTTGTCATTTGCGCGAACGGAAGCGCACACATCGCCAAACGCGCGATACATGCGCACCCAGTCAACGTCCTTAGTGCAGATCAGATCAAATGATGAAAATCCGCAATCCACAATCCGCAATTGCAGGAGCGCCAATGGAAATGACATACGTCGCCGTATTTCTGAAGTGGCGGACTAAGTTACCCACTACTCCTCCTCTTCCTCTTCAACCCGATAGACAATTTTGACAGTGTGCTCGCTGGGGATGGCTTTGCCGTTCTCGAAAGCAGGGGCAAAGTCCCACCAGTTCTTGACTTCATAGACCGCACGCTCGGTCAAGCCATATTCCAACTGAGTTTCAGGGACCGCTTCGATCACTTCTCCGTTGGCATCCAGTTTGACCTTGATCTCTACCTCTCCCCCTTTTTTCTTCTTAAAAGCCTGCTCTGTCTGTTTGGGAAAAGTGCTCAACAAAGTGATCGGGCCGCGAGTACCTTCGGCTGTCGGAGATACGTTGACCTTGCGATACCGAACCAGGGAGCCGTAAATGTTCTTGCCGAAAATGACCCGCAGGTTGAAGATCTTTATATAATCACTGGACTCTTCGAGGTTGATCCTGTCAAAGCTTCTCACAAACTCTTCAAACTCAGCTTGGCTCAGGGGCTGAAGCCGAAAGGCGGTATTTCCCATCAGAAAAACGACCTTCCGAACCTTTCCGGGAAATTCGAAACTGTAGCCCAGCTCCCACTTTCTGCGGGTACGTTGTCGCACACACGCCTTATCGCCTCCCTCAGTCTTGGATTTACTTCCATCATAAAGAAAGGAATCAAATTTCAAAACATTCCCATCTTCCGTCCGCAGGCTCATGTTTTCGATGGCAAGGCAGCGTCGGCTGTCGCCCAAATTCAAAATTTCAACGAAAGCTTCTTTCTTGGGGGTCAGTTCGAAAACCAAAATAATCTTGGCATCAACGTAAGCGTGATACGTACTGACAGTGGGAATAAAGTCTGGACTGGCGAGTAAAGAGGGTGCTGAAAGAAGCAGGAAGCCCCAACTCCAAAGCCATGCGGTTTGATAACGAGTCTTATGGGCCATGCTGGGCGCCCGTTTGAAGCTTGATGATCTAATTGGCCTCCTCGACGTCGAGTGTCTTCTGGCCCGAGAAGGCATCCAGTTGAATACCTAAGCGAAGAGCCGACGAACGAGAACGCGGGTTATTATATTATGTTCCAAAACCGCTTAACGAAAAAAGCGTTCCGTCTTGGCCACTTCATTTCTCTGCTCGGATCAAACTCATGGCTGGGCTGTCCGCTTTATCAATGGACTGATGGCTTCCTCCAGACTGGTTTCGCTGGCACCCATATTCACGTTCTTGAAGAGAGACCAGCGTTCCAGGTGTTCCGCTGACTGGCCTGGTTCGAGATGATGCAAGGGAGCCAGTGTTTCGATCTCCATGAAGGATTCGGAAGTGTAGGTTTCGTTGTTGCTGCCGTAATCCGGATAATGAGCCCCTTCCTGGTAAGCAAAACGCTTCACAAACAGGGTTTGATCCAGCGCGTAGACCGACCAGCCTTGCTTGTTGGTGATGCCAATCTTTTGTGGCTCTTTGCGGGCTGCCTCGGTTTTTAACCTTATGAACTTCTTGCCGATGGTCCAACGCGGATCACTCAGATCCGTATAATGCCAAAGGACCAAAGGTCGAGCTGGAAGCACGTAATCATCGTGAGATCGGTAGGGCTCCTGCGGCAGGATAGTCGTTCCGCCGCCCTTCATGATGGTCAATGCCCAGGGAGCCACGTCGATAGCCCAAAGCGTTCGATTGGTCAGTTTGTGGTGAACGGTGACCGCAGTTCCTTGCCCAGCCAGAGTCACGGTTATCTCTTTCTGGATACCGGTCTTGGGTTCGACCGGCTGAATCAGGTGGATCATGTCCTTTCCCTCGAGCTTAAACTCAATCGGACTGTTATCCGGCGAGTAACTCCGCGGCATGGCCTCGGGAGCGGCCCAGAGACGATGCCCGCCCCAGGGTTTCCATTCCCCCAGTTCAGTCGACACTTTAAGCTCCGGCACCTCAGCAAAGACATTAGTGTCGCCCACAAAGCCGTAACGAATGATACGCGGGCCAATATCGGTGGTAACAATGACCTCAACCGTACCATTGGATAGCTTGTAGCAATTGGGTTGGTTGAAATAAGCGACCTTCTCCATTTTGAGCTCTCCACGAGCAGGTTTCGACAGCGTGGAAGATCCCAACAGGGCCAAGAACATAATTGGAAGCGCGGTCCTAACGTGCATAGCTCTCTCCTCTTTAGATAGTCTTAAATGGTCAACAACCATTCCACTCGGTTCTCTCGCTGTGTGGGAGAAGGTTTGAAAGTTGTGAGAAGTCTTCAGAAAGCCGGGTATTTTTAGGATTAGGCTTTCACTTGCGGCGTGTTGCGCGGTTGCCGCGCCAGGCAAGCACCAGCAAGGTGAACCCAATAACGAGCATCACAGAACCCCACCACAAGTTAATGTTCAGGCCCAGAGAGCGCCGGTATATAGCGGGATCGGAGACCACACCGTAAACTACCAGCAGGGCGCCGGCAATTGCAAACATCAGTCCCATTGGAAGTCTTATGTCAAGCCCCATCAGATCTGCACTTACCAGAAAATGATATTCAGTAGTAGCGTTACTCCCAGTACCAACACCCCCAACAGGGCGGGTCGCTTGTGCCAGGGAAGGTTACCTTCGTTCGGCCGTGGCGTCAGAGAGTACACCAATCCTCTCAGCTCTTCATCCGGACGGTTCTGTCGCGTGACCAAAGAGATGAAAATAGTCACCAGAAAGCAAGTCGTCCAAGCGACGATTGCCGTCCAGAAGTTCTGGGCCATTTCGCTCGGATAGCGATGCAGAACAGCGCCAAACCATCCGCCTTTGATCAGCGTCGTCGAGCCCAGCGGGGCGGTGAGCCCATGATGCAAGGCAGCGGCTCCGGTGCCGAGGAACAGCCCGAAAAACGCGCCATGGCCAGTAGCGCGCCGCCAGAACATTCCGAGCAGGAAGGTAGCAAATAGCGGCGCATTGACAAAGGCAAAAACGAGCTGGAGCAGGTCCATAATGTTGTTAAACTTGGCTGCAAGATAAGCAGCAGCCAGACTAATGGCGACGCCGAAGATCGTAGCCATCCTTCCCATCCAGAGATAGTGCTGGTCAGAGCGGCCAGGGCGGATGTAGCTCTGATAAATGTCGTAGGTCCAGACCGTATTAAAAGCCGTGACATTGCCGGCCATCCCGGACATGAACGAGGCCATCAAGGCAGTCAACCCCAACCCGAGCATCCCGGACGGAAAATAGTGAGCTAGCATCATCGGTATGGCCAGATCATAGTTAAGAGTTCCATCCGCCTTCTTGGGAAGAGCGAACACGCTCACGCCCTTGTGATAAGTCAGCGCGATGGCGATCATGCCTGGGAGAATCACTAAGAAGGGGAAGAACATTTTAGGGAAGGCTGCAATCAAGGGAGTGCGACGAGCCGCCGACATGGAATCAGCGGCCATGGCTCGTTGTACCACCAGAAAATCCGTACACCAATAGCCAAAAGAGAGTACAAATCCTGAACCCA
>QHZP01000060.1:10987-23962 GCA_003224715.1 Acidobacteriota bacterium | reverse complement strand
CAGGATTTCGTCCACGTTCCAGGCGCAAACCCTTGGGCCGTGGCAGTTATGGCGAGCCGCTGCTGCAGACCCGCCCAACCGCCAGCGTCCTTGAGACCCAGAAAGACCAGCGGCAAGAATCCCAGGACAATCAAAAAGAACTGAAGAACCTCGTTATAGATCGCTGAGGTTAATCCGCCCAGGAAGATGTAAGCCAAGACGATGATGGCCGAAACAATTACACTGAAGTTGAAGTTCCATCCCAGCAACATGCCCAGCAGCAAACCCATCGCGTACATCGACACACCGGAAGAGAAAACCGTCATCGTGGCAAAGGACATCGCATTGAAGCCTCGCGTCTTCTCATCGAATCGGAGCTTCAAGTACTCCGGCACCGAGCGCGCTCGTGAGCCATAATAAAAAGGCATCATAAAGATGCCAACGAACACCATGGCCGGAATAGCCCCCACCCAGTAAAAATGGCTGGTGGCAATCCCATACTTCGCCCCCGAGGCCCCCATGCCAATCACTTCCTGGGCGCCCAGGTTGGCTGAAATAAAAGCCAGTCCAGTAATCCAGGCTGGGATGGAACGGCCTGAGAGGAAGAAATCAGTGCTCGTCTTCATGTAATGCCTAAGCGCCCACCCGATGCCCAGCACAAATACAAAGTAAATTGTGAGTATCGCGTAGTCAATCAGACCGAGTTGAATACTTGTCATTGTCGATCTCCGGTGGACACGGCAAGAGGAATCTTCGCGGCGTAATCAAAAAGTCTCCACACAACCAATAAAGCACATAGAACCAATAAAGGGAAGGGGAGTAAAGTTTTTTTTCAGACTGCGGAAGTCTCGCTATCTTAATTTACCTTTCTGTCCCGATAAGGACGGGAAAGAGGATTTAAGATTCTTTGATCATGATTTTCTGGGAATTAAAACAACCTTATAGGTTTGGTGTCGGCGGCCCAAACTGCCACAAAGAGGGGCGCCCTTTCCTATTGCGTTCGGTGGCGAGTCACCGATAGACTTCTCGGCGATGACCCACTTTCACAATCAAGACTGATAAATCCCCATCATCGATGGAGAAAACAATGCGATATGGCCCTTCTCGGATCCTGTATTTCTCTTGAGAGCAGAGCTTTTCACATCCCGATGGCCGTGGGGTGTTTTCCAATGCCAGAATCTTCTTAATGATTCTCAGCCGATCCTTCCTGGGGATCGCTTCGATTTCTTTGACCGCGGAGGGTTTGATTAGGATCTTATATTTGGCCACGCCTTTTCATATCTTGGAGGACCTTTTCGAATACCAGATTAGGTTCACCTGCTCTTGCTTCAAAGGCAGCCAGATCCTCGGCATCCTCTGCCAGGCTTTGCCTGACTGCTTCGTTGATGATGGCAGAGACAGAGCGATGCGTCTCGGCGGCCTTGAGGCGCAGGACCCGATGCAGCTGGGAATCGAAATAGACAGTGGCTCGTTTGGACTGATTTTTCATGCTTCTAATCTAACAGCAAAGCGTTATGACGTCAAAACGTTTTTTCTAACGCGCCTCGAGTCGAATGAGTGACCCTTGAGACGAACGCCCTTAAGCTATCTACCAATTTGTAGGAAAGTTGAAACGAAGGTAAAATGGCACGGTTTGGTGTTGCAAACTTCAGGAGTGGATAGCGTGTTGCAAATTAGGAATATCACGATCCGTCCGGCTACTTTTCTTTCTCCCATGGCCGGACTGACCGACAGCGTGTTTCGCCGGCTTATTAAGCGGTTGGGTGGTTGTGGTCTGGTGATGACCGAATTCACGAGTGCCGAAGGGCTGACCCGAAATTCTTTCAAAAGCCGACGGATGCTTTTTTATCACGAAGAAGAAAGACCGGTCACGGCTCAACTGTTCGGTGCCGATCCTGAGCGTTTGGCAGAGGCAACCCGAATGGTGGACGATCTTGGCTTCGATGCGATCGATCTGAATCTGGGCTGTCCCGCCAAGAAGGTGGTGAAAGGCTGCGGCGGTTCAGCGCTATTGAGGGAAACCAAACTGCTCGAAGAAATTTTAAGGACGATTCGGGCGGCTGCTTCCATTCCCTTCACTATTAAGATTCGCGCCGGCTGGAGCGAAACTGAGACCGTGGCTTTGCAGATTGGGAAGATGGCCGAAGACATTGGCGTTGAAGCGATCACGCTGCACCCGCGGACCCGAGTGCAGGGCTTTAGCGGAAAAGCCAACTGGGGCCTCATTGCCCAACTCAAAGCTCACCTGAAAATCCCGGTCATCGGTAACGGAGACATCGTGACTCCCGAAGATGCGCTTCGAATGCGGGCCGAAACTGGCTGCGACGGCGTCATGATCGGCCGGGGCGCCTTGAGTAACCCTTGGATCTTCCGCCAGATTTTTGAAATGGAGAACGGACTTCCATTGACTCAGCCTAGCATTTCTGACAAGCACCAATTAATCAAGGCTTATTTTCAATTGCTGTTTGAGGAAGAAATCCCTGGTGCCCTTGGAAAGATGAAGCAATTTGCCTCCTGGTTCACACATGCCATTCCGTTTGGCGCTTCACTGAGGAAGTCGATTTATGAATCGACCCAGGAAAGCGAAGTCATGGAGCGGATCGAGCAATTCTTCCAGAATGCCCTGCCAACTGCCGATTGCCAGCCGGTTGTGGACTGAACGCCGTACAGGTGGGAGGAGCAACTGGCTTCGGCTCGTAGAGGCGGATCGTCATCCGCCGAGTGGCAATAAGGAGCATTGACCGAGCCTCGGGTCATTTCCGCTCAAGGCAAACAATCATTCCTTCTGCTAGGAAGCAAACGCCATTCTTGACGTCGATTTTGAGAGAATGTTACCATGCTTAAGCTGATGTCTTCACGTTTCACGAATCACGTTTCATGCAACAAGGCCTTTTAAGAAGCCCTGAGTTCCGACACGAAACTTCTATCTACTAAAGGATCCAATGGCCCAGGTCAAACGCAGTCCGGAAGTTCATGATGTTGTCGTTATCGGCTCGGGCGCCGGAGGAGGGACGGTTGTCCAGGTGCTGACTGCTATGGGAGTCAAAGTTACCCTGCTCGAGGCCGGTCCCATGTTGGATCCCGCTAAGGAATTTAAAGAACACATGTGGCCCTATGATGTGGATCATCGTGGGGCAGAAGAAGGAGGAGCGGCTTATTTCGGTCGCGGAAAGCCCTTTGGCTATTTCACCACCACCAGTGGTGGCTGGGAACTTGAAGGTGAACCTTACACAGTGGGTGAGGGAAGCGAGTTTCGCTGGTTCCGCTCTCGCATTCTGGGAGGCCGGACTAATCATTATGGCAGGATCACTTTGCGGTTCGCCGACTATGATTTCAAGCCCTATGACAGGGATGGTCTCGGGACCAACTGGCCCATCTCCTATGAGGATCTTGCTCCCTACTATGACAAGGCGGAGTCGTTCATTGGTGTGACGGGCAGCAAAGAGGGCATCCGCAGTGCCCCCGATGGAGTCTTCCACGAACCGCCCCCACCCAAGGCTCACGAGGTTCTCATCCAGAAGGCGTGCGAAAAACTGAGGATTCCTTGTGTCGCCAACCGGCGCGCCGTCATTACCCGTGAACTCAACGGGAGGCCGGCCTGTCACTACTGCGGCCAGTGTGGTCGGGGTTGTTTGACCGCTTCGAATTATTCTTCCAGCCAGGTACAGATATTCCCGGCGATGAAAACCGGCAAGCTGAAGATCATCGACATGGCTATGGCCAGGGAGATCCTGACTGACAACAATGGCAAGGTGACCGGCCTGTCTTACATCGACAAGAAGACCCGCACGGAACAGCAAATCGGCTGCCGCGTCGTGGTGCTGGCTGCCAGTGCCTGTGAATCGGCGCGCCTCCTCCTGAATTCGAAATCCAAGCTATTCCCCAACGGTCTGGCCAATGGCTCGGGCGTGGTGGGCCGTTTCTTAATGGACTCGGTCGGCTTTGATTTGAGTGGACAAGTTCCTGCCCTGGAGGGACTTCCTCGCTATGACAGCGACGGATTCGGGGGGGCTCATCTATACATGCCCTGGTGGGAGTGGGAAAACCAAAACAAATTAGGTTTTCCGCGTGGCTACCACATTGAGATTGGAGGCGGCTATGGGATGCCGCAAGTCGGGTCCTTCCAGCGTGCTGCCGCCAAGTACGGCTATGGAAAAAAGCTGAAAGAGGGTGCTCGCAAGGATTACGGCACCTTCGTAGCTTTTGCCGGACGCGGGGAAATGATTCCCAACAATCATAGCTACTGCGAGATTGACCCGAACGTGGTGGATAAGTGGGGTATTCCCGTGCCTCGGTTCCACTTCAAATGGACGGACTATGAATGGAAGCAGGCGCGGCACATGGAACAAACCTTTGCGGCCATCATTGAAACTATGGGAGGCAAGGTGCATCATCTAACTCCCGCCCAACGGGAACACAACGGCATCTCCGTTCCCGGTACCATTATTCACGAAGTGGGAACGGTGCGAATGGGGAGCGACCCCCGGACTTCCCCTTTGAACGGTTTCTGTCAGGCTCATGAGGTGAAAAATTTGTTCGTGTGTGACGGGGCCTCCTTTGTCAGCAATCCCGATAAGAATCCGACGCTTACTATTAATGCCCTGGCCTGGCGCGCCTCCGAATACCTGGCCGAAGAGATGAGGAAAGGAAATGTCTGACAACAGAGATCAACTGAGTCAGATCGATGGGGTATCGCGGCGCGGCATGCTTCGCCAGGTCGGTCTGGCACTCACCGCGGTTGCCGGCGGCCAGCTTAAGCTTGAGGGAGTTCAACACGTCCATCAACACGTCAAAGAAGAAAAAAAGAAGACGGGCATTTACAAGCCCAAGCTCTTCAATGAGCACGAATTCAAAACGCTTGGACGGTTGGCGGAGTTAATTGTTCCCCCCGATGAAATTTCCGGTAGTGCGCGTGAGGCCGGTGCACCGGAATTCATCGATTTGTTGTGTAGCCAGAACGAAGAGCTAGCTGTCATTTACACGGGTGGGTTGATGTGGCTGGATGGAAGGATGCAGAAGCGTTACTCGGTGCCTTTCATCGAAGCCAAAGAAGATGAGCAGACCGCCATGTTGGACTTACTGGTGGAGGCAGAGCGGGACGAACGAGAGCGAAAGACAAAGGGGTTGACTTACGAAGGCACCCATCATTACCAGGGTTTTGGCTCTTACGGCATTTTTAGCCCATCAGATCTGGGACCTGGTATCGTCTTTTTCGACTGGTTACGCAAGATGACTGTGGATGCTTTCTACACGAGCGAAATCGGCATCAAGGACGTCGGCTACAGGGGCAACAGTGCGCGAGCTAAGTTTGAAGTGCCGCAGGAAGCTATCGACTACGCCCTGAAGCGAAGCCCGTTCGGGCAGTCCTGAGTCTGGAAAATTATCTGCCGTTCCCGCCAAGCCCCTTCCGGCTGCCGCCTTCCGCGATCGAAGTGGAAACCCCCATTCCCATTGGGTTGTTCGTGGCTTGTGGTTTCCAGTCCTGTTTCTTGTTAAATCGGCGCTCGTCGCCGCGCAGAGCACGCCTGCCGCATTCCTGATTACCTAACACCCCTGGATCAGCCGTCCTTACCTAATCCATCGCATCTTGATGTTTCGCAAGGCAGCTTTGGTGCGCCAGGACGCAATCCCGAAGGGCCGGGAGAGTTCCACTTCAGGCCGAATGGAGATTTTGTGACTTCGTGTTAACAGATTGATCACTTGCTTCTCGTCGATCCAAGCTTCGATTTTTGGGGCAGTCACCCGCAACCTGATTCTGTACCATTGTTTTGCGTTAAAGTTCATCAACTGGCTCGTTTCATTCTCGGAGGCGTCGCGGCCATCAATGCTCGACAACCCCACCACGGTTCCTCCCCAGCCGCCAGTGATCAGCGAACAGGGGGCCGGTCCAACTGGGAAAGTCATCCCGCAAAAGAAATCGCTCCCCTCCACGCGCATCGCCTCCAGGATAACCTCGTAGTCCATTTGTGGAAACTCGCCAGTCCAGGTGATGCCCGTCAGATTGGCACCCATCTCCAGGATGACCTGACCATCTTCGACATAGACTTCACCTTCACCGCCAAAATTGCTCACATGCCAATTCTGAAGACTCTTGCCGTCGAATAACCTCAGCCAATCATTTTCATCAACCTTAGGCGCAATTGACTGGCTGGCAAGAGAAAGATTAAAGCAGGAGAATAGGCAGAGCCAGACGAGAAGGACGAATTGAACCCACCTTTTGTGAAATGATTGGATGAATTCCATGGAGAATTTATAGCTTAAGTTCTGACGAGAACGAAACAAGTATCTCTCGGGCTGTGAAAAAAAGGAAATTGTGAAAGCAGCCCTTGCCAATTCCTGGGTGAAGCCATGCCTTTAACCATGCGTGTGCCCATCTGGCTGGGTGGAACCGGTTCCGTCAGCAAGGTCACCCAGGAAACAGGGGGAGAAATCATCGACGTCGAGCGTGTGGGTTCACTGGACGCTGCGCTGGCGACTGCAATTTCGCGACTGAAATTGCGCTATACCCTGGGCTGGATTATTGATCCCCTTTGGGGAATAAGAAATGTCCAGACTCCTGTACCAGGGTAGCAGCTTCGCCGCAACCCTAGGCTGATTTATGAATCCCCTTGGGGGAAACGACGCTTTCGTTATTGAATCCTTTATTGAGGGTTCGAATCGCGTCGAAAATGGCCAATGCCCTTTAGAATATCACCACGACCGTAAGGAGCGGATTCGCGCCAGACCTCACGCCTCGATGTTTTTGTTGCCGGGATCGAACGTCACTGGACTTTTCCGATAATAGGACTCATTAGCCATGTGACAGGCAATGGCTGCGTGGTTCCCGAAAACGGCATCCTGGTAAACCGGCCGCCGCGAACGGACAGACTGGAAGAATTTCCAGAGATGCGGCTGCAAATCGTCGTAGGAAGGCCCACGGTAGCTGACACTCTCGCTGGTAAGGGCTTCGCCAGGCTTGGGATCATGTTCCTGGTGCCACTTGCTGAAGTATTCTTCGCGCATCTTTTGGGGGAAACTGGCCACATAATAGCTGGGGGACTGATCGATGCCAGCCTGCGGCTTGAAACTGACGCCGAATTCCGTCAATTCGATGATGCCTTTGGGCCCCATGAAACGGGTCACTTCCGGGGTTTCGCTGTCAAGGCTCAGCCGAACGTAGACGGGAATATTTCCGTATTCAAAAAGGACGCAATGCACGTCCGGGGTATTGCGCCCGTCTTTCCAGCGCAGGATTCCTCCAAAAGCTGAAGCTCGCTTTGGGGCTTCATTGATCCCGAGCACAAAATTCATGCCACTGATCAAATGGACCATCAGGTCGCCAGCCACGCCTGTTCCGTATTCAATCCAGCAACGCCAGCGCGCAAAAAGGAAAGGGTCAAAGGGCTTCTTGGGCGCCGTGCCGAGCCAGGTATCCCAATCCAGGTTCTGAGGTGACAGGTCGGGCGGCGGCGGATACTGCCAGGCTCCCGTCGGATCATTGCGTCCCATCGTGGCCTCAACCAGACACAGCTCTCCGATCGCGCCCTTTTGGTAAAGTTCCCGAGCCTTGGCACAAAGGACTGAACTGGTGCGCTGGGCCCCGATCTGGACAATCCGGCCGGACTTCTGGGCGGCGGCCACCATCTCGAAACCTTCATTGACAGAGTGAGACATCGGTTTTTCGCAGTAAATATCCTTCCCGGCGTTCGCGGCATCGACCACGACTTGCTTGTGCCAGTGGTCCGGGACTGCAGCTAGGATGCAGTCGATCTCTTTGTTGTCCAGCAGTTCCTTGTAGCGGCGTGTGGTATGAATGGGTTTTCCAACAATTTCTTTTGCATGCTGGTGGCGGCCGTCATAGAGATCACAGGCTGCCACGCACTCGATCCCAGGAAGTTGGATGGCAGTGGAGAGAAGGCCGGTCCCCTCCATGCCGACGCCGATGATTCCAAAGCGGACCCGATCGCTCGGTGCCGAGCGTGGCAAAGCCGTGATGGGATCCGCTTCAAGCCAGATGGAACGCGCTGCCAGCGAAGCGCCCGCGGCGCCGGCCGTGTGTTGCAAGAATTGTCGCCGAGACCACTGACGATAGTTCATGATGATCACTCCTGGGGCGGATTATAGGGAATTGGATGCCGGGGTGCAAGGGGTGAGAAATACGGTGGTAAGGCATTTCGTGCTCGTGCTCCTGCTCTTACTCTTGCTCGCACCTATGGCAATGAATCGAGTAGGAGCACGAGCAAGACCAGGTTTTCGCGCATATGGCGGGATGCCAGGGTATCCTGGGAGCGATTATGCCCGCCTTCCACCTATAGTGGCACCACCAGCCGTTTGCCGCGACAGATGCATAGCCGGGAGACAATTTTCTGCGTTGCCATTACGGTGTTCTTCTGGGAATCCACCAGCTGGAATTGGCCCTCTTCAATCGCAAGCAAAGCGATATCGGCCGGCGCTCCCACACTCAGAGATCCCAATCCGCGGATTCGGTCGATCACCTTAGCCGGGCTGGCAGTCGTGCGCAGCAGCACATCGTCAAAGCTCATGCCGAGATGGAGGAGCTTCGACATCGTCGTGGGTAGATCGTAGACTGGGCCGTTCACATTGAGCGAGTAGATGTCGGTCGAGATTGTGTCTGGCAAAAAACCAGCCTCCATGGCCTTGCGAGCAGCCCCGAAATTGAAGCTGCCTACACCATGGCCAATGTCAAACAGCACTCCTCGAGCTCGAGCTTCCCTGACGCCCGGCTTAATCTGTCCATTCGCATCGACGATGCTCAAGGTGTGCCCATTGTAACAATGGGTCACGACGTCCCCCGGACGCATCAGCTCCATAACTTCCGGTGTTTCGGGCGGAGCGAAACTGATATGGGCCATCAACGGAAGCTTGAATTGGTCACACAACTCGCGGGCGATTTTCAGGAACGGCAGGCTGTACTTGCCGTTCATGTTTGACCCGACCTGAAACTTCACCCCAAGAATAATGTCGCGGTTTGCCACCGCGGCCTCTCCGGTCCGCTGCATCACGCCACGAACATATTTAACCGGATCGATATCGGGGTTACGGCTGCTAGGGTACAAATAGACGTAGCCGAAGATCCTTGCCTGGGCTGGCCGGACTGCGAAGCGACGGAAGCCATCAATTTGATCAAAGCCGAAACTGCCGGCGTCCACCCAGGTGGTCACACCCGATCGGGCGGCAACGGGATCTGCCTCAATGCCGATACCGCTTCCTCCCCAAAAACAGTGTGTATGAAGATCGATGAGTCCTGGGGTAACGTAAAGTGTGCTGGCATCGATGATGTCCAGGCCTCGCTCAGCCGGAATGTGTTCTTCGATAGCAGCGATCGTTCCGTTAAGAACTCCCAGGTCGGCTCTCTTGCGAAAACCGCGACCTGGATCTCGCACTTCACCGTTTCTGATCAGGAGGTCGTACCGCTCGGGTTCCTGAGAGTAGGCTCTGCCCCGTACGAAGACTGCGGAAGTAGCGGCCAGCGTCTTAAGAAAGTCTCGGCGTATCATGACAGATTTCGAATGAATGGAACGGAGCTTTGCGGGAATTATCATTTGAAACAGGGTCAATTGGCTCTTAGGGAGAAAAATCTATCAGAAAGATCCCGGGATTCCAACCTCATTGGTCATTACGCATTGAGCCTCTGAAGGGAAACTAAGTAAGATAGCGCTGAGCGGTGTATAATTTGTCGTTTGGCGATCCATTAACAAACGAACTCTCTTATGATTCGAACTTGGATGATTTGCACCCTCATTTTGCATATGGGCGCTGCCGCCTCAGACGCGCAGGTTCGCAGCTTGCCGGGTACGCAACCGCTGACCTGGACGGGAGATCTGTCAGAAAAGATGATGGATGGAGCTCATCGCTTTGTCGAGCGAAAAATCGACGAGTCGATTCGAACTCGTCAGAAGTATTGGAAGCGCGATCTCTCCTCCCGCCTGGCCTACGAGAAATCCGTTGAACCCAATCGCAGCCGCTTCATGATGAATATCGGTGTCGTTGATCCCCGTCTTCCAGCCAGGATGGAGCGATTCGGAGACGACAACAACCCCGCACTGGTAGCAGAGATGGATACCTATCAGGTGTACCAGGTTCGCTGGCCGGTATTGGAGGGCGTTTCTGGCGAAGGATTACTCCTGCAACCCAAAAAATCGCCGCTGGCCCAAGTGGTGGCTCTACCGGACGCGGACCAAACACCGGAGCAGACCGTGGGCCTAGCCCCGGGGGTAGCACCGGAGTCGCAGTTGGCCCGCCGGTTGGCAGAAAACGGCTTTGAGGTGCTTGTTCCGGTGATGATCGACCGCACCACGCGCTGGTCAGGCCATCCGGACATTCGCATGACCGACCAGCCGCACCGGGAATGGATCTATCGCCAGGCATTTCACATGGGCCGGCATGTGATCGGCTACGAGGTGCAGAAAGTGCTGGCCGTGGTGGACTGGTTCAAGCGGAAGAGGGATAGCAATCTCAAGGTCGGCGTGGCCGGTTATACCGAAGGCGGACTAATTGCTTTTTACGCGGCTGCAGTGGACACCCGCATTGACGCGGCCTTAGTCAGCGGTTACTTCGACTCGCGTCAAAACGTTTCGTCCGAACCCATCTACCGCAATGTTTGGGGATTGCTCCGCGAATTTGGCGACGCAGAACTGGCCACCCTGATTGCGCCTCGGGGCTTGATTGTTGAATACAGCAATCCGCCCAAGGTCACCGGGCCTAAAGGGGAATTGAAAACCCCGGGCTTCCAGAGTGTCAAGGCAGAGTTTGACCGTATTGACCGCCTAACCCAGTCGGGCTTCCAACCCAAGGAACTCGTCAAGGGCTCGAGCAACGATCCTGTAGGTCCCGGATCGCAACAAGCGCTGCAACAGTTCGCCAAATTACTGGGCGTCAATTCCCCCATGTCGCTCACCGGCAATCTGCCCGTGGACCGGCGCGAGTCCTTGGACGCCGGAGAGAGGCAGAAGCTCCAGGTGAGAGCGTTGGAGAACCATGTGCAAAAGCTGGTTCGGAATTCAGAACATGTGCGAGATCGGTTCTTTCTGTATAAAGTGGCTCCCGAACTGGCAGACGAAACCTGGACGAAAGAACTCCGTCATGAGACGATTGCACCGCAAGATTTTATTGAAGGCTCCAAATGGTATCGCCAATATTTTTGGGAAGAAGTCTTGGGCAAGTTCGATGAACCGTTATTGCCCTTCAATCCTCGAACGCGCCAGATCTACGACACCGAAAAGTGGGCCGGTTATGAGGTGGTTCTTGACGTGTGGCCGGATGTGTTTGCCTGGGGTGTGCTGCTGGTACCCAAAGATCTCAAACCTGGGGAACGGCGTCCCGTGGTGGTCTGCCAGCATGAACGCGGGAGCTTGCCCAAAGACGTCATCGAGGGGAATGACGCTTATTATCACAATTTTGCCGCGCGCCTGGCCGATCGCGGTTTCATCACCTTTGCCCCGCATAATCTCTACCGTGGCGAAGACCGTTATCGCTGGCTCAGCCGCAAAGCCAACGGCGTCAGGGCCTCGCTGTTTTCTTTCATCATCGGCCAGCATGATCAACTCTTGCGCTGGCTCGAAACACTCCCGTTCGTGGACTCCAAGCGGATTGCGTTTTATGGTCTAAGCTACGGTGGGGAGACGGCTGTGCGCGTGCCAACGATCCTGGAGCGTTACTGTCTTTCAATCTGTTCAGGCGATTTTAACAACTGGACGCGGAAAGTGGCCGCTACCGACCAGCGTTTCAGCTTCATGTATACCATTGAGTGGGAGATGCCCTATTTCAATTTGGGGAACACCTTTGACTACGCCGAGATGACCTACTTGATGATCCCGCGGCCATTCATGGTGGAACGTGGCCATCATGATCACGTGGGACGAGACCAATGGGTGGCGCACGAATATGCCAAGGTGCGGTGGCTGTATACCCAATTGGGGCTGGCTGAAAAAACCGAAATCGAATATTTTAACGGTGGCCACACTATCAACGGTGAAGGCACCTTCAAGTTTCTGCATAAGCATTTGAACTGGCCGGAGCCATAGCCACATGGTTAACTAGGTTAGCCAGGCCCGGAGTGGCCGCTCGCCTGTGTCCCTGTGAGAAAGGAGTCTATATGCGAGCAGTCTCGCGCCGCCATTTCTTGAAGAAATCAACATCCCTTGCAATCGGCGTAGCGTCGCTGAGTTGGAGCCGGAACCTTTTTTCTGCAGGACCGGACCTGAAATTCCCTGTTCTATCTCGCGATCGGCTGTCCGTTGCTTCCTACCCTTTTCGGGCCTTCATCGATAGTCCCCGCAACTGGGACCGGGACCGGAAGAAACCAGCCATGGACTTAAAGGACTTTGCCTGCATGGTGGTCAAGAAGTTTCACGTGCACAACATCGAACCCTTGGGCGAGCATTTTCGCTCCACTGAGCCAGCCTATCTGCAAGCCTTTCGCGAAGCCGTGCAGAAGGCCAAAGCCCAGGTGGTTAACATTCCTGTCAGTGTTGGAGCCAGTCTCTATGATCCCGATGCAGCCAAGCGGGCAAAGGGGATAGAGAATAGCAAGAAATGGGTAGATATTGCCGTGGCCGTCGGATCACCGAGCATTCGCATTCACATCCAGGGAGTTAAATCCACTTCTCCGGATGTTGACCGGACCGCCGCGAGCCTGAGCGAAATCGCGACCTACGGGGCTGAGAAGACTGTCATTGTCAACCTGGAGAACGATGACCTGCTGAGTGAAGACGCCTTCTTCATTGTCAAGGTCATTGAAAAAGTGAACAACCCTTACCTTCACGCCTTGCCGGACTTTGGCAATTCTATGTTGAGTGGAAAAGAACAATTTAATTATGATGCCGTTACCGCCATGTTCAAACATGCTTATAACATTTGCCACGTGAAGGACTCCGAGATTGACAAGGGCAAAGTTTTTAAGGTAGATCTCCGCAGGACATTTGCGATTGCCAAGGCCAGCGGCTACCGGGGCTATTTTTCAATGGAGTGGGAAGGACAGGGCGGCCCCTATGAAGG
>QHZP01000060.1:10108-10975 GCA_003224715.1 Acidobacteriota bacterium | reverse complement strand
CAAAAGTTAATTAACGAAAGCCTGAAATGCCTGGCCTGAATTTGAGCTATTCTCCTCTTGAGAGGGAAGGCGTGAAGAAATTGGGAGGCGACTAGCACGCCCTTGCCCCATCAGGCTCGGCGGGAGCCTCGCCCTCCCGATCTCGCTCGGTTTTTGAATTTTTCCGCAGCTCCGGGCGCGAGGGATGTCTCGATCTCTGGATAGGGAACCCACCCATGCATCCATCGCACCGGGGGATTTCAGGAGAATCCTATGAAAAAATCCATCGGCGAGAACATGATTCCCAAAGATTGGAGTCTGGAGAAGGGCCTTGAGCTGATCAAGAAAGCGGGCTTCGACGGTGTCGAGCTCTGGCTGGGTGATAAACCCTGGTTTCAGATGAACACCACAGACGCCGACATACGCGAATTGCGCCGGAAGGTGGAGAACGCCGGATTAGTGGTCTCGAATGTGTCGAACACTTTGGATTGGGATTATCCGATTTCGGCGCGCGATCCCAAGGTCCGCGGGCAGGCCATCCGTCACATTGAGCGCCAGATCGAGGCGGCGACACTACTCAACACCGATGCTATCCTGGTCGTGGCGGGACTCGTAACCGAGGACGTGCCCTACAACGAAGTTTACTTGCGCTGCGTGGAGACCTTAAAGACACTGGCCGAAAAGGCCGCCCAGGCCAAAGTCAAGATCGGTTGCGAGAACTGCAATTCGGAGCATCGCTTTCTGATTACGCCCCGGGAATTCTGGCAGTTTCTAAACGAGGTGAACAGTCCCTACGTCGGAATCCACCTCGATGTCGGCAACATTCACGACACGGGATTCGCCGAGCAATGGATTGAGATCCATGGTCCTCGTATCACCCGCATTCAC
>QHZP01000060.1:6265-10088 GCA_003224715.1 Acidobacteriota bacterium | reverse complement strand
AAGCGTCTACACGAACTTTTTCCTGGGTGACAATAATTGGCCGGCGATCAGGGCTGCCATGTCAAAGGTGGGCTACGATGGATGGCTAATTGCCGAAATGGAAGCGCGCTATCACTACGCCCTCGACCAGCAGTTTTATGACACCTCGGCTGCCATGGATCGGTTGATTTCAGGAAGGCTGTAAGATGGTAATTTCTCGCAGAACGTTTCTTGGCAACGCTGCCGTCTGTTCGGCAGCGTTGTTGTCAGCCAGCCGGGGTTGGTCATCATTCTCCTGGCGGCCACGGCAGGATTTAGATTGCTTGATTGTTGACCTGCAGGACCATTGCAGCTTGCAGGAGTCCATCCGCGGCTATGAATCCGCCTTGGAAACAGCCGGTGTTGGGTTCATTAGAGCCCTGCCCCAGGTGACGTTGAAATGCCGGAATGTGATTGTTCCGGGAATGGCTCAGATAGATGAGAGTCTGGGTCGTGAGCTTTTGAACTGCCTGGAAAATGGAAGCTCCCTTTTGCTGGAGTGCGGGTTAGGATTTGTGGATAGCTCCATTTTCGAAGCACAACAGAACTTTCTCCGGAGCCATTTTGACCTGGGTATCCAATCGCCCGTTCATTTACTGACGCGCCAGGACCACCATTATGTTCCCTACATCAATTATTCCTGGCCCCTCGAGCTTTCAGTCCGGGAATTCGGCCCAGTCGTCCCGCTATCGGATCATGGAGCGAGTTGGATTGGATGGGCCCAAGAGTTGCCAGTGGCGCTGAGGCAAAAGATAGGTAGAGGAATGCTGACTTTCCTGGGCTCTCCATTAGGTCCCGCGCTCTTGGCGGGAGATTTGCACGCGAGGCAATGGCTATATAAGCTGCTTACCTCGGGCCATCGCCGGGAAAGATGAAATGGATTTTCAAGGAGTCTTATCCTTTGCGGCCTTTGCTTTTTCGCTCGCGCCGACCATTTCAATCTTGGATACGCTGACACTTTTAGCCGCATACCTCGCGTGTCACCCTGACGCTCTGGCAGGACTGTTCCCCGAATCCGAGGAAGTCCTGATTCTCTTCGTCTAAAACCTTCCCCTGGCTGACCCGACGTGCTCGCTACCTTGCCTCCATGCTCCAGGCTGCGTGACTTGCTCCGCACCTGCTGTCAATCTCGCGCAAAGGGATTCTATCCGCAATATAATGGAAAAAGGAGAAGAGGTGTCATCATGCTTATACTTTTATATCAAAATGAGGAAAGCCCATTTTCAATTGATTCATCCGTGCCCTCCGATCCAGTCTTAAGGAGTCTCTCGCAAAAATGAAACCCTCTCTAAAATTAAACACCATCTTAACCTTTCGAGATGACAAAGGATGCGAAGCTCATTGCCGGATGCGCTTGTTTGGCCTTGGGTCGGAAGCCATCGAGGCACTGGTCATTTTCAGTGAAATGCCTTCCAATCCCGGCAGGCCTATCACCAACGCGATCGAGATTATTGCGAGCCAGGCAGTACAAGAATACGAACTCGATCCTGACGGAACTTTATGGGTCGAGCATTATCCCAGCAGCCTGCATTTTCGAAAGTCAAAAGAATACCCGCCTTCCGATTACGTGTATGTGAGTTTCAGTTCTTACTATTTTGATCAGGACGGTTTTCACTACAAGCGTCCCAATTGGCGGCTCACCTCTCGCGAGGAATTGGAGAACCTGGTTGGCGAGTCCCTTGAGGTTGAATAAATATGTTCAGGCGGGATCTGGACGCCCCGCCGCAACCCAAAGGCTGCCCTCCTGCCTGATCTGCTTGATGGGGGGATTTCAGGAGAGCCATCCATGGCGCTGAGCGGCACCATAATCAATGGAAAGCGGACAGCTTACCATTTGACTGTGGATTTGCGCTGCTCCCGGTCATTGAACTTTGGCCCCCGTAGACTTGATCTTATGGTTGATCTGTACAACCTTCTGAACAGCGCTCATGCATTAAGAGAGGCCGATGTGACGTCACCTAACCATTTGTGGCGAATCCCATTGATGTTTCAGGCCCCACGAAGTTTGCAACTGGGACTGCGTTTCAGCTGGTAATGGCTTCAAGTTCTGTCCAAATAAGTGTCGTTTGATCCTCCGAGCCGCTATCCCACCACGCGAAGGGGGAAGTATGCTCCCTCGCCTCCAAGGAGAAGATACCGCATCAGGTGAGGGGCACGTGGTCGCGAAAGCCATCTCCCGATATCCACGACTGTCTTGTTTTAGTTGACCGAGCCAACAGATTCTTGTCCCAAAAGTTCACGAATCCGTTTACAATAAAATGTCGGTTACTAAGTGACCCGACTTTGGAAAATACGTCACTGCTGCCAGAATGGAGTGACGCAGAAGCGACTCCAGCCCAACCCGAGGAACTAGTAGTAGCGAGCAACCTCATATGGCCGAGGAATGTGGCTCTGTCCGTAAACTGAGCCCTCACCCGTCCTTCGCCCACCCTCTCCCAATGGGCTGGGGGTTGGGAGTGATGGGGCGGTAGGTTGACAAACTTGAGCAAAGTTCTTCGCCACCCAGCACCTCTAAAGGAGTGTTCCGGAATATCTTTCGAATTAGACTATGTCCCTCTCAGGGCCCCGTCAAAGTCCCGTAAGTGATTGGGTTGAGGCACAGCCCTTGCTGACGCGCGGGCTACTGAGTTGCGCCGGGCCCTGTTCAGTAGCCCGACCGTGAGGGAGGGTCAGGGACTTTGACGGAACCCTGATGTCCCTCTAGCTCCTGCTGTCTTTTTTCATCTGAAAAGCTCTTAAGCCAAGGAGACTCGCCATGGCGGACTTCTTCACGCGGCTTGACAATGAAGACCTCCTTCAAATGGAGAAATCGCTTTTCCGACCGCGTCTGCCGATCGGAGTCATCATCCCCGCGCTGTTCAAAGACCTCTCTTCAGAGGCGATGCAGAACATTATTCACGAACTCTCCACCACGGAGTTTATCCACAAGATCTATATCAGTTTGGATCGGGCTACTCCCGAAGAATACCGGGAAGCGCAGGAAATCACCCAGCCGTTAAAGAAGACCGCTCGAGTTCTCTGGAACGATTCGCGCGCCGTGCAGTCGGTGATCGCCAGGATCGACCAGGTGTTGCCGGTCGGCCCCAGAGGCAAAGGCCAAGCCGTCTGGACAGCCTTGGGCTATGCGCTGGGCAAGAGCGAGGTGTCCGTGATTGCTTTCCATGACGCTGATGTTCTGACCTATGACCGTGGATTCTTGCTCAGGCTGCTCTTCCCAGTGGTGCGGCTGCGCTACCAACTCTGCAAGGCCTTCTATGCCCGTTACTCCGACCGGTTGCATGGCCGCGTCGTCAGGCTTTTCTATTTTCCATTTGTAAAGGCCCTCCGCAAGATCCTGCCAAAGATTGACTTCCTCGAGTATATGTCCGACTTCCGCTATCCTCTTTCCGGAGAATTTGCGACATTTGCCAGCATCGCCAATGAGCTTCGCTTCCCGTCTGACTGGGGGATTGAGGTGGGCATTCTTTCGGAAATTTACCGTATCGTTCGGCCTCATCGAATTTGCCAAGTCGAGATTACGCCGCGTTACGACCACAAGCACCAGGAGGTGGGGCAGGACCCGAGCGCAGGACTCGCCAGGATGGTTGCGGATATTGCTAGAACCTTTTTCACCCAATTGAGTTCAAGTGGCTGCGTACTGAACTCGGAAATCTTACGTACCTTGAAGCATACCTACATGGCGAATGCGCGGGCTTATGTCAAGACTTACGAGGACTTCTCAAAGATGAGCAGCTTGCAGCACTTTGACATGCATCAAGAACTGGGCGCTATCGAGATTTTTGCCGGTGTGCTGGAACAGGCTTTT
>QHZP01000060.1:0-6198 GCA_003224715.1 Acidobacteriota bacterium | reverse complement strand
CAATCCTAATTCCTAAAGGGCGAGAGACCTGTCTTCTACCATGGGACTCCCCAAGCACCTGGCAAACAGAAGTTTGAGACAGGCAAGAGAAAGTGTCCCAGACATGTGGTGTAAGAAAGCAATCCTTCAATCTGCGCTGAAGTCCTGGTTCCTTTGCCTGTTGTTGGGGGCTGCCACAGCGGAACGCATGCAGGGTAAATCGTTCAAAGTCGCCGTGGACACCGACCTGGGATTTGCCAGCGATGATGCCATGGCCATGTTAATCCTGCTTCAGTCCGAAAGCGTGGAGTTGCTGGGCGTCAGCGTGGTCACCGGTAATCAGTGGCGCGACCAGGAGGTAGCGGACGCATTGCGTCTTCTGGAACTGGCAGGACGCACAGATGTTCCGGTATACCCGGGAGCCGAGAATCCCCTGGTAAACAACATCGAAGAGATGAAGACTCGGGAACAGACTTATGGTGATACCAACGAAGGCGCCTATAAGGGGGCTTGGCGGGAAGGAAGTCCCGGGCCAAAGAGGGTCCACCCACCCGATGGGAAGTTCGCGCGAAGGAAGCCCGAAGCAACCCATGCCTCAGACTTCCTGATTGAAGCCACTCGGCAGCATCCCGGTGAGGTGGTGCTGGTAGCCATCGGGCCACTCACCAACGTCGCACTGGCTTTGGCCAAGGATCCCGAAATCGCCTCCCGTACGAAAGCGTTGGTAATTATGGGCGGAGGTGTCGGGACGCGCCCCGAATTCAATTTTTGGATGGACCCGGAAGCAGCCCGTATCGTTCTGCGGGCTCCCTGGCCCAAGCTTACCGTCACTCCGCTGAACATCTGCTATCAAGCCCCCTACACGCGAGACATAGCTGCTTCAGCAGCGCAGGGTGATTCTCCCATTGCCCACTACTTCAACGAAATCCAACTCAAAGGCAATTTTCCTAACCCGGTTGCAAGTTTTATGTATGACCAGTTGGCTGTGCTTTCTGTAATAGAACCTAAGGTGATCAAACGGGCTGAACAGATGTGGCTGGATGTCGACATCGACCACGGACCTTCCTATGGATCCACACTTTTTTGGAATGAAAAGCAACGACCAAAGCCCGGCTCGCGCAAGATGGAGGTACAGCTTGATCTTGACTACAACTATTTTGTGGATTCTTTCATTGCCCTGATGAGAAAACCCATTCGTAGGGCCTCGAGTTTGCAACCGAGATAGGTTGGGGATTACCTTGACTGAGCAAGACAAGTTTTCACAAACAATTAGCCCGCAAGCCACACCAGGTGGGGGTCAGGAATAACCAGGCTCCGCAGTGTGTCCTTAAGGGTGCTCACGACGCTAAGGCTGCCTGGAGCATGGCTCTGGCATACGCTACGTTGTATGTAAGACCAGCGTACCCGCCCCCGCCGGGGTAAAATGATTTGAAATTGGCTTGCTCCCGGTCGGCGTCGAGCGCCCGGGGATGCTCCGGGTAGATCACCCCCGTGTACTTCTGACGCACCAACTCCTTCATCACGCCGAACAGGTCTACCTGTCCCTCGTCAGGGAACATTTCGGTGTATTTCTCATACGCCTTCCGCACCTGCACGTTGCGGAAATGCACATGATTGATGCGTTTCCTGCCGGCAAAATAGCGGCAGACTTCTACCGGGTCTTCGCCCAACTCCCGCGTCACTCCACAGTCAAAGGTGATGCCGTTCGCCGGGCTCGGGACGATTTCAATGAGGCGCTTCCACCCTGCAAGAGTCGCCATGATCTGCCCCGATCCCCGGCTGATGGACGCCGGAGGATCGTTGGGATGCAGAGCGAGCCGGACACCGGACGCCTCGGCCACAGGCACAACTGCCTTCAGGAAATACTCGATGTGGCTCCACATTTCTTCGAGGCCGTGCACGCCCTCTTCCGGGAGTGGAGGCAAGTTCTTGACTCGATCGTAGTCGAACGCCGTCATGCCCGCACCGCCTCTTCCAATTTCCTCGTAATATCCTTCCACAAGACGGTGCGCATAGAAGTTGTATTCGATCACGGGCAGGCCCGCCCGTCCCGCGGCACTGATGGAGTGCCGGATGTTGTCAATCTCTTCGTCGCGGCCTGGCCTGCCATAGAGGGTGTTGGGAAATCCCCCGATCATCATATTGTACAAGGTCAGGCCACCGGCCTTGAGTCGTTCGATCCTGGCACGGATGTCAGCTTCCTGCCAAGGGATCCGAGGTCCTCCCGTCAGCACATAGTCCACGCCGAGCTGCTTCACCCAGCGCATACCCACCTCGTCCGGTGTGCCGGCGGAGAGTCTGCCGGCCGAGAGTTCCAGGCAAATCTTAGGCGTGCCCGGACCTTCAGGCAGCGGCCACGGGGCAGCCGCGGCGGGCAACAGGGTAGAGTTAAAGGCCGCCACGCTCAGGGCCTGCATCATTCTTCTGCGGGACAGATTGGCATTCATGAGTTTGGCCTCCTTTCAGCTATACATGACGACATAATTAATTTCGCATGGGTGCGGCCCTCTGCCCCTGCGCCCTCACCCCAGCCCATCTTCCCTTGGGAGAGGGTGGTCCGCCGGACGGCGGACCGGGTGAGGGAGTGACAAAACTAACGACGCCGCGTATAACGCTCATTTCTTGGTTCCAGACTTCTCGCCATCTCGGCTCCCGATTGCGACAGGGCGTGCTTCTTTTAGTGACAAGGTCGCGGCTAAGCTGACCCGCAAGGTTGCCAGACCATCTGCACAGGTTATAGACGGAGGCCGGCCCATGATAACATTCTCGGCGAAATCTTGGAGTTGCGCGATGTAGGCCTGTTCGAAACGATCCATGAAATAAGGGACAGTGTCATGCGTCACACCGTCTTTCGTTAGCACCAGCAAGGGAGTGTGGCGCAAATAGCCAATCTGCAGGGTGCCCTTTGTTCCTAGAATTTCGGTCCGAATGTCATATCCATAGATCCCACTGCGGCTCATGTCGATTACCCCCAAAGCGCCGCTTTCAAACTGGAGTGTGGTGACATCTCCAATCTCATTCATTTCAGGATAGGCCAGGTTTCCTCCGATAGTGTAGACGCAACGCACCTCCCCGCAGTACCACCGTGCGAGATCAATATCATGGATGCCGCAGTCTGTGATGAGTCCCCCGCTGTGCTGCGGGTCCAGGTACTCCAAGCTCGGGCGAAATGGATCCCTCGAAGAAGACTTGAAAACAATCGGAGTGCCAATCACCCCATTATCAATCTTGCGCTTGGCGGTGGCGTATCCCTTGTCCAGACGGCGCATGAAACCCATTTGAAAGAATGCGCCCGTTTGTTCGATGGCCTGGCCCATCGCCTCGGCCTCTTCAATGGAGAGGGACAAGGGTTTTTCGCAGAAAATCGCTTTGCCCTGGCGAGCAGCCTCGATGACAACTTCCTTGTGAGTACTCGTTGGTGTGACAATGACCACCGAGTCAATTGCCTTCTCAGCCAGCAGGTCCTGATAGTTCTTGAACCATTTTGGAACATTGTTCTCTTTGGCAAAGGTAGCCGCCACCGTTTCTCTAACATCCGAAACTGCCAACAAGTTCGCGCAGGGTATGCGACCCAGAAGGTAGCTTGCGTACAAGCTCCCCAATCGGCCTAAGCCAATGATCCCGACGCCAATTTTCCTCTTCATGGAAGTAGTCCTTTCAAATTGCCTTTCTTAACGAAACGTGGAACCGCAACGAATTCAGTGGATCGACACCAGGTATGAGCCTGCGTTCTCCCTGGTGACCAGTTGGATCTTGACGGAAATGTCTCTGGGAACAGTCTCACCCTTGAGTAAGCGGCAGGCATTCTCGACAGCAATGGCGCCCATTTGGATTGGAAATTGAGCAATGGTGGCATCCATCCTTCCCTTTTGAATTGCTTCGCGAGCCTCGGGAAGGGCGTCAAACCCAACGACCGTAATCTTTCCGGTCTTGCCGGCCGCGCCTATGGCTTCTATGGCACCCAGGGCCATCAAATCACTACAGGCAAAGAGCGCCTGGACGTCCGGATGAGATTCCAGAACATTTTGAAACACATTATAGCCTTGATCCCTTTCCCAGTTTGCTGTTTGGGAAGACACAATCTGAACGTCCGGATAATTAGCCAGCGCCTGCTTGAATCCCCTCAATCTCGAATCCCCGGTCTCGTGCCCGGGAATCCCTTCGAGTATTGCTGCCTTGCCTTTTTGGCCCAATCGTTTTGCGAGATATTCGCCCGCCAACCGACCTCCGGCAAAATTATCTGATCCAATAAAGGCCTCCACCTTTCCACCCGCTTCCCGCAGTGTCTGGGAATCCACACGCGTATCTACAATCAACACTGGAATTGCGGCCCGATTTGCTTTGACGATGGCAGGCACAATCTCCTTTGAGCCGCTGGGAGTGACACACAAAGCAGAAACCTTGGCTTGAATAAGGGTTTCGATAATCTGCATCTGCTTTTCGACATCCAACTCCCGCTCAGCTGCCTGCACTAACAGACGGACGCCAAATTTCTGGGCGGCCTCCTGAGCTCCTTTCTGCATATCCATAAAGAAAGGATTGTTGAGTGTCTTCAAGACCAAAGCAACTGTCGGCTTATCTGCAGACGGATTGTTGCCCCGCTGGCAACCCATCAAGACGAGCAGTGCGAACCCCGCGATCAGGGTCATCCAGAGATTGCGAATCGTTGTGTGCATATCAGTAGCTCCCAATTGACGCCATAAGAGGAAATCATCGATTCCTCGCCTTCAGCATCATATCCGCTAAGACAGCCAGAATTATGACTGAGCCAATAGCAATCTGCTGAACAAATGAAGAAATTCCCAGCAGGGTGAGACCGTTTCTAAGGACTCCCATGATTAAGGCTCCAATCAAGGTTCCCCAGATTGTGCCTTCACCTCCCATGAGACTGGTCCCTCCAATGACAGTTGCGGCGATAGCATCTAATTCATACATGATACCTGCGATCGGCTGTGCCGAGTTCAAGCGAGCGGTCAGGATGATGGCAGCGATACTGCTCAATAGACCACATAAGGCATAGATCACGGCTTTGTACAACCTGACATTGACTCCGGACAGAACGGTGGCTTCTTCGTTTCCTCCAATGGCGTATGCGTATCGGCCCAGTTTCGTCTTTGTCAGCACTACATGAGCGATGAAGTAGATCGTCAACATGATGACCACGGGCATGGGCAAGGCAAGGATTTTTCCTGAAGCGAAGTGGCGGAAGGACTCTGAAAAGCCGGAAATTGCCCGTCCTTCCGTGAACACCAGGGCCGCTCCGCGAGCGACACTCATCATCCCCAAAGTAGAGATAAAAGGCGGCAGGCGGCCCTGCGCAACCAGAAGCCCGTTGAGCAGCCCGCAGAACAGCCCGGCGCCTGAGCCTGCCAGCAACGACGCGGGAAGGGGGACTCCGGCATGCAGCGCACTAGCCATAATCACGCCGGAAAGGGCCAAAACCGACCCGACCGACAAGTCGATGCCGGCAGTAATAATGACAAAGGTCATGCCCACGGCAACAATCGCGATAATCGCGGTTTGTTCGGCAATATTCAGCAAATTTGACAAGGTCAGAAAGTATGGTGTCAGGAGCCATAAGACGGTGGAGAGCGCCAACAGACCTACCAGTGTGCCAAACTGCCGACTATAGAGTAGCAGGGAAACTCTGAATTTCATCGTGAAGTGGGAGTGGCAAGATGAGGGCAAAATACACCCTAAAGACACATGCCCTGACACAGGCTGTTTGACCTCGGATCCCGACTGTTTGCAGATACTCGCGAAAGTGTAGGATGCCAGGCCAGTCTATTATCAACCATTTTGCTCCACAATAGCCCAAAAGTGAGAAGCCATCAAGGCCTCTGCCATCGAGGTGGGTTTTCCGGATTCCGTGGAGTCGGTTCGATTGGCGAGCCAGCAGTGTGCTTATCTAATCGGGCTCCACTGCTCGGAAATTGAGGCAGCAAGCGGTCATGAATCACTGGACGACCTTCTCGAGCCGCTACCGGAAACCGTAATTGACTCTTTCGGCTCTAGGCTTACCTGTTAGTTAATGGGATTCTTTCGGCCGACAGACAACAGTAATTCCTGTTGGAACTTCCCGATCTGCGTTTGCCTGGAAATGTCCAGCAAAAGGCAAGAAAGGTCAAACTCTTGAATGGGTTTTTCAGCTAATTTTGTAGCGAGCAAACCTCAGGCCGCCAAGGGTCGGGTCTCCGACGCAGCTGACCCCCTCACCCG
>QHZP01000487.1:3992-5478 GCA_003224715.1 Acidobacteriota bacterium | reverse complement strand
AAAGTAATTGGTACCCTATCATCGCGGAATAGCGTGATAGAAAGCCGCCATAAGTTAGCATGAATATGATAAGTTACAACGAACGGCATTGCAACAGGTAACTCAAGGGTGTGGCATTGGAGTGACGGCAGCCAATGCAAACCGCAGAGCCGTCCGGAGATTCCAAGCCAAGAGGCGGCACTAATGCCGACTCGTAACCTGATAATCCCATGAACCTGACAGTCATTTTGGTCTCATTCGTGTTGCTGCTAGCGACTTCCCCAGCCGGGCACTCGGCCGGTCGTCGCCGGCTCGAGAAAGCGACCTTCGCCGGCGGTTGCTTCTGGTGTATGGAGCCCCCGTTCGACAAATTGAGAGGGGTTGTCTCAACCATCGCCGGCTACACCGGAGGTCACAAGAAGAATCCCACCTACGAGCAGGTTTCCCGAGGCTTGACGGGCCATGCCGAAGCCGTTCAGGTGGTCTATGATCCCGATAAAGTAAGCTATTCCCAACTGCTGGAAGTGTTCTGGCACAACATCGACGCAACCACCCCCAATCAACAGTTCTGTGACCACGGTAGTCAGTATCGCTCGGCCATCTTCTATCACGACGAGACCCAAAAGCAGCTTGCCGAGGAGTCAAAGAAGATGTTAGAAAAGTCTGGGCGCTTCCGAAGCGGAATTGTCACGGAGATCACAGCGGCATCGGAATTCTACCGGGCCGAAGACTACCACCAGGATTACTATATTAATAATCCCCTGCGGTACCAGGAGTACCGTCATCGCTGTGGCCGGGATCAGCGCCTTCGCCAGCTCTGGGGAGCGAGAGAGGCAAGTCGGTAGCCCGCGCGCCAGCAAGGGTTGTGCCTGGCAAAGCGCAGAGCCGTGCTGAAGACCCGCAACAAAGACTCCAGAACAGGTCGGGACAGCCGTAGATATTTCGAAGCAGCCAACCAGAAAAAGGAGCCTCCACCGTGCTGATTCGTAAGCGGACCGTCACAGTCTTGTTTGGGACCATCGTTTGGATGATTTTCGGACTCGGCCCAGAAGCTAATTCTGCTACGAAAGCGAGGAAACAGGTGTTCGGTAAGACAGCCCGTGGCGAAACGGTGGAACTTTACACGCTCAGGAACTCGAAGGGAATGGAAGCGACGATCATGACTTACGGAGGCATCATCGTGTCCCTGAAGGTTCCCGACCGGAATGGTAAACCTGCAGACGTGGTGCTCGGGTTCGACTCACTTGAAGAGTATCTGAAGACGCATCCCTATTTTGGAGCTATCATCGGCCGCTATGGCAACCGTATTGGACAGGGCCGATTTTCGTTGAACGGCATCGAATACACTTTGGCGCGCAACGATGGAGATAATCATCTCCACGGAGGCGTCAAAGGTTTCGACAAGGTCGTTTGGAAAGCCAAGCAGCTTGAGGGTCGGGAAGGGCCGGCGCTGGAATTATCTTACCTCAGCCAGGACCGCGAGGAGGGCTATCCCGGAAACCTGTCC
>QHZP01000487.1:0-3759 GCA_003224715.1 Acidobacteriota bacterium | reverse complement strand
TCGGCGAGCGCACAGGGGCAGACGACCAGCAACTGAAGCTAGGCAAAGGCTACGATCACAACTTTGTGCTGAACGGCTTGGCTCGAACGCTCCGCCTGGCAGCCCGGGTCATCGAACCCGGGTCAGGCCGGGTCATGGAGGTCCTAACGACGGAGCCAGGTGTCCAGTTCTACTCTGGCAACTTTCTCGACGGCACTTTCCGTGGCAAGGGAGGCAAGGCTTACCAGCGCCGTTATGGTTTCTGCCTGGAGACCCAGCACTTCCCCGATTCTCCCAACAAGCCAGCTTTCCCTTCGGTCGTGCTGAAACCAGGTGCCCGCTACCAAACCACTACGGTTTACAGATTCTTGATTGCCTCCAAAGAATGAGACTCAGGGTGAACGCTCTTTTTACTCTGAGGATCCCTTCTAGCATCGTTTGGCGCGAACAGCCGAGGATGGAGGATCGACGATCGGGCGATCGAAGACCGTCGTCGATCCTCGATTCTCTCACCTCAATCCTGAGAGAGTCACAGCGGCATCATAGCTCCTTGGCGGTCTTTGCGTTCTGGGTGTTTCCATGTTCTCAGAGTCCTTAGTCAGGAAATGCCTTGGTCCGGGCTATCCTGATGCGGTGGTCGGTAAACTCAAGGTGCCCACCCGGGAGGACAAATTTCGGCATGTGACAATCTGTGCAGAGCTTTTTCCCAACCGGGCATGCCGACACGCTCTGCCCGGATGTCGGCTCGGTCGACACCGCTGGATGACAGGCCAGGCACTTGGCATCATAGAAAGCGGCGTCACGACTCCGGCTCTGGTGTGGATTGTGGCAAGCGAGGCATCCAATTCGGGGATCTTGGGGCCTGAAGCAGCGGCTGCCCGTCAGTCGATGGGGCTGGAAGCGCACCGTCTCGATCCCACTCATTCCTGTGAGCTCGACCTGGAATGAGCCGCGATGACACGAACCGCAAAATTCCACCAGATCGCCCGCCTGCAGCTTGCCTGGATTAAAAATGGAAGGCTCCTTATGCACTCCCGACTCCATGGCGGTAACGTGTTTCCCTCCGGGGCCGTGACAGCCTTCACAGGTGATCCCAGGGATCATGCGGTCAAGCTGGAGGGTCGTGCCCTTGACGGACGCCGTCGAGTGGCAGGCAAAGCACAGGACCGCTTTTCCGCGACTGACCTTGTTGCCAACGGCGTCTTCCAGCGACTCCGGTATCTTTCTCGGGTGGCCCAGAGTAAAATCCAGGCTCCGTACGTCGTTGAAGAAGCTGACTCGACTCTCGTAATAAAAGCCCTCATGTTGAAGTAAATAGGTCTGCCCTGCGTCGCCGAGTCCGAATGCCGCCAGGACCGGCTCAGAGATGGTATGCTGGCCGTCCGAGACTTGGTAGATTACTCGGTCCCCATCGCACTCGATCGTGTAAGCGAACGGACCGGCTCGAAACGTCAGGCGCGGATGTGACCGCAAGACCTGAGTATCCTTGCCTCGCTGCAGTGCCAGTCCCATGGGAGAGAGGGGCTGACTCCTGGCCTGCTCGGAGTGGCACTTAGCGCAGGTGTTCGTCCCGACGTATGAAGCCCCCTCCACTGCCCGCGTCGGTTGCCAGTCGATTCGAGAGAAGTTTCTCGGAGCCCAATCTTGTGCTGCCAAAAGCAGGCAAAGTCCACACGGAACGCAGAGGATGCAAAGGATGACTGCCTGCACGGGCCTTACAATGATGCGCTTCCGCTGCCGGCCCGGATACCCACAATGTTTTCCTTCATTTTTTGGGTCGCAGAGTCGGTTCGAAGAGACGTACATGGAAGCCCTTGCAGGCCGTCTTCGGCCCACGCCGCAGGTTTTCGCAAACAGATACGGCGCAAAGTATAACATGATGCCGGTAGACTAAGTGCTCGATTGGAGGACCTGCTTTGCAGCCTTCGAGGGATAACTCACCTGTAGTAGCTCTGCCTTCAGGAACCCACAGACACAATAGAACCGCCAAGAGCGCCAAGGAACGAGACTGACACGTCCCCGAAGGCTGCTTCAGCGCGGGGTTAATCAAGAGCCAGCAAAGACAGGATTACCCGAATAATCTACCGCACGAGACTGAGACTGAGAAAATTCAATTAAGCCAGGAAGGCAAAGGAAAATGTGAAACGTGAATCACAGCGCCTGAGAGGTGATGCGTGAAGACGCTCAGGTTTTTTCACGTATCACGTTTCACGCACCACCTTACCGCAGCGTCCCCTTGAGCATGGTGTAGGAATGGGGAGGAAACTGGTAAGGAAAGTGATCTCCTTTGACACTTAAAGATCTTCGCGTGGTTTGCACTTTGGCGGAGCCAAACGTATTCTCGGCCTTGATGTCGGGTCCGTTCACTTCCGCGACTTCAAAATTGCCGGTGAATTCGCCGTGCTGGCTCAGGATCGCCACCTCCATCGCTTGATCGCGGTGGCGGTTGACTACGTTTAACACCAGCGTCCCGTTGTCATAAGCCGCCGAGACATCGAGATAGGGCACGGCCCCGTACTTCTTGGTCTTGTAAGCCGGACAATCAACAAAAACATCGAGAGCTGATCCTTTGCTGTTATTGGCAAATAGCTGCAGAGGGTAGTAAATCGTCTGTAAGTAGAGGTCCTTGTCACTAGTAAAGATCGGCGCAATCACGTTCACCAACTGCGCCATGTTCGCCATTTTCACAATATGAGCATTATTCACGAAGGTATTCAGGAACGTGGCTACGACCAGGGCATCTTCCAGGTTGTATTTCTCTTCCAGAATCTCTCGCCCTCGTTCCTTTTCTCCACGCGCCCGGTACCAGACGTTCCACTCGTCCCAGGCAATATAAATCGGCCTACGTTGTGGATTGTCTGCCAGCGCCGCCCGAATCAAGCCTTGTGCAATTTTGGTCTTCTCTCCCAAGTCCAGAGAACTGGCCAGAAATTCATAATAGTCGTTATCCGGGTTGCCTACATAGCGGTGTAAAGAAAGGTAATCGATATAGCCTTTGAGGGAATCTAAGATGGTACGGTTCCAGCCAATCCAATCCACGCCTGGACCGTAATTAGAGGAGCCGGCCGCAATCAATTTAATGGCGGGATCGGTCCACCGCATCAATTTGGCCGCTTCCAGAGCAAACTTGCCGTAGTCTTTCGCGCTGCGATGACCCATTTGCCAGGGGCCATCCATTTCGTTGCCCAGTCCCCAGTAAGCCACGCCCCAGGGCTTTTCTCGACCATTTTTCCTGCGCCAATCGGAGTAGCGGGTCCCCCCTTTTACGTTGCAATATTCAACCCAAAATTTGGCTTCGTCCCAACCACCTGTCCCCAGGTTGACACAGATGTATGGCTGGGTCCCCAGGAGTTCGCAGTAGTTTAGAAACTCATGGGTACCAAACCGATTGCTTTCAGTGGTGCCCCAGGCCAGTTCCAGGCGGGCAGGACGCTGGTTACGCGGACCGATTCCGTCCTCCCAATGGTAACCGGAAGCAAAATTTCCACCCGGCCACCGCAAAATGGAGACTTGAAGACCCTTAACCGCTTCAAGAACATCCTTGCGATAGCCGTTGGCGTCTGAAAGGGGCGCGCCTTCCTGAAACACGCCTCCTTCAATACAGCGTCCCAGATGCTCGATAAAATTGCCGTAGATCATCTTGTCTATTTGTCCGATCGTCCGATCGGTATCGATTTTAATTCGAGCCACTGATGACTTCTGCTGAGCAAAGACCATCCCCCCAGTCAGCCCAACGATCAAGACCCATTGAATCAAGAGGTGAGGTATTAGTTTCTTCAT
>QHZP01000486.1 GCA_003224715.1 Acidobacteriota bacterium | reverse complement strand
ATCCTGCCGACGAGCACCTAGCCAGACAGATGTTTCGAGACCACGTAGAACTTAAGCAAATCGAGCACGGAGTTTTGCTCGGTTGCGGGCGCAGATACGTCGCCCTTCTGAATGGAACGGCTGTCGGGCCCATCGCTGGGCTGAAGTACTTCAGCTGGACCATTCGGGAGGTTCAAGCCCTCCAGGCGTCGGAAGACAACTGGCGGCATCTGGCCTTGGGGGTTGCTAGGTTCGAACAGCAATGGGCGAGCAGGCGAAGGTAAGCACTGATGCGTTCTGCTTTGAGCAGCCGCAGGCGCCAGCTCTGGCAAGGTTCATGTCAGTCAGGTTGGTCGTTTCCTAGGTTAACCACTCGAACCGTTCAATGAACGTGAGGCATACGTGGATTCCCGCCCCTAACCGCCTTTTTTAACTATCGTTGCTCTCCCTGATCCCCCTGATCGCGGTCATGGCCCCGGTGCTTGCCATGGTCCCGGTCATGGCCCCGGTGCCTGCCATGGTCCCGGTCATGGTCTCGGTCCCAGCGGTGGTTATGCTCAAGCCGGCCCCGATCGCCATACCAGTAGCCCACAAAGAACCGCTCTCCATCGTAATGAGGTGGCACCCATTCAGACCCCGGGTACGGTAGCCGAGTCCAATAGCCCTTATGCCACTTGTAATGCTTTTTCTTCATCGGATACCAATAACCACCTACCCACACGAACTCGGGGTCTGGTCTTGGAGGCTGGACTACCACAACGGGAGGCGGTGGCGGGCCAATTGTGATTCCAATCGAGATGTCAGCGGCGAATGCCGATCCGCTGGCCAGTACCATCACAGCAATCAATGTTATCCTCACGAAGCTTCTCATGTTTTTACCCTCCTTCATATTGATCCAACAGGTCTCCTGGACACACTTATCGACTAATGAACACTTATGGTGAATCCCAGTCCGTATTTCAAACAAACGCGAGTGGGAATATGACGCTGTCCTGCCGGAGGTGAAAGGTAATGTGGCGGAAAAAACTGTTTTCAGGCGGATGTTGGAATTGCTCAGTGATTACCGATTCCGGGTCCGACACGCCACTAGGCGACACGCGAGGATTTATCTGTCTGTTCTGGCGCCGCCAGCGACGGAGGAGGCCGCGGGATCATCAAGTCTCGTCGGCCCGCGTTGGGGCAAGAGGAAGCCTAGCACTCCGTCGGATTATCCTGAAGGGACATGCATCTTGTTAGCGCAGGACTAGGGGAGGTAAGCGCTAATTAATTGCTTGATCGATGGGGGTGCTTAAAAAAAAATTACAAAAATTCGCACGAACAGGGAAACGGGAATTTGTAGTCAAAGCTCTCAGTACAGGACACCCGACGGATTCAAGCTGGGACGGTGGCAGAGCAGCATGGGCTGCGCCTTCCAGACAAACCGCTTGTCCAAAGAACGCATCAAGAGACTCACCAGGATTGGCTTCGTCTGGCACCTGATCGAAGAAACCTATCGGCGCGGGATCGAGGAGACCAGGAGATACAAGAAAGAATACGGGACGCCCAATTGCCCTTCCCAATATATCACCGCCGAGGGCTACCGATTAGGACAATGGCGGAGCAAAATCAAGATGGGGCGGAAGAGAGGGACATTGACTCCTGAAACAATCAGGGAACTGGAGGCACTGGGGTTTGACTGGCAGCGGAGTTAACAAGAAGCTTAAGGGCTCAATTAAAGCTGACTTGCCGAGGAACGCGGAAGATAAAAAAGAAGGACAAATAAGCATTAGGTAGGCATGCATGGCCAACTCTCTTTGCGTGTGGCCCCTCGGCTGATCATTTACGTTTCCTGAACGCCATGAGCAGCAGAAGGCCAGAAGTTACGAGTGTGGAAGTTGCTGGCTCGGGAACCGCGGCCGCTCCGGCGTTAAATGAGAAAGTACCGAAAAGGGCCGGAGCGTTGCCTTCGCAGTGCTGCTCAAAGCTAGCGCCGAACGTGTTGACATTCAAACCACTTGGCAAGGATGGATCTGGCAAGAATGTCACATCGTCGATCGTAAAGTTGCCCGTTAAAGTGTTACATCCCCGATTCTGAAAGCTGACAACAAGTCCAGCATGCCCCGGTGATGCAAAAGGCGCTCGCTCGGCATCGGGGTAAAAGCCTGGCTGGATTGGAATACCAAGCTGGTTAGTACTAAATTGCAATGTAGCAAAAGTGTTGTCAAGACCCGAAGTGACGGTTCCGAATTGGAACTCTAAGAATCTGGGTGGGGAGTAAAATATAAACACGAAAAAGAAATCAGAGTTTTCCGGCGTATAGGTAATGTCAAAATCTCCTCCTCGTCCGATGTAGTCGCCAGGTTCACTATGAAGCGTGAGGTGAGCAATGGGGTCCGCTTGCGCTGTCAAAGCATTAAAGAGTAGACCTATAGTTGCAACGGTCAGAACAAAGAATGGAACCATCTTCCTTTTCATTGTTCTACCTCCTGTGCAAAACCTTGTGTTAGAGCCAGTGAAAGAGAACCCTTAGCGCAATATAGGTCGAATCGACCAAGCAATTGCAAGAGAACATTAAAATCCCGCTTAGTTTTGCTCGCCTTCGGCAGGTGAACGAGGCCCCAAACTGGTAAAGGCCTCTGGAAAAAAGAGGCAGTTTAGCCAACGCCTAAGGGGGATTGCGCAGATTAGCTTCGCAACTACGATTCCAAAATGTTGTGTGAATGTGCGAAGACCGACTCAAGCCAACGGTTTGAGTACAACACTAAGTATTCATGCGACTTTTCTGCTTATATCATCTCTCTGGCATAAGTCTCTGGCATAAGCTTTTTCATGTGAGAGCTGTCGTTTTGCTGGTCTGACGGGCAAATAATTACCCAATGGTTGCAATGAATTACTGCGATTTTCCCTTTATGCTATAGGTGGTTTCCGTGAAAAAATGTGTGCGTGGGAGGGGTAGAAGTTACCGATCCTTTTGCATTAAATCGATGGTTCATCAGGTCATTAGCGGTTAGTCTCTCCGACTCTTTTCAGTTTGAAGCTTGGTTTGGAAAAAGGGATGGCAAGCCCCGATAAGAAGTGGATTATCTTAAATTGCGATTGAGTTTATGGGTAGCATGTACGTCCCTTCTACTTAGTTTAGGTTGGAGAACAAGGCAGTGCCAAGAATCAACACCCAAAGGCCATTGGAGCTGTGAACAAGGTAGCGTTTGAGGCCGCCAAAAAAGCCGGTGCTGCTGAGCCGAAAAACAAACTCAAGCCATTCGCACCTTATTCAATCCGCCACACTGCACTAACCAACCTTGCCGTTCAATGCAATACCTTCGCACTAAAGACGAATGCCTGGCACAGTTCCATCACCATCACACAGAGATATGTCCACGCTCAAGCTGAGGCTATCACCGAGGCTTTCCGAAAAATAGCTGACCGGCAAAAGGGGGTGACAGACGGGGTGACAATCAGAAAACAGCCAAAGTCGGGGGCGACGAAACAAAGGTTGTAAATCTTGGAAAGGTAAACGGTTAGGTGGTGAGCCGCCCCGGAATCGAACCGGGAACCTACTGATTAAGAGAACTGTTCTCTGTCTTCCCAACTTCACGTAGATCATACCCTTTCAATCACTTCCAAATCTTCAGAACGTCTATAAACATCCATACACATACGTGCTCAGGCACATCTTAGGCACAATTTAGGCACAGTCTG
>QHZP01000485.1 GCA_003224715.1 Acidobacteriota bacterium | reverse complement strand
ACCGTGCTATTGCGGAAGTGGACAGTCGTGGAGTACGGCTTTACTCACGGAACCAGTTGTCCCTGGAAGAACGTTTCAAGCCTCTGGTCAATGCGCTCCAGAGTCTCGCTCACGAAGCCGTGCTGGATGGTGAGGTGGCAGTGGTCGATGAAGCAGGCAAGGCCCATTTTCAACTTCTGCAAAACTACCAAAAAACCGGCGCAGGCCAGCTTGTTTATTATGTGTTTGATCTGCTCTATCTCGATGGGCACGACTTGCGGGGGTTGCTCCTCGTGTGCCGTAAGGCTCTCCTGCAGCAAATTATCTCAAACCTGCCTCATGTGGTAATGAGTGATCATATCGAGCAGCATGGCGTTGCTTTTTTCAATCTGGTTTCCCAAAAGGGACTCGAAGGGATCATTGCCAAGGATGGAAGCAGCGCCTCTCGGGAGGGACAAAGAAGCTCTTCTTGGCTCAAGGTAAAAACTCACCGGCGACAGGAAGCAGTTATTGGTGGCTTTACTCAACCCCGGGGTGGACGAAAAAATTTTGGGGCCCTCTTGCTGGGTGTGTACGAGGGCGATGAGCTCATTTACATCGGACACACGGGCAGTGGATTCAACGAAAGAGACCTGGCGGAAATTCGATCGAAGCTGGAGCCTCTGATCCAAAAAGTTTGCCCTTTCAAAAAGCGACCGGTAGCTAATGCACCCGTTCGTTGGGTCCGGCCCGAGCTGGTCTGCGAAGTCACTTTCTCGGAATGGACAGCCGATGGGGTTCTGCGACATCCGGTCTTCGTCGGAATGAGAGAAGACAAAGCAGCTTTGTTGGTTCAACACGAAAAGCCTTCTCCGCCAACGAACTCCTTAAAGGACAGCCAGGAACTAAATGAAAAAGAGGCATCGCCGCGACAGGTTACTTTAAGAGGATCAAGGAAAGCATTGGGTCATAAGGATCAAGAAGACATTTCCGTTGACGGGCATGTGTTAAAGCTCACTAACCTTAATAAGGTCTATTGGCCCCGAGAGAAATACACCAAGCGCGACCTGATTAGCTATTATCGTGAGATCGCGCCAGTCATTCTTCCCTATTTGAAAGATCGACCGCAGTCGTTACATCGGCATCCTGATGGGATCGAGAAAGAAAGCTTTTATCAGAAAAACGTTGATCACCAGCCGGCGTGGGTTAAAACGATCAAGATCCCTTCAGATTCTGAACAGAAAGAAATCAACTTCCTCATCTGCCAGGATGAGGCCACACTGGTTTATCTCGCCAATCTTGGATGTATTGAGTTAAACCCCTGGAGTTCCCGTCTGGGCATGCTGGAGAGACCGGACTATCTCGTGATTGATCTCGATCCAGAAGACACGCCCTTCGAGCAGGTCATCGAAGCGGCCATAGCTGTTCGAAAGACTCTTGAGCGTGGGGGAGCGGAGGGTCTCTGTAAGACTTCAGGCAAAAGAGGTCTGCATATCTATGTACCTTTAGGGGCCCGCTATACTTACGATCAGGCGAAACAATTTGCTGAAATCATCGCCCGACTGGTCCATCGGAAGCTGCCTCGCTCAACCAGTATCGTGCGCAATCCGGCCAAGCGACCTAAGAAGGTCTATCTCGACTTTCTTCAAAATCGTCATGGCCAAACGTTGGCAGCTCCATACTCGGTGCGGCCCAGTCCGGGCGCGACCGTCTCAACTCCTTTGATGTGGCAAGAAGTCAAGAAGGGACTGGACCCAGGCAAATTTACCATTCGAACCCTTGCAAAACGCCTGGAGCGAATTGGTGACCTCTGGCGACCCGTACTTGGCTCTGGAATCGACATTAGCGAATGTCTCGATCGACTGCAGCACGGTTCAGAGGACTAGAGCTCGAAACGATGCAAGCTTGGCCGACGGGCAGTCTGCAACTTCTTCTCGGTGTGTAAAAAAATCAAGGACTGCAGGTAAGAAATCCGGCAGTAATCAAGCTGCGGCGCCACACGCCGGTCGGCGTGGGTTGCCTGAACCAGCTTAGGCCGCAAGCTTGGGGCGAATCACGTTGTAACGAGGATCAATAGCCCCATCTTTCACCATCTGGTGGTAAGCAACGGGGTCGAGATGCTTCAGATCGACAACCTTAATGAGGCTTTGGCGGCCACAGCCATCTCCAAGGCAGCGAAAGGCCACATAGTCATACCAATCAATTCTTGCTGGTTCTGTTTGAGCCAAAGCGTTTGCGCGGCAATACGGACATGTGATCATTGGAATTTTCCCTTCATAGCAGGTTCCCCTGTGAGCCTTTCCCAAAAAACTAGGGAGCAATTTCGGGTCCAATGTTTGGCGCAGGTAGCCAAGGTTGCCAGCCTGGCAGGGCTTTCATCAGTAGCACCACACCGGCAGAGCAGGCGAGTCTGTGGAAGCTTTTTTCGCTACATCCAGATTCGCGAAGGCTGAACCCTCGAGAACGTCAATGCAATTGCCCGGGAACGGAGTGCTTGAGAGCACCACGCCCGGCGAGACCAAGCCGTCGGATTGAAATTCATTAAGAAATTAATCTTCGTTCCCGTCGTCTCCCTCGTCCTTTTCATGAGGGATTGGCGCCAGCGTGCCGAACAGTCCATGCTGCTCGTCATCGATTCCGGCTGTAAAGAACAAAGTGTTGGCGGGTCCGGCTGCGGCGCCGTTTCCGAAGCTCAGTGCCCAGAGCCCTTCAATGGTGATCGGATGTCCATGCCTGCCCCTGAGGAGACCTCGGAAGTGCCCTTTTTGGGGATCAAAGGCGGCAATGCGACCGCTGCCGAAGTTTCCCACCAGCAGGTGGCCGCTGAATTTACCAAAACCCTCTGGAGCGAGTGCCACCCCCCAGGGAGCATTCATCCACCGTCCCGGCCTCAGGCGGATCAATAGTTTGCCACTGGCATCAAAGGCATCAACGAAGCCCAGACCTGGACCGGCCACCTCGTCTTCCTTGTTAGCATCCTGCATGGCAAAGGCGACAAAGATGTTGCCGCTGATATTTTGCACATTAAAGGGCGCAAAGCCGGCTGGAACAGTTGCGTCGGTGAAGGCGCCCGCCGGCAGTGGGAACAGGTTAAAGTGAGTGTCAAAGACTTCGACATGACCGCTGTGAAAGTTTGCAACGTAAAGGTAGTGAGCATTGCCGTTGGCAGCCAGGGTTGCGCCCTTGTAAATGGCGGAAGAGGATGAGTTATCCACTTTTAGGATAGCATTGTGGAGATCGACAGCCGGGTTCCAGGCTGAAATCATAAACCGGGCCGGATTACCGGAGGTAACCTCGAAATCCGTGCTGTCATTGAAGACGGCACCAGTCGGAGCAGCCGGGCTACTCCCGCCCGAGGGCGGAGGAATGGTAACCACCAAGGGAACCGCATCACCTGCTCCATTGTACAGCGTTGAAACTCCGGTGCCGTTATCGGCGACCCACCATGGACTGGTTGAGCTCCGTGCCAGTCCCCAGGGATTTACCAAGTTGGGATCAGTCTTGGCGGCAAGGTTGGGGATGTCCGAGACAAGGTTAATTTGTCGATAATGTCGCGAATGTTGCGCGGCCGCTGGCGTGGCGAGGCAGAGCGTGACAGCAGAGGTCAGTAGCATCCAAACAATAGACGCCTTTAACCTGGGGATTCTCCGGGCACTCAATAACGAAAAGATTCTCTTAGTGGGCATAGTATTCTCCTTTTCCCTATGTTTAGGGGCTTATAAATTCTAATGGAGGATGATGGGCGGGCGGGCTAGATTGTTATGAATCGCAAAAAATAGCCATTGAATGGCGAGAATGTCCGCTGGACGGGAATTCAACCTCGCAGGTCGAAGGGCAAGAAGTTGAAACTGGAAAGAACAGAGGATTGGGCTTAGAGGATCGATAATCGTGAATTCCGAAGTTGAATCAAGCTACACTCTCGCATTTAGCTCCAAACCCTCACCCCCGGCCCCTCCCCCGGCCCCTCTCCCAAAGGGCGAGGGGAGAGTCCATCTAATTTTTTTGTTCCCTCTCCTCATGGGTCCTCATGGGAGAGGGTGCCCAAAGGGCGGGTGAGGGTGGCTCACTCGCAGTGCGTAACATATTTTTCATCCGCTACAACTTTCGGAATTTGGGATAATCGATCGTGCGATCTTCAATCCTCTATCTTCGATCATCGAAATGACTATATTCATTGGTACGAGCACCTGACGTGAAGGACGATACTCGCCTCGAGAAGGAGCGGAGAGCATCGGGGAAAATTTCCCTGCCACTCCTAGTAATTATGACCTAGTACCTCCACTCCCTCATTTCCATTTCCATTGAAATGTCTACACTTAAGTTAAGCATAAGGGTTGGTAGTGAATTTGCGAAAACCTTAGCCATAAGGGATGACTCCGACGGGAGAGATTACCTGTCAGAGTCGTTACGGCATAGGCTCAGGTAATCACTATCAATCGAGATTTCCTGTAGCCCTGAAAAAATTTGGTTAATGTAAGGAGGTGAAAAAACACCATGCGGAAAACCCTAGTTACGACTTTGGCTCTGGTGCTAATGCTGAGCTTTACTCTCGCAGCCGCTGTCAATGCGGCCGAACCGGAAAAGGGAGGGAAGGCCAGCGGTACCGTTAAGAAGGTGGATATGATCACCAACACGGTTACTGTGGAGACGTCAGGAGGTCAGGAGATAAGCTACACGGTTGATCCTGAAACCAAAATAACGGTAGGCGGGAAGACCGGTACCCTCGCTGACTTGAAGGAAGGACAAAGAGTGACCGTGCAGCACAAGGGCGATAAAGCCGTATCCATTGAAAGCTAGGATGCGGCATGGTTCCAGGTAAACCTACACGCTCCCTCGTGTGAGTCCTGGAACCCCAACCGCATCGAGTCTGGAGTCGGTCCTACCCTGGAGCGTCACTGGTGAAGTGACGCTCTGGTGTTTTCCTCACGTTGGTCACCTTGCAGGCTGCGACGGACGGCGGCCCAAATCAATCCGCTTCAATTCCTCCAATTCAGTTTTAAGATTCTTCAAGCGTTCCTCTCTCTGAAGTAGCTCGCTCTTTAACTGCGTGAGCTCCAATCTTAAATTCTTCACCTGTTCTTCCTTTTGAACAGTACCAGATTGCAAGTGTTCCAGTGACCCCTGCAGGTCTTTGACTTGCTGTTCCCTGGCATGGACCCTAGATCTCATGCCATCTACTTCCGAATTCAATTGATCGCTCTGCAACTTGAGCCGATCGACCTGTGCTTGCAGGCCCAGGATCAACTCGGCTTGGTTTTTATAGGGACTCTCGGGGAAGTCGGTTAACAGCCGCTCAAACAGACCGATTGCTTTTTGCGGATTGTAAGCCGGGCTGGAGGGAAAGGCATAAGCCAAAGCAAGACGGAAGAGGACACGGTCGTGATTCCGCCCGGAACTGTCCTGCTGAAGATAGGTTTCGTACACTTGAACCGCCTTGAGATAGTCACCGGTTTCAAAGAACGTCTCGCCTTGCTGGAGATCCGGGAGATTATTGATAACATTGGGAACCCTGACTTTTCGCTGGCATGAGTTCAGGATGATGCAGACTCCGAGAAGCAGGACGAAGAAGGTTGCTATTTTCATTTGAAAACGATTTCCTTAACCACCGACGCCTTGTCCGAGAACGATGTGGGCAGCGGCTGTTGCCGGCAACAAAACCAAGAAGCGTGACCCTCCTTCCGGATTATCTTCCGCCCACACGGCACCACGGTGTGCCTCGACAATGGCCCGCGTGATGGCAAGACCCAGGCCCACTCCCTGCGAGGGGCGTCTGCCTCCGTTTTTTACTTGATGAAATTTTTCGAAGATCTTTTCCTTATCTGGATCAGGGATGCCGGGCCCTGAATCCGCAACGGACAGCAGCACGAAATCCGTACCGCACCCCTCCTGACGCTTGAGAGCCATGGCGGGCTCCGGAATTTCGTTCACTCGACTGAGGTCAAGCTTGAGAGCTGCATCTTGAGGAGAAAACTTCAACGCATTGTCCATGAGATTGCCGAGCACCTGGATGATGCCTTCTCTATCACAGGTTAGAATTACAGGCTTCTCAGGGAGCTCTGTATGGATGCGGAGCCCCTTTTCGGAGATTCGAGACTCAAATTCTGCTAGAACGGTTTTTAAAAGACTAGTGAGGTCGTGCTCTTTAAATTCGAAAGGCGTTAGACGGGCTTCCATACGAGACAGATCCAGCAGGTTAGCAATCATAGAAGAAAGGCGTTTGGCAGAATCCAAAGTGAGCTCGAGCAGACGCTTCTGCTTGCAGGTCAAAGGACCTGGGACCTCATCCAGTAACAATCGCGTGGTTTCACGCATGGAGGCCAGGGGACTCTTTAGCTCATGCGAGACATGGGAAATAAAATCCTTCTTCATCTGGTCGAGCTCGCCCAAGCGCCGCGTCATCGCGTTGAAGTCGCAAGCCAGCTGCGCAAATTCATCCTTTCGCGACGTGTCCAGTTGATAAATAAAGTGGCCATCAGCAATAGCCCGGGTCCCCTGGATCAGGTTTTTCAATGGTTCAGAAATGGAACGAACGGTCCAGTATGAGACCAGCACACTCAGAACCAGAGCAATCGCGGCGCCCCCCCAGGAAATGAGGAAGGCACGCCGGGTGGCTTCACCAGATTTCTCCACTTGAACCTTTACGATCGCCTGAGTGGCCTGGAAGAGATTTTGGGTTTGGGTGTGGAGAAGTTGCAGATGCTCCATCAGACTAGACCGAAGGTTGGCCGTCTCGGAAGGGTTCAAGAGTCGGAAGGCGAGTTCCTGTTCTGTGGCGCTTTGGGCGTAATTGGCCCAACTCCGGGAAAGCTGTCTTACGGCGACTTGTTCTTGTGGTGATCGGTTAAGGATTTGCAATTGCTGAAGGTCTTGACCAAAGGAGCGCTGCATTTCTTCCAACTTGGCGGCATAGCGCTGGTCCCCATTGACAAAGAACTTTTGAGTGTATTCCTCGATCTGATCCAAGTTACGCAAAAGCTGGAGGAAAGTCAGGGCGGCGCGAAAGTGAACTTCGTAAAGGTCTCTTT
>QHZP01000059.1:17952-20513 GCA_003224715.1 Acidobacteriota bacterium | reverse complement strand
CCTCCAACAGCAAAACGACCCCGATGCGCTCGTCGATTTCCGAACCCCGCGGCTCGACTTGGACTCGCTCTATGGCCGCGGGCCGGCCGACCAGCCCTACATGTACGTCGACAACAAATTCCGTCTTGGCCGCCCTTTGTTCGAAAATACAAAAAAGACCAAGGTGCGCGATCTGCCTCGATTCGATGATCCATTTAACCCGGGTGCCAAGCGAGCTTTGATCGGCGACAAGCGCAATGATGAAAACGTGATCGTGTCGCAACTCCACGCGGCCATGCTGCAGTTTCATAACAAGCTTGTGGATAAGCATCCCGACGACTCGTTCGCCGACATTCAACAACGCGTCCGCTGGCATTATCAGTGGATCGTCATCAACGACTTCCTCGGAACCATTTGCGGCAAGGAAGTCGTCGAAGACATCCTCCCTGATTTTGGAAAGGGTAAGCCAATTTGGAAGCTCAAGCCGCACTTCTCCGTTTTCAAGTGGCGCCAGGATCCATTCATGCCTATCGAGTTCTCCGCCGCCGCCTATCGATTCGGGCACTCAATGGTTCGACCCATCTATCGCCTGAATACGGAACTCCACGGCGGCGATGATCCCAACAAGGCTACGCCCGATGAAGAGAGGCGCGGACTTGCCGGCCGCTTCTTCATCTTTGCCGGTGTCCAGAAGCGTGGGCTGAACGGATTCGACGCCTTCCCCGAACAGTGGGCCATTGATTGGAGCCTATTCTTCGACATCAAGGGGTCGATCAAGAATGTCGGCAAGAGGAGGGTTCAGCCCGCATACAAAATCGACACAGCTTTGGTCAATCCGCTGGGATTCCTGCCCGAATTCTCGAAGCCACCTCAGGCGCTCAAGCCACCGCTCACAGTTGAGCAGCTCCAATCTAAACCGACGGACCCCGACCACCCCAACATCGATCCGTCCAATCTCGCCAAGCGCAATCTGCTTCGCGGTTTGGCTATGGGCCTGCCGAGCGGCCAGGACGTCGCGCTCTCGATGGGCCTGGATCCGATTGACGACAAGGACCTGCGCGTCGGAAAGGCCGTCCTGGACGACTTGGATAAGAATCCGACGCTGGTTTCGTTAGATAAAGAGCACAACAGCTTCAAGGAGAACGCCCCGCTCTGGTACTACATCCTTGCGGAAGCCCAATTCGAGTGGAGTAAGCGCGCAAAAGCCAAGGGGAGCAAGGGCAATGAAGAACCGCTCAGGCTGGGTACCGTCGGCGGGCGAATCGTCGCCGAGACCTTAATCGGCCTCATCTGGGGGGATGGGCATTCCTACTTGCGTCAGGCACCGAACTGGCGGCCCGACGAAATTCAAAACATGGGCGATCTGATCAGATTTGCATTGAGTTGAGGACTTACTCATTTTCAGGTGGGACTAGAGCCAACCTTTCTCGGAAATTGACAAGAAACGAGGGTGATCTTCGACATGTGGAAACGTTGGTTTCCTGCGTGATTTAGGACCTGCTCAGATTACTGAGTAGTATTATATAGATGAGCGCAAGCCAGTCAGATCGTGAAGGAAGAACCGCGTCGAAAATTCAAGATGTTTTCTTCCTGCCTTCCGTGTGGTCAAAAAAATCGAAGCAACTGAGACACAATAACTTGCAGCGTTCATCTTTTTAACCCAACCCCTTTTACGAGTCTGTAATCGGTCGAGTGCGTGACACGGTAGCGTAATGCGGCCATACTTCATTGTCCGTGATGACGCGGTCCTCCCTCTTCCTCTGAGCCAACTGGGTAATTGGATGTATAGTCGCGTAACCGGAAACTGAGAACAGCTGATTGTTGTGCGCGTCTCAGTCTTTGGTTACGCCGTGGTAAGGGAGAATTGGCATGGCCTGTATTTTTGCCGAGCCCTCCATTATCATTGATCAGGGAGTCACGTAGCTCGGAGTTGCCACTTATCACGTAATCGAGCCGGCTGGAAGACGCAGTGCAAAACCGCGTTATTATAGGACAGGATGGGGCAGGTCCGGTCCGCTCGTGGGTCAATTCGGGGCGGTGGCGCGCCCAAATGCTGAGGCCTTTCGCACTATGAAACAAGGTCTTCTCCGCATCGAAGTTCTTCCAATCGTGCTGGCCGTCCTACTGACTCCCGCCGACGCGGAAGATTGGACGCGGTTTCGAGGTCCGAACGGCTCTGGCGTTTCCAAAGATACCGGATTCCCGATACAGTTTGGCAGAGATAAGAATGTCGCCTGGAGGGCGCCTGTTCGCAAGGGAAAATCGTCGCCTGTGCTCACGCCTCTCTTCGTATTTTTGACTGCGTTCGAAAAGGAAAAGCTCTTCACGCTGTGTTTGGATCGCAGGACCGGTAAGCTTGTTTGGGAGCGAGCCTTGGACCGCCCTCGCCGGCAAGATGGGAGCACGCTGAACGAACCCGCCTCTATCACACCGGTCACGGATGGGGAAAACGTGTACGTGTTCTTCCAGGACTACGGTCTGATTTCGTACGATGCCGCCGGTAACGTTCGTTGGAAGGTTCCGCTCGGTCCTTTTACCAATACGATGGGCTTGGCCGCGAGTCCCATTATCGGTGCGGGTGT
>QHZP01000059.1:0-17905 GCA_003224715.1 Acidobacteriota bacterium | reverse complement strand
GCGATGGCGAGCTCCGGTGGAAGACACCGCGCGGTGAGCAAGACGGCTGGGCCACACCGGTGCTCGATCGCATGCCGGACGGGGAGCTCTTGGTCTTGACCGCTGGCCGAGGGCAGTTAGGCGCTCACCTCCTGGAGAACGGTAAGAGAGTAGGGAGTGGGATTGGCTTGTCCCCTGCGATTGTGGCAAGCCCGGTGTTAGATGAACATACGGTTTTTGCGTTCGGGTACGGAAGCGAATCCACCGTTCCATTCTCCGATATCCTTACGACGCTGGATAAGAACCATGATGGACAGCTTACCGCAGATGAGTATGGAGACGACGCTTTCTTGGTCGGCATTGCAAAAGTGGAAGGAAACCGTGACGGGATTGTGACTAAGGAGGAATGGGATGCGAGATTTCAGGAGCTCATGGGCCCGTCGGGTTTCTGGGCCTTCCGGCTAGAGCGCGCTCCCGGAGCCCCATCGGACCCTTCCATTCATCTGCGCATACTCTGGCGTTACGAAAAGGATTTCACGGGCGTGATTCCTTCCCCGCTTCTATACAAAAGCGTGTTATACGTTGTCAGGAACGGCGGAATCCTGACTGCGCTCGATCGGGAAACAGGCAAGGTGATAAAGACAGGCCGCTTGGAAGAGGCCGTGGGAGGCTATTCTGCATCCCCGGTGGCCGCCGAGGGCCAGATCTTTCTCGCCAGTGAGGATGGCAAAGTGGCGGTGGTGCGCGCCGGAAGGGATTGGAATGTTCTGGCCGTTAATGATATCGGTGAAAACTGCTATGCGACACCTGCACTGTCAGAAGGACAAATTTATCTGCGCACCGATGAAGCTTTATACCGTTTCGGCACCCACGATCGAGGCCTGTCGGTCCCTCGACAGACAAAAGCTGTGAACTAAAATCGTGACCTGCAGGGTGTTGTCGAGCTGGGCTCAGGAGGCACCCTTCTCTGAGTCGAGGTAAGATAGTGAATCGGCTTACTTGCCAGGCATGACTAAACACCGAATCCTGAAGTACGGGACAGTCATCATACTCGAGCAGGCACCCGGCTACGTCTGCTCCAAAAGGTCCCGGTTCGCACCTGACTCGCGACCAATAGTACACAGCCGCCCGTCCGTCTCATGCCAATCGGCTGAGTCATGGCCGAACAGGACACCAGGAGGTCCACCTTGCGTCTAGCGAACAAGGTCTCGATCATCACGGGCGCGGCCGCGGGCATGGGCTATGCTCCAGCCCACCTTTTCGCCATACTCGCCCTGCAGTTTTGGCGATCCGTTCAATCCGCGGCTTCAAACAACTTCTCTTTCGACGTGGTTTGCTGCTCGAGCTCAGCTCCTACGTGATCTGCGGTGCAATTGCCACAGTCTTTGATTCCGGCTACCGGAACTTTCCCCAGGGCGGTATCCCATGACCCTTTGCGGTAGTAGAGAAATTTTCCATCGGGTGCAAAGCACGCTGCATCCCAGCTTTCCCCTCACGTGATGAGCGGTCCTTCTGCCGCCCGGCGCCCTTCAGGTTGGGTACAATGCAAGATTCTCTCAACTAGTGCTATTACGCCTCGCTAATCGCACCACGAACCGGCGGAGAGCCGCTCACGGTTCGCGTTCCATGCAGTGATCTTTCAAGTGCTTCTCAGCCAGTCAAAGTCAGTGGCCGTGTAGTCCGGTAACCGGACATTGAGACCCGGTGGCCGTTCGACAGATCCTCAATCGACGGTTTCGCCGTCATACGTCAACTTGACTGGGTTTTGGTAAACACTGGGCGACTTCGTTACAAGACTTTGACTAACTGCAAGCAGTTCACCCGGCACTATATGTTCATACCTGTGCCCCTGTCTTAACCCCGGGGCCGCATTTTGTCGCATTTCAGTACCAGCACTCATTGATCGTTTCGACCAGGGGTTCGCTGTCAAAGTAATCAATCCTGTTCGCGGCAGCGTAGCGCTGGCCGATCCGGAAGATCCTCGCAGGAGACATCTCCAGGGCATCCGCCAACAGGATACGATTCACCCCTCCATGCGAAACAATTGCCAACGACTCACCCTGATGCCGTCGGCGCAGGACCCGAGCCGCTTCCAGAACACGGTGCTGCATAGTCGTAAAACCTTCCCCGTTCGGAAACTGTATCCCAGTTGGGGACTCCATCCATTGTTGGTACAAAGAAGGGTAATCACGTTCAATCTCTTCATAAGTCAATCCTTCAAAATCCCCGAAGCTCAGTTCGCTGAGCCCTTCAACCGGCGTGGGTGTGAGAGAGTGACCGGCAGCAATCAGATGAGCGCTCTCCACAGCGCGGCGGCGCGGGCTGCAGTAAACCGCTCCCAAAGGGACACCGGCCAGGTGGGCTGCCACACCTGTGATCTGACGCCGGCCCTCGATCGATAAACCGACATCGAGCCTTCCATAACACCGACCCTGAGCGTCGCCTTGGGGCTGGCCATGGCGAATCAACCAGAGCCGGGTAACCTCATCATGTGACTCCATGCTCATATCGTTGGAGGAATTCAAGCACCACCTCAGGATAAGGTTGCGGTCACGGCTCTGTCGGAGGCTCGCTTTTCAGACCGCGATTTGGCCGTTTCGACCCCGAACCTCACGCTCCCATTGCCAGCGGTACCAAAAGGACAGCGGCTTCACACAGTTCAGTGCTGGCTCCCAGAGTGTCTCCAGTGACCCCACCAATACGGGCCCGGCAGATCCTCGCCATAATTCCGCTGACTGCTAACACGGCGACCCAACAGATCAGCCCTCGCCACTGGATCAGCAGAGCGGTAACCAGTGCCGCGGCAAGGGTCGCCATCCAAAGTTCGCGCCAGCTCACACGGTCTGTCACATTGCCACCAGGCTGAGCACCCTCACTTCCCGAACGTCGCGCGTAGGGTAACAGCACGTTTAGGAACACGGTGGACCAGCGGCCCAGCATCGGAGAGATCAGAAGATAAGGTGCAACCTGGTGCCGTTCGATCAGGTTGTCCAGCGCGGTGAGCTTGAGAGCAATCAAGAGGACAAGAGCTATGGAACCGTAGCTGCCAATGGCGTGATCGCGCATAATTGGCAGCACGTCTTCTCTGGAATGGCCACCGCCAAACCCGTCGGCCATGTCGGCCAGGCCGTCCAAATGCAATGCGCCAGTCAAGAGGGTTTCGGTTGCAACAATGGCCACCGCGACGACTGAGGCCGGAAAGAAGGCAGACAGACCCCGATAAACACACAGGCAGGTGACACCGATCAGCGCTCCGACCCAAGGAAACCAGCGAGCTGATTTACCCACATCCGTTGCGTCGAAGGTGTAAGTGGTTGGGACAGGAATCCGCGTCAAGAAAGCGATAGCTGCCAGGAAGTGCCGCATGGTTTAACCCCTCGGCCGATCCGACATTTCAAGTTTGAGATTCGCTTGGGCCCGAGACCCGGGCCGATTCAAATGTGGCCATCTGAGTAAAGGCTGCTAGCGCCGAACGGATGAGCATCATCGCCAGTGCCGCTCCAGTCCCTTCGCCCAGCCGCATCCCGAGGTCCAACAACGGACGCTGGCCCATGTGCTCCAGTAGCAGGGCGTGTCCCGGCTCGGTCGAGCAATGACCCGCGAAGAGATAGTCCTTTACTCTCGAATCAAACCGCACCGCCACAGCGGCCGCGGCTGTGGCGATAAACCCATCCAGCACCATTGGGCGCCGCTGGGCCGCCGCTGCCAGGCAAGCGCCGCACATGGCTGCGATCTCAAATCCACCCAGCCGTACCAAAAGCTCGAATGGATCGAGCACACTCGAACCGTGTAGCTTGAGAGCGCGCTCAACGGCACTGATCTTTCGGGCCAGGCAAGCGTCGTCGGCACCAGTCCCCCGACCGACGACTCGCTGGGGAGGCAGGCCGGTGAGAGCTGCAGCCAGAGCGCTAGCCACAGTGGTATTGCCAATCCCCATTTCTCCAATCCCCAACAGTTGACAGCCCTCTTGGCAGGCCCGAACCGCCATCTCGATTCCCACTTCCATAGCTGCCTTGGCGTGATTGAGCGTCATTGCAGGTTCCTGGCAGAAATTCCGGGTTCCTGACGCAATCCGCCGGCCAATCAGACCAGGAGCCTCGGGTAGCGGGTGGGCTAGGCCAACGTCCACCACGACCAAGTCCAAGGCACAAGCTCTGGCCAAGGCGTTGATGGCAGCACCGCCCTTAAGGAAGTTCATCACCATTTTGGGCGGTTACAGACTGCGGATAAGGATTGACTCCCTCTTCGCAAACTCCATGGTCGCCCGCAAACAGCAGGATTCTGGGCTTCTCGACGCTGGGCGACAGAGTTGCTTGAATAGCTGCGCAGCGGTTAGCAATCTCTTCAAACCGTCCGAGACTGCCAGGTGGCTTCGTCAGCTGGAGTTGCCGGCTTTCAGCCCGGGCCATCCAGCTTGGGTCAACGGCGGCGATTGCGGCCAGTGTGTGTTCTAAGGAAGGCGTCGCGTTCATCCAGGACCTCTCAACAGGGAACCCAATGCGGCTACCAGTCTTTCATTTTCGGACCTTCCGAGTATAGCCACCCGCAGGAACCTTCCTTTTTCAAGGCCTTCGAACGAATCGCAATTGCGAACAAGAATTCTGTGGCGTTCCAGCAATTCCATTCGTAAGTGGCCTGAGGAGGGTGCTCCTGAAGGCAGTTTCAGCAACAGGAAGTTAGCTGCGCTGGGAAAGACTTGCAACCCAAGCTGCTGGAAGGCGGCAGCTAGGTAAAGGCGCTCGTGGTCGTTTTCGTGGAGCGTGGCTTGAGCATACTCTTCATCGTTGAGAGCCTCGGTCAGTACATTCACGGCAAGAGTCGTTACTGGCCACGTTGGAAGTTGAAGTTTAATGTGCTCCGCAAAGGTGGCTGAGGTCACTGCGTATCCGATTCGCAACGCGGGACAGCCGTAAAACTTGGTTAGCGAGCGAATCACGACTAGGGCCGGCCGTTCACCGGCGTCAGCGGTTAAGCTGACTTCGGGGACGTAATCGACGAAGGCCTCATCCAGAATGACAGTCGTTCCTCTCTTTTGAGCCGTGGTCACGAGTTGCCTCAACCAGCTGGCCTCAAGCACCGCCCCGGATGGGTTGTGCGGATTATTGAGGATGACCGCGTCGAACTCTTCCTCGCTCAAATACCTGGAAAGCTCCTCCATATCGGGGCGAAACGCCCCTTTTTCCTCCAACGGAAACGGAACAAATTGGCATTGGGTAGCTTCGCAAGCGGCTTGATATTCGCTAAACGCAGGAACTGGACATAAGCAGGTCCGGGGTGCCAGGGCGCGAATAGTGGCGATGATTAGGGCCGTCGACCCGCCACCAATGACGATGGACTCGGGGCGGACTTGGAGTTTCCGGCTTAAAGCCAGTCGCAGCTCGGTGCTTGCGGGATCTGGATACTGTTTCAAAAGAGCCCGGTCGCCGGCGTCTCGGATGAGACGCTGGGCTGCTCTCTCCGGCAGCCCGGCTGGATTGATGTTCGCGCTGAAATCAAGCACGTCTTGCAAGGCCAACCCAAACTGTGCAGCGACCTGATGCACATTTCCCCCATGTTCGCGATCTGTTCTGAAGTGGATCATGACGCGATTCACTTTCGATGTCTCCACACACACCAGAGGACGGCAACTGAACATCCCAGAAGAGAAGCCGCGCGAACCACTCGCAATGAGGTCCTGGCGTCCTGCCTGCAGCAGCGTTTCTGGCCTTCGGCAAGATAAGCTCTCAGGCTGGGCCGACCCTCGTAATAGTTGAGCCCTCCAAGCTGAACCCCAAGGACCCCGGCCATTGCAGCTTCACACTGTCCGGCATTAGGGCTGGGATGCTTCCGGCCGTCGGTCCACCAGACTCTCAAAGCACCTCCGGCATCCAGCCGCAGAAGCAACGCTGCTCCGGCAATGGCCAGCGCCGTAAGCCTCGCTGGCAGGAGATTCGCCGCATCGTCCATCCTGGCGGCAACACATCCCAAATAGCGGTAGGGCGGCTCGATATGACCGATCATCGAATCCAGCGTGTTGACGGCTTTGTAAGCCATGGCTGCCGGTGCCCCGCCGGCGGCCAGAAAGGTCAAGGGTGCGATGATGCCATCGCAGGCGCTTTCTGCCACGGTTTCGATGAGGGCTCGACAGATTTCCGACTCATCGAGCCGATGGGTGTCCCGACCGACAATTCTGGAAAGCCGTTGACGGGCAGCTACAAGGTCCTCGCGATCGAGAGCATTGAGCACGTCTTGGGCCTCGATCAACAGACTCTGTGTGGCCAGAGTCGTCCAGGCCAAGAGCACTTCGATGCTCATGCCTAGCCTGGAGTAAATTTGAGTCAGGGTGCTTATCAGAACTCTCGAGATTGTGAATGTGCTTGTCACCAAGCCCACCGTCAGAAGAGCTCCACCCACACACTCCGCTGCCGGGTCTTTCGCCCATTTACAGATCAAAGCTTCACCCTTGACTATGGCCAGCCCCATGCAGCGAACCGGGTGAGGCCAGTTCTCGGGGTCGCCCAGAGCCAGATCAATCAGATAGGCAGCCAGTAGTCGCAGAGGATTCATGGCGAATTGCGCCGGTAAGCCAATGTCTCTTTCATGTGGCCATGGGCATTTAATCCAAGCCACTTCTTGATCTGGTCCACATCGAGTGCTTGCCGGACATGGGCGGCCCACCGATCCAGCCGCTGTTCGCGCCGGGCGCTTACTGAAGCGAAGTAGGTGGGTGGCGCCAGCCCGAATGCGGGCCTGACGGCTCTCAAGAAAGCATGGCGAAAGGTGTCGTCGTCAAACAATCCATGGACATAGGTGCCCCAAACCAACCCATCTTCGCTGATGGCTCCATCCAGTGTTTTCCCCTCCAGTCCCTCTCGCGTCAGTTCCGCCAGGGCATCGGATTCTCTCTCATACTTTGTCTCTCCGACATGAATCTCATACCCTTTCACCACCTGTTGACCAAGATCCTGACCGAACAGTTTGGCTTGCTTGAGCCTGCCTTCTACGCGACGGGTGACCTTGTCGGCTCTGAGAATCGTGCGAATCGGCAACAGCCTCAGACCGTCACTGCATTTCGGACCTTGGTTCTCAACACCCCAGGGATCGTCAATCTCCATACCCAGCATCTGCAAGCCTCCACAGATCCCGATTAACCCACGGCGTACGGGAACCGGCTGGCGTTTCAGGAGAGCACTGGCCAGACCCGTCTGCTGTAGCCAGTTTAGATCATCCAAGGTCTGCTTGCTTCCCGGAAGGATGATCAGATCGGCGTCATAGACCTCATCGGGGCGCTCCACGTATGCCAGCGCGACTGCAGGCTCTGCGGCCAAGGCGTCAAAGTCCGTGAAGTTTGCCAGGTGCGGCAGGGCGATGACGCCAATACACAGTCGGCGCTCGACCGATGGCGTCTCTGCACGACGATGCCCGCGCCAAATGTTTGCCGTCCGGCGCCGGTCTTCCAAGGCGACGCCGTCCTCTTCATCGAGGCCAAGATCTGCAAGAAACGAAACCACCCCCAGACAAGGTTTAGCCAGCCGTTCTGCGATCATTCGAACTCCGGGTCTAAGCAGGTTCAAATCACCGCGAAACTTGTTGATGACGAAACCCCGGATACGATCACGCTCCGCCGGTTCCACCAATTCGAGCGTACCTAGCAGTGAGGCAAAGACGCCACCCCGGTCGATGTCACCCACCAGCAGACAGGCTGCGTCTGCCGCTTCCGCCATGCGCAGATTCACAATGTCGTTGGCCTTTAGATTAATCTCGGCAGGCGATCCAGCGCCTTCCAGGATCACGATGTCATTTTGGGCTGCCAGTTTCCGGTAGCTTTCCACGACAACGGGAAACAAGTCTTCGACGCGTTTAAGATGGTAGTCGGCAGCGCCAACCTCTCCCCGGATCCGGCCCAAGACCACCACCTGGGAAGATGTATGAGAAGAGGGCTTGAGCAGGATGGGATTCATTTCGGCGCAGGGCACAGCCCGGCAAGCTTCGGCCTGAAGCGCCTGGGCCCGGCCAATTTCCCGCCCGTCGGGAGTGGCGGCGGAATTGAGTGACATGTTTTGCGCTTTGAACGGAGCTACGCGGTATCCTTCATCGCTAAGGACGCGGCCCAGCCCGGTGGTGAGCAGGGACTTGCCGACGTGCGAGGCCGTGCCCAACACCATCAGCGCTTTGGCAAGCATGTCTTCCTCCATCTATTTACCAGGTAGGGGACCAGCGTCTGCCGCGTTTGTTCTTGAGGCGCAATGTGGAATCAACCCCTGCCCGGAGCTCTAGCAAGCTGCCCAGCAACCAGAGCAGGTCGGAGAGGCGATTGAGATAAACCAGGATTTGAGAATGCAGGGCGTGTCCTTTTCCACCAACCGGACAACGTACCACTCTGCACGACGGCAGACAGTGCGAGCTCCATCCAAAACCGCGGTCTCGGGTAATTCTTCCGGCAGAGACCAGTCAAGATGCCTTTCATGGCCTCGATCCGCTGGGCATGCGAATCCAAGACGATTGACCAGGTCACAAGTGATCGGTTCAGTCGGTTTTTTCAATTCGGGCGGAGTGGCCATAGCTGCCAAGTCCGCCAGATAAGCAATTGCTAATTGAGAATTCACAAGCGTAACGCTTCCTAGCTCAGAGTGTCAAATCGCTCAGACATTCGTTGAACCTGCTGGTTACCCTCTCTCCAATTGAGCTTAACGGCTGCTCCGGGAGGTATCAGTCCCGAGAACAATCCTGCATGAATGATCCCGGCAAGAATCTCCAGGCCCTGAACAATACGAGGGCCGGGCCGGCTGAAGTAAGCCGGGCTGTCCACGATGTAGACCCGGCTTTCACGTACAGCCGGCAGATCGTACCATCCCTCTCGGGCCGCCACCTGGTCCACCTCGGCGAGGGATCGGGGGATCTTGTAGCCGCACGGCATAATGACCAGGATCTCCGGTGCGTATTCGACTACTCGCTGCCAAGCGATCACTGTGGAGGGCTTCCCATCCTCTCCCAGATTGTCGACCCCACCCGCCAGCCGAACCATTTCCGGTATCCAGTGTCCACCTGCCATAGGAGGGTCCATCCATTCCATGCAAAAGACCCGTGGACGAGTTGGCGCCGTTGAGGCGGTAGAGGCGACGCGCGCAATCCGATTTTCCAGTTCGGCAACCAGCGCATGCGCCTCCGCGTTACGTCCGGCGACCTCGCCCACTGCCAAAATCGTGTCGAGAATCTGTTGGAGGTTGTTAGGCTCAAGAGAGACAATGCGACAAGGTCCGGCCAAAATCCTTGTTGCCTCGCGGACCTGGGCGACCGGAACGGCACAAACGCTGCACAGTTCCTGTGTCAGAATGACGTCCGGATTGACCTTTCGTAGCAACTGCTCATCGATGTTGTAGAGACTATGGCTGGAATGGTGATGTTCGCTGACAGAGCGATGGACTTCATCGCTGCGCAAGGACGGCGAGAGGCTGCTGGTCGAGACAATAGGCTTTGTCTTGGCATTAGGAGGATAGTCACATTCGTGTGACACGCCCACCAGTTCATCGCCCAGTCCCAACGCATATACGATTTCCGTGGCGCTAGGAAGCAATGATAGGATTCGCATGATGTTCTCCTTGCGACTCTCGCATTCCGCTTGATGGCTGTACAACCGCGATGACGCTCAGCCAATGCGGCTGCATTTGGCGGAGACTGCCGAGTGTAGTCCAAACGACGCTCTGGTCTGGAAGGGTCAACTTTTCGCAAACTAGCACTTGAAGGTACTCGTCGATGCCGCGCTCTACCAGGTACCGTGCGGCAGCGTCTGGTCTCAACTCTTCCCCGGATAACATGAGCAAGTGACGACCGCGGGAGAGCGCATCACGCATGAAGCGCTTCCGTTCGTCGATGTCTCCTGACTCGTGGAAAGTTACAACTACAGCTTCATCGATGTTGATTCGAGCCAGCGACGCAGCCATTTGCACGGAACTGATGCCAGGCACGATTTCAATCTCGTAGCCTGCGAACAGTTCCAGAAGCCCTTTCAGGCCGGATGAGATGCACGGATCGCCGATGCGCAAGATTGCTATGGCCGTGTCCGTATGCCGAAACTTGTCAGCCACTTCCTTTGCGAGTTGCTGGTAATTCCTAACGTCCTGCAGGTAGACTTCCTTTCCAACAAGGAGATGTTGCGCGGGTAGTAAATCAAGATCCCAGCCCAGGATGACCCGCGAGCGAGCAATACGATCGCGAGCCCTGTCACAGAGGAACTCGCTCGCGCCCGGCCCTACTCCGATTATGTAAGCGTTCGGTTTCATGATTTCCTCTCCACCTCGCGAAATTGCGGTACAGGCAGGACAATCGGGGCGGACCTGCCATTGTGAGATGGCAACACCTCGATAGGACCGTTGTAAACCTTCTGCAAAAGATCCGAGCAAAGCACCTCGGCTGGGGTCCCATCTGCCAACAGAGAGGCCCGATGCAAGAAGATAAGCCGCTTGAAGTATCTGGCCGCGAGGTTCAAATCGTGGATGGCAGCCAACACAGTCAGCCTTCGACAGCAATTCAGCTCAGCAATCAAGTCTAGGATTTCGGCCTGCCGCGAAATGTCGAGTTGCTGTGTCGGTTCATCCAGGAGCAACACTTCAGTTTCTTGGGCCAGCGCCATGGCGATCATGACGCGCTGGCGTTCGCCGCCGCTGAGCTCATTGAAAATGCGGACAGAGAGCTGCGTGGTGTCGGTCACTTCCATCGCACGTTCCACGGCACGGCGATCAGCAGCACCGGCACTGCCCAGTAACCGCAAATGGGGGGTGCGACCCAGCTCAACAATTTCGCGCGCAGTAAAGGCAAAAGGAACGACAAATTCCTGAGGGACTACGGCAATTCTGCGGGCGAGATCCCATCTCGGAGTGCGACGCGGCGGATTCCCGTCCACTAAAACAGAACCGCTGGCCGGAGTCAGCACACCAGCAATCAGCTTTAACAGGGTTGTCTTCCCGGCTCCGTTGGGGCCGAGCAAAGCAACGCGTTCTCCCTGGGTAATGCCCAGAGAAACGCCGTCCAACACGGGCGGGCCGTTGTAGCCGAAAGACACTCCACGCAATCGGATGGCAGCCATAGTTAGAACCTGTACTCCCGCTTGCTACGACGAAGCAGGAACAAGAAAGCCGGACCCCCGATGAAAGCGGTTAAGATGCCAACAGGCAATTCCGTTGGAGCGATCGCAATACGAGACAGGAGATCGGCCATGACCAGGAACGTAGCGCCGCCCAGGGCCGCAAGTGGCAATAGCCGAGTGTGATTTGGTCCGAAAAGGAGACGGAGAAAATGCGGTACTATGAGACCCACGAATCCAATGAGCCCACCACCTGATACCGCTGCAGCGGTCAAAAACGAGCCTAGAACAATAATCGCTGCTCTGTGGTGCTCAACTGGAACCCCGAGGTATTCGGCGGCCTCGTCTCCCAGCGACAGCGCGTTCAAACTTCTCCCTAGCATCAAGGCCAGGGTGCTGCCGGCGATCACCACAACAGCAATTACTCCAACTTGGGACCAGCGGGTGACTGAAATTCCACCGAGCAGCCAAGCATACATGACCCGTGTGTTTAGCTGTAGGCGATCATTCACGATCAACAGAAAGGACATGGTGTACCCCAGGATGACGCTGATGGCAAACCCGGCCAGCAGCAATGTCACGACCGGTGTCCGCCCACCGACTCTCGACAGACGGTACACCACGAACATCGTTCCTAGTGCTCCCAAAAAGGCGAAGGTTGGGACCGCGCCGAAACCCAAAATTGAAAAGCGTGCGACCAGGAGCAGCCCGACAGTCGCACCCAGCGCCGCACCTCCCGAAGTCCCGATCACGTATGGATCGGCCATCGGATTCCGGAGGAGTCCCTGAAAAAGCGTGCCGGCAATAGAGAGCGCCGCTCCTACCAGCGCCGCTGCGACGACTCGCGGGAGCCGAATTTGCAAGATGATGGTCTCGTCACTCGTTGGCCAGCTTCGCGGAACATGTGCAAGCCCCGCATGATTGAGCAAGATCGAGACGATCTCTCTCGAAGGAATATGAACCGTCCCAATTCCTGCGGCCAAAACAGTCATCACCACGAACGACAAGATCAATGTCCACATGCCGAAGTGGAAGCGCACTTCAAATGAGCGCGGTACCGGGTCAGCCTGCGATTGGCTGGTGTTTTCGGTGATTCCTTTCTCTGCAAGAGGGGACATCGGGGACCTATCCTTAATTGCCGCCGACCCTTTCTGTCACAAACCGACGAACGAATTCAGACAACAGTTCAAGACCTTCTACAATACGCGGCCCCGGACGAACGATTAACCTGTCGTCAATGACAAAGACGCGATCGTTGCGGACCGCTTCAATCGTTTTCCACCCTGGGCGTTGCTTGATTTTCTGAGGACGAATCCGACCGCAGCTTCCTGGCCAGGAAATCAGGATGATGTCGGGGTTGGCCTGAATAACGTCCTCTGAAGAAACCACGCGGTCGCGACTGTGCAGGTGGGCCGGAAATGGGAAGACGTTGGTAGCACCGGCCACTTCCAGGCATTCTGCTTCCCATCCACCCGCAGGTATCATCGGGCTTCCCCATTCCTCGAAATAGACCCGCGGTTTACAGCTCAGTGATCTGGCCTGCTTCCAGACGGCTTCAATCCGCGCCCGCATCTGCGCAACCAGCGCCTCGGCTTGGCCTTCACATCCCACTACTTTGCCGAGCAGCAAGATGCTGTCGAGTACGCCGGAGAGCGTCACGGGATTCAAGGCAAGAACGTGGAGATTCAGGTCAATGAGGCGAGCCACGATATCGCGCTGAAGGTGCGATTCCGTAACAACTAAGTCTGGGTCCGCCCGCTTGATGGCCTCGTAATCAGCGTCGATAAAAGACCCTACCCGAGGTTTAGCCAATGCCTCGGCAGGATGATCGCAATACTTGCTGACTCCCACTAGGCGGTGCCCCGCGCCCAGCGCAAAGAGGACCTCCGTGTTACTAGCTGCCAACGACACGATTCGGGGGTTGCTCAACGGAAGGCCTCCGGATGGAATAGCCGCGCCAGGGTCTCGATACCGTCGACCACTCGGGGACCAGGGCGGAAGAACAACGCGTTATCAACTGGATAAACCGCTTTCTTTCGCACTGCCGTGATATCCGACCATCCCGGACGATTCACAACGTCTGCGCTCGTCTGCGGATTGATTGGGTTCTGTGCGTCGCCCAGGACGATGACCTCAGGATCGGCGGCAACAATGGCTTCCAAACTGATTCGGCTGGAGGACGCACGAATATCCTGTGCAATGTTCCAGCCGCCGGCTATGCGAATCATGTCGCCAATGAAACTCTGCGGCCCTGGCGTAAAGGGCTTGGACGGATCCATGCCATCCAGTTCAAAAAAAACTCGCGCAGAAGGTAGGCCTTCGACCCGCGTACGTACTCGATTGACTTTTGCTTTCGCCGCCTCGACTATTTCCCTGGCGCGCCACTCCGTCCCAGTTACTTTACCCAGCAACAAAATTGACTGGAGCACATTTTCGAAATCATCGGGAAATAGCTTGAGAGTCGGAATACCCCGTGAGGTCAAGGTATTGATTAGATCGTCTCGCTCAACCAGAACGACCACTAAGTCCGGTTGCAGGGAAATGATTTGTTCAAGATTGTGATTGTGAGCGCCGCCAACCTTGGTCTTCGATGCCGTTTCGGGTGGAAAGTCGGAGTATTCATCCACCCCTGCGACGCGGTCGCCTACGCCCAGTGCGAAAAGTGTTTCGGTGTAGCCAGGACTGAGTGACACGATGCGCCGCGGCGGCTCTGAAAACGTAAAAGTTCGGCCCAACGCATCACTGACTGCGACCGGAAAACGGGTCTGGGCTCGTATCGGCCGCGTCTCCTGCATCCCATGGGACGGTGTCTGCAGCGAAGACGAGTGGGCGTGAACCAACAGAGCCACAGCGACGATGGTAAGACCAGACTTGATCATCATTAATTACTCGTGGCGTCCTTGTGCCCCTGGTCCTCGGGGAGTGTTGTCCGCAAAGCCGCCCGAACACTCTCCAGGGATGTACGCCCAACCAACTCTCCCCATTTCGTATGCTTACCGCAGAACCGGTACCGGCGTTCAGAACCTGCGGCCACCGCAACACAATCTGTACCCGTGCCAGTGGCTGGCTCTCCGTTCGCGTACATCGCTTTAACCTTTGCTTCGGTAGCGATCTCCAGCCCCTCCAGAAAGGCTTCGGGCGTGAACCGGTAATTGACAACTACGACCAGGTTGACGGTGCCTACGCAACTCGGCTCCGATTTACCCTCCACGTAATTGCCTACTTCTCCTACCGAGGCGAGGTTTCCGCATCCAGCAGTCGCTATCGCACAGGCAAGCAGGTCCTGATAACAGGCCCGAGCGAATGAATAACGCCGGACATCCACTCCGGTCATCATCCCGACCACCGTGCCTCTAAGTCTCAAGCGACTGACAACCTGTCGCAAGGTTTTAGCTGCATCATTTGCTTGCGAATGGGTTTGGACGTGATGATTGATGATGTGGGTAGTCCGAGGCCGGAATCCTCCGTTCAAGACCGCCCAGCTCATTACCTGAACCGGGCGAGGAAACGAAAGCACAAGCGTGCTTCCAATTACCCGGTGCGCAAACGCTTCCGTTTTCAGGTCGGAGGCACCACGAGGAGAAGCGCCGGTCACTTTCGCCTCCATCCTTCCCCACCCAGCGTGAGCCGGATTCCCGTGCGGAAGGTCAGTGGCAGAGCGGGAAATCCGGAAGCCGCTTCGTAACGTTCACCGTGTACCATCCGCTCCAATCGATCTTCTGATAGCCATCGTCCAGATGTCGGTTGGGCAGAAGCAGCGCATTGCCGAAGAACGCGTCGGAGAGAAACGTACTGTCGTCTTGACGACCTACAAAGTATCCACTCAGGGCAACGCCCCATCGTTGCCGGGCATAATCAACGAGCAGGCTGCCTGAGTGGCGAGCGCGGCGAAAGGGCGAATTACCCACCAGCGGCGAGAATGCTCCAATGGGAATACCAGGAAAAGCTGGATTAAAGGCAGGTTCCAAGGCACTACTGGAAAATGACTTCGTCACCACCGCATCCAGGTAGGTGTAGGCACCCTTCAAATGGAGCCCATGGCCCAAGCTTGCCTCAAGTTCAGCCTCTGCCCCGCGCGCTCGAAACGATGAAGAATTGATGGCCGCACCGAACGCCGTTACCGCCGCCACCTCGGGAGGGACGCAGAGCTGGGGTAAAACGCTTTTTGTGACGAACTCAATCAGGTCAAAGAAGCGATTGTGAAAGAAGGTGACTCCTAGCCGCACTCGTCCACCTGCAAGCCCTTGTTCCACACCAAAGTCAAAACTACGGCTGCGCTCTGGACCCATCGGAGAAACGCCGAACTTCGGGATCAGGCCAGGTCCTTGCGGTAGCTGCGAGAGAAGCCGGAACAGGGAGGAACCCTCATTGAAAATGCTTGGCTCTTTAATGCCCTTGCCAAAGTTGAATTTCAGCTTCGTCTCGGCAAGAAATCTGTCAGAAGAAGGCTGCCGAAGATAGTACGCCAGAGACACCCGAGGAGAGGCTGCAAACCCAAACACGGCATTGTCCTCGAATCCGACCCCGGCTGCAGCGTAAACACGACGCCGCAAACTGCCGTGGGCTTCCAGGAAATAGCTGAAGTTGTTTCGGTGGGTGGGAGATTTAGAGCCGGCAAATTCAGTAAATCCACTCTCGTTTTCGTAGCGAAACCCAAACGAGGCGGCCAAGTCAGGCCTGATACTCAAATCCGACTGGGCATAGACTGATTGCCGTGTCGTGCTGGCGTTGAAGCGCTGAGGGTAATCGCCGCCAAAATCCAGGACTGCCCTGCCCGTTGCGCTGAAGCCGTTTGCGCCGCGAATGCTGACAGTGTTGCCCAAAAAGTTTGGCCCGAAACCGAAGGGATCAAAGGCCTCTCCCGTTGGAGATGGATTTACAAAGTTCAGGCCCAGCCTGGTGTAGGCGTAGCGCACCAGGTTGTGCCAACGTGCTGTGGTCTGGTGTTGCCCGGTGACACCCACATAAGTGTTCTGGTCCTTTTGGAATGAATCGTCTGGGATTCCGTAGAAATCCATCGCGTTTGGCAATCCCACTGCGGCGGCGGTCCGTCGAACTGTTGCTCGCAAGCCGGAGGTCGGGTTCGCCTGCCATCCGAAATTTCCGGCATAGGTTCCGTTGTGAAAGGAATTGTTAGGCAGGCTGTTCTGAGTATCGAAGCGCGAGAAATCGGAAAAGTAATCGAATTGCCGGAAAGCACCCGCCAGGGATCCTTGCTGTCGATAAGTACGGAAATTTCCCCCATCGCCCGAGTAGATGAACTCCGGGATGATCGAGCCGCCGCGACGCGTCGTAATGTTGATTACACTTCCCAGTGCATCGGCGCCATATAGGACGCTGTTCGGACCGCGAAGAATTTCCACGCGATCCACGGCTCCCGTAGAAAGGGTGGCAAACGTGAAATCCCCGCCGATATCGTTTGCCGGAATGCCGTCGATGAGCACCTTGTTGAAATCCGCATTTCCGCCGCCCACGAAGACCGAGGTGGTCCCGCCTCGTTGACCTGTTTGCACCACCTGCACACCAGGCACCAAGCGGAGCGATTCAAAGACGTCCAGCTTGTTCAGCGCTTGAAGTTGTTCTCGGTCAATTACGCTGACCGAGGCTCCAACCTGGGATTTTGGCAAGTCCGTGCCGGTGGCCGATACGACGATCTGTTGCTGCAAAGGACCAATCTGCAACAACACTTCGAGGTTGGCCGTCTTTCCTCGCGCCAGGAAGACGGAAGGAGTGTCCTTTTTGGTGAAGCCTGTCGCCTCGACACGAACGTAGTACCAGCCCGTATCCAGCGCGGAAAACGCGAATGTCCCGTTTTCACTCGTCCTCGCGGTCGAGACAGTGTTCGTCCCTTGGAGCAGGGTAACTTTCGCGTTGGAGACAACAGCTCCTTGCGGATCTAGGACTCTGCCCTGAAGGGCACTCTGGGGGATTGCGAGTAGGGGAAGACTTCGAATGAAAGGGGAAAGAACCAGAAGCAAGTAAAAACAGATTCGGTAAAGCCTGCGAGCCTGCATAGTGTCCTCCTTCGCCCTCGGAAGAGCGGACTGGAAATGCTGACAAGACCGGCCTCCTGACTCGCGACACAATCCAAAACCGTCTGCACCTTCCCACCCAGATGGGCAGTGGCTTATCGCAGACTTTTACCGTCGCTTACAGTTGCGGGGCAGTGGCGGGCTTTCACCGCGCTTCCCGTTCATCTCGCCAGCGGTTATAGTTTCAGGTACCTGGTACCTCCAAAGTTAAAACTCGATGCCCTTCTGAGCCGAAATTCCCTGCTGAAAAGGGTGTTTGACCTCTCGCATTTCCGTTACGAGATCTGCAATCTCCACGATCTCGGGTTTAGCATCCCGTCCCGTCAGGATCACGTGAAGCATCTGAGGTTTATTTCTCAAAAAGTCCACCACATCCTCAACGGGCAAGAAGTCGTAGCTAAGCGCGTAGTTGATTTCATCCAGAATAACAATGTCATATTTTCCCGACAGTATCTTCTCTTTGGCCGCCTGCCAGGCGTCGCGAACCATGGCCTTATCGATTCGGATATCCTTGCTCTCCCACGTAAAGCCCTGTCCCATGGGATGGATTTCAAAAGTTTCCAGCTTGGGTGCGCTGCGCAGCTCTCCGTACTTCCACTTTCCCTTGAAGAACTGAAGCATGATCACCTTCATTCCATACCCGCAGGCACGTAGAGCAACGCCCAGGGCCGCCGTAGTTTTACCTTTTCCGTCGCCTGTATTGACAATGACCAGCCCTTTTTTCTTCTTAGCTGTAGCGCCGGCACGGGTGATCGTAGGCTTCATTGCGTCTTCTCACCTGGCCCGAAGACCCTCGGGATGCAGTTTCGTTGCTAAGTCCTCAAGCACATCGAAT
>QHZP01000484.1:560-4326 GCA_003224715.1 Acidobacteriota bacterium | reverse complement strand
AATGCTGGACGATCGCATTAAGAAACTGGCGCTGGAAAACATGCTTGTGTCTTACCATGCGGTGGTCAGCTACAAAATTCATCGAAACGTATTTGAAAGCGTGATCCCCGGCGTATTGCGATCCTATGATTTGACTGATCTCGTCAGTTGTTTGGCGCCGCGCCCGCTGTGGATGGTTAACGCAACCGACCCGCTTGGGCACTCCTTAACAGAAAGAGAGGTTACCGAGGAATACGCCCGTTCCATGACGACTTTCCAAATGATGGGTTCAGCAAAATCGCTCCGGGTTTTGCAGAGAAATGCCGGCGAGCCCTTTCAGCGAACCTATGCTGAGCTATTAAGCCGCCGCTAAAGGCAGTCTCCTACAGCCGCCTGTCGGGACGTGGTGTAGGGTTGCTGCGAATCCCCAAGTATTCAATTTCATGAATACGTTTACGAAAGTCCTTCGGTTTCCAGGCCAATTGATGGCGAAAACATCATCGTGCTCTTACTCGATTAGATTAGTCGGCAGACAGTCGAGCAAGAGCAGGAGCACGAGCACGAATGAAAATGAAAGACGTATCATATTTTCTGAGATAGCGTACTCTGTAGGGTGCGTTAGGCGTAGTTTGCCGTAACGCACCTGTCGGCTTCCGGACGCAAACCGATCGATGCGTTACGCCCAACAGCGGCTAACGCATCCTACGGGTAGCAGGCAAGATCAAGAGGAAGCGAGCAGGTCTTTTAGCACGTCGGCCACTGGACTCAGCGGTGAGTCTGATGTGGCCACAAATTCGCGGATGACGGGTAAAGCCTCTCCCCAAAACAACGATGTTGGTGGAACCAGAAGGTCCTGAAATTCAGCAGGCTCGGGCGAGCGATTTTCGACGGCCAATGCCCGGCCTAGCACAAGCATTGTCTGCTGCATCGCATCGTGTGCTTCTTCTAGAAGATCTCCACTTGCCAGCAAGTGCGCCATCTTGAGTTTGCGATTGGCCTGATGGCGATGCGCCAGGGCCTTTTGCCGTTCCGCCTCGGAAAGAGGCGATGTTGCTTCTTCGCCAGTCGGGTAAAGAGCGCGCGTGGCGCGGACTGCCGGAGTCACCAGGCCCACTGCTATCAACCGCTGAAGAGCTTCGTCAGTGGACTGGTCTATGACTTCCAGCTTGACCTGGGAGATGTCATCGCCTTCCCCAAATAACTCTTGGTGCAAAGAGACGAGCTTTTCGTGCCACAGCACAGCGTCCCCGCGGACTACTATTACCAGGACGGAGTGCGCTCCCTGAAGCGGATAGCGCTCTTCGCAACGAACCAGGGCGCTGCCCAGCTTCTCGCTGGCTAGTTGACTAAAAGCGAGGCAGGGGTCTGTGGGTAGTGATATCCCTTTGGAAGAGACTGCTGCCGGCGCGGAAACAGGCGGTGTTGTCAGCAGTTGCTGTAGACGCGACAGCAAAGCCTGCCTTCCGCTTCTGAGCTTGATCTCTTTGAGATCGCCCCGCAAGTCCAGAACGCCATCGGCCAGGGCTTGTTTGGTGGCCAACGTTTCCAACATCCGATGTTCGATCGTCCCTTCCGAAACCAGGTGAATCACCGTGACCGCTTGTGTCTGGTGTTTACGCCAAGCTCGCGCAATGCGCTGTTCCAGGCGGGCTGGGTTCCAGGGCAGATCACAGTTAATGACCACACTAGCATTCTGCAAATTTAAACCCGTGCTTCCAGAATCCGTGCTCAGGAACACTCGGCAATTGCGGTCATTCTTAAAGAGCAAGATCTCAGCCCTTCGTCGACGCTGAGGCACCGACCCGGTATGCCAGGAGTAGCCTAGGCCCAGGCGCTGGCAGAGTTCGCGAACCAGCTCCAGCATCCGTTCCCATTCTGAGAACACCAGAACCTTTACGTCCGAGTTCTCGCGACATTCCTCTAGAATTTTTTCAAGCTCAGCCAACTTGGGACAGGCGCGTTCTTTCGGGTCAAGAATGTAATTGGTGTCGCAGACCATACGCATCATAGCGAGTTCGCGCATCAACTTCTCGGATTCCTGCTGAGTGAGCGGCCGTCGCTTGGCAATGTGAGCTAGTCGGGCCACTTGCTGCTCATGCTCGTAATAGAGGGTTTTTTGCTCGTTGCTGAGTGAGACGAAGAAAGTGCGGTCGGTGCGGTCCGGCAGTTCCGTTTCCACGTCTGCCTTGCGCCGGCGCAACATGAAAGGCCGAATACGAGCATGGAGCTGATCGAGATTGCGGTAACCGGAGGGTCGGCCGCGATCATCCAGTTCATAAAACTCCCTGTTGAAACGAAACAGAGGACCAAGAACGGCAGGATTGAGAAAATCCATTAAGGAGTGAAGCTCGTCAATTCTATTCTCAATAGGCGTCCCGGTTAGCACAAAGGCATACCGGCTCTGCAAGCGCTTTACGGCCTGAGCTGTCTTGGTATTCCAATTCTTGATGCGCTGGGCTTCATCCAGAATAACCACGTCGGGCTTGAGTCTCAAATTAACGTCCAGTGAATCCGGTAACATTTGTTCGTAATTGACCAGTGTAAAAAACGTCGGGGAGGAATAAAGCTCCAATCTCTTGTGGCGTGCTCCAAAAACCAGTTGGTAGGACAACTTGGTAAAGAGCTGGATTTGTTCCTCCCACTCGGTCTTCAGTGAAGCAGGAGTAACTACCAGGACACGCGATGCCTTTCCTAACCGATGTAAAAGAGCACAAGCCGCAATGGCCTGAATGGTTTTTCCCAAACCCATTTCGTCCGCCAGAAGCGCTCGCTCCTTAAAAGCCAGATGCAACATTCCTTCACGCTGGTAGGGATAAAGCGGCGACAGCGTTTCCTGAGCCGGCCATTCGCCTGACTGTACCTTCTGTTCATACTCTCGAAGGAGACCCTTTCGTTCCTGGATTTGGTTTCTAGTTTCAAGCCAGGGAGTTACTTCCTGCGAGATGCGCAGTTCAGGAATCTGGAGCTTTCCTAAATCCTCCAAAGCTTGCTCCGGGTCCTTCTCCTGGAGTTGTCCGTCCCGGCTGAATAAGCTTTTCAGAGGGTCGGGCATACCATTCCTTTTGCCCTCAATACAGAGAGTCTCAGAACGGTGATCCGGCACAATATCGATTCGAGACGAACCTTTTTTCCGAGCCTCGCCAAAAAGACGGCGATAACGACTTTCCAGGTAAAACATGGTGGCCTCAATGTGCTTGCAAGTTCCCAGACCATTGATCCGAAAGTCCACGCAATTACATGCGTAAAAGCCCTGAGACAGGCTACGGATTTCAACGTTGTAGGTCATGCCGCTGGCAGAGCTCACTCGAAAGTTCGAAAAGATCGGATAGCGAGGATCCAAATTCGTGATCCGAGGCGACTCCGTTTGGGCACGGAAACGGCGTTTGTTAATCTCATCCGCGTCGGTTGTTCTCCAATCGTGCGGAGAGGGAAGCTTAATGGTCGAATGACTAATAGAGTTAGTATGAGCCATAAGGAAATTACCCTCAGCAAGGAAATCAAATTCAGCTATGTGTAATCGAAAATGGTTTGAGTGGCAAACTTTTTTTTGCGTGCGACGGCCTGACGCCGCTTTGGTAGGTGGGCGGCTTGACGCCACGCCGCCGCAGGCAGTCGCGGTTCCGCCAGCGCAAGAGCGATCTTTCGTCTTCGAAGTCAGAGATTTGGGATTGCCTTCGGCGGGGCCTGCGTCGAGCCGCAGGCTAAGAAAAGCGGCGTCAAGCCACCGTACTCTAAAAGTCTGAAGGTGACCTTGCTAGTTATGTCTAGTGATTTCCGTGAAACTTAA
>QHZP01000484.1:0-547 GCA_003224715.1 Acidobacteriota bacterium | reverse complement strand
TTTGGCTCGCTCTATTTCTATTGCTGGGTTCATTCGACTTCGCAACCTGTTGTTGGGCTGACTCGCCGGCGGTTAAGCTATGGGCCGTAGGCGATGGAGTGCGAATCAACCCACTTACCGGGAAGCTATTCATTGAGGGTCGAACGGATATCCACAAGGATTATCCTGTGGGCGATTTTCGTTCCAGGAATCTGGTGTGGGATGGAAAGGCCCGCAACGTGACTCTCAAGGCGGCCCGCAACGAGTTTGTAGCCTTTCAACTCATCATCGAATCGCTGCAGCCAGTGGACGATATCGATGTAACTTTTCTCGAGCTCCAGCATTCCAGTGGCGCTCGCATCGCAGGCCGGTACCTGCAAATCTTCAAAGAGTGGTATGTCCCGGTGCGCCGTGCTTCAACTGGCTACGAGGCCACTTCACTTGGGCCGGGATGGTACGCCGACGCTCTTATGCCGAAGCGCCAGACTAAGCTGTTCAGCGGGTTTCCATTCTCAATTCCCGATCTTTACAACAACATTCCGGGGCAAAAGAACCAGGCCATCTGGTT
>QHZP01000058.1 GCA_003224715.1 Acidobacteriota bacterium | reverse complement strand
CAGTGCGGCATTGTCGTCAAATCCGTTGAGAAGCGGCCAAATGAATCAGCCAAAGGAACTTCCTGAGCGTGCCCGTGAATAAAACTGCTAGCTATTGCCTTCAGCGGTCCAGCGGGCTTCTTGTCTCCCCGGTATTCGGCAATGGCCTGAAAAACCTCTTCGGGATCGACTCCCATGGCCAGTTTGCGTTTGCATAGGCCCGGTCGCCTTCGGATTGACTGATTTCCCCCTTGGGCTTGCTCCCCGTGGAACCGGCTTTAATCGATGCGGGAAAGGTTAGAAGAATCCGAAGCGAAATGAAGCTTCAAGAGGGTACGATCCGTAAATTGGATGGACTCAGGTTCGTAGCGGTACTGGGCCTTAGGAAAGTCGCCGGCTCCGTAGGCCACGAAAACGTGGATGCGAGGCTCGTAGCCGCTTTCCTTACGCATTCGCTTGAGAGCTTCCAAGACAAAGAACGTCGTGGTCCGATGGTCTCCGTGGCCTTCGTCCGGATGAGGAGTGTAGATGTCTTCCGGCATGTTCTTTTTGATCAGCTCAATCAGTGTCTGAATGATCGCTTCGCGGTTATAGGCCAGGTTTTTCTTGTAAGCAAAACTGTAAGGGGTATGGTCCGTTCCTGTAGTGAACATGAAGAAATTCTTGCCGCTCGTGTCCTCGAAGATGGGCAGTAGACCACCATCCGGCAGTCCCAGGTGAGTGGCGTCCCTGCCTGCCTTGACGCCAAATATTTCCGAAGCGTGGAGTGTTTCGTAGTAGCGCAAGTACCCCAGTGTGTGCCAATCCGGTGCGTTGCTGATGCCATCCACATAGCGATGGATCGATTCTACGTTGCCGTCGCCGGCCGTCATTTGAACCAGATGAAACGGCACATTCGATTTTTGCGATCGCGGCACTAAGGGCAGGTAGGCCATCTCATCGTCGTAATGCGGGCAGAATCCCATCCAGCTGCCCAGTTTGGGCGTATCCGCAGGCAAGGTATCGTCGTACTGGTCAATCTCTTGATAAGCCACCCCACGATAGTCGGTTTGGTCAAGGAATTTATAGAGATGCTGATAGGGATGGTAGGGCAGAGGACCGACATAATTCCAGGGCCGCACTGCGAACGTGTTGGTTTGCTCTAAATCGTAAAGGTCCTTTTGCGAACTGTCGCTGACCCAACCAAACATATTGAAAATATCGGGTCGGTCTTGTCCGGGAAGGGAAGCTCTCATCGTGTCAAACCACTCTGTCGTTACAGCCTGCCCGGGTTGCAGCGTGATGGGCTTAGGATAAGTGTACACTTGTTCCGGGGGAGCTCCGGAGATGCTGGTGCCTCTGCCAAAGCCGCTGATCCAGGGATAGCCACGGCCTAGAACCAATTTCAAATGGCGCAACGGTGCTTGTCCTAAATTTCTAATGATGGCGCGAACACGAATGATATCGCCGGCTACATACTGCTTCCGCTCTGTTTCGAGAAGTTCTAGCGCCAAATCCTGACGATAGGCGACAAAATGCGTCACGATTGGAGAAGTTATACCGCTTGAACTGAACTCCAGGTCGTAAAGTCCCAACAAAGCATCTTGGGGAATCTTCCAGATCTCGCGGTAACCCGATTCAAAATTGGCGCCAGGCGCCAAAGAAACGTCTTTAAGAAGCGTCACACGCGCCATTTCAACACCCCCGGCGACTTTGACCATCACGGTTCCTGAAATGACTGCTTTAGTCCCCGTGTCATTTTTCAAAGTCAGCCGCAACTGAACTATCTCGCCCACCCTGTAGGCGTCTTTGCTGAGAGCCAGGGAAACGGCTTCCACGGCTCCAGCCTCAGTTGAAGTAAACCCCACTAGCAGTACCAACAGGAATAGCTTGCATCGGCAAATAAACATAATGTTCTCCATTCGTTAAATTCGAAAAATTGCTGGAATTTTACCTTTACCTGAGGCTGGAAGTCACTCCAGGATTTTCACGAATTCAAAAGCCGGTGCCCCTTTGAAAATCCCCCTGGGGAGGGCGAGGCTCCCGCCGAGCCTCATTGGGCAAGGACTTGCTGGGCTAGGAGGCCCGTCTCTCCCAATTCTTTCCCGATCTCCAGCGGGTTTGAATTTTTTCACAGCTTCCGGGGTAGAAGGAGTAGCCTTCGTGATGGGTCTCCTGCCGATTCGGACAACCGGCCCTGCACTGAAGGTGTGAGAAAAGTCGTGCCCATCACACGGTGGGCACGCGCACCCGGACCAGAAATAATTGTGGGCGAGACTACCTCGCGCTGAAGCATGGGTCTAATGAAAACGAGCATACCTCAAAGGCATTCCGCGAGTGCGAGTCAATTAAATGCTTGAGCGCCAAAGGCGATACTAACTTTAAAGCAATTATTTCCTGTCAGGAGCATAATTTACTTTTTTGACAAAAACTTGAAGCTCATTCACAAAGGATCATGCTCATTAAATCGTTGAATTGATTGTAGGAAGACGGATTGGCACACAGTGGCAGGCTTCTTGCTGCGATCGTTGCAAAGTGGTCATGCCAATTCGCGATACAGAAAGTACTTCTCATTCTCTGATTCTGAATTTAATATCAAATTGTCGACTCTTTAGGAGGAGGAAACTATGGTAGGTCTATTCAAGAAATCATGCAGCATCATCTTATGGTTTTGTTCCTTATTGTTCCTCAGCACTAGTCTCTATGCCGCCAACGATATCCTGGGTGAAATCGAGTTCGTCGGGGCTTCTAAAGTTGAGAAGACTTCTGGAGTTTGGGTAGATGGCCAATATGTAGGGTATCTCAAAGAGTTGAAGGGGTCGAAGAAGGTTTTACTTCTGCCAGGGGAGCATGAGATTGCAGTCCGCCAGGCCGGATTTAAGGACTTTACTCAGAAAGTCCTTCTCGAGCCTGGGCAAAAGCACATAGTAAACGTTGCCATGGCAAAGGACCCGCAAGCTCAATATCCAGAAGTAACTGCCGAAGTGAAGATGTTGATTCATCCAAACCGGGCGGCAGTTTTTGTGGATGATCGTTTTGTCGGTTTCGTCGATCAATTTGATGGGCCCGGCCAATGGCTCCTGCTGGCTCCCGGGAAGCATCACTTCAAGATCACTTTGCCTGGATACAAAACCTTCGAGACTGAGGTCAGCTTGCTCGCCAAACAAAAATTCGAACTAAAGACCGATCTGCTTAAGGGCAGTATCCTGGAATCAGGGCCGCTGATGAAGCAAAACGGTGCCGAAGTCGCCCAGACGAAGTAGGGGCTGAAACTATGGCAATCTGGCAGCACGAGTGATTCAAATCCGTCTGCCAGATTACAGCGGAAGCCTGGCACAATATCTTCTCCATCCAGGATGTCGTTTTCTATCAGAAGTGCGTCTCTACTGAAGTCCTCAGGGAAGAGTCACCCCATAGCCGGCAAACATTTCGAAAAAAGATATCGAACGTGTCGATCTACACGGCCGGCGTTCGTCGTCCAAGTGAAGACCCCGCCAAATCCTAGTCGGCGCGGGTTCGACGCGCCTGCGCCTCCCCTGGCGCAATCTCAGATTTGACAAGCTCCGTAGAGTTCTCGCCCAAAAGAGTCGGAGCCTTCTCCTCGTGGCATCCACGGTCACGGCGTTCCTCGACGCCGCCATGCCGAGAGCCAAATGAGGCAGGTAAATGCGGCGCGTCGATTTCGCGGTCCCCTCGGTCCAGGGCCCCAGCCGGGGACGGACTCATACTTTCAACGTGCTCTCCCATTGAAATTACCGTTACAATAAGAACCATCTTGGGCTGAAGGGTCCGAGGAGCAATTCTGGTTCCGGCGGACCACCCTCTCCCCACGGGCGAGGGAGAGATCCGCGCGTTAGAGCGCTGACTCCAAGACTACCAGCAGACGTTTCATGACACAGGGAGGGCCAAACCCGGCAGGTTGCCTCAACCGCTTCCTTACGGTCGCGGCTCGGTACCGCATTTTCATGACGGTCGGGGCTCGGATTTCTGCTATTTTCATGGGAGTTGTCCACGCCGCTTGGAGCGGCACCGCATGAAAATTATTCCCCTCCGTTGGAGGGGTGCAGGGGTGGGTTGTCCCCAACCGAAAGACCCACCCCGAAGGCTGACGCCTTCTGCCCCTCCCAGGAGGGGATTTTCAGGGGAGAATTTGCACGGAAGGTAGTACTTTTGTCCTTTGATAGTTCTCGTTCCAAATGAAAGATGAACGCTTCCAGATCTTAAGGGACAAGTTTCACTTTGCGGACTTTCGCGAAGGGCAGGAACAAATCATCGAGGCGCTTCTGTCACGCCGCGACGTGGTGGCCGTCATGCCCACGGGAAGCGGTAAGTCTCTGTGCTACCAGTTGCCGGCCCTGCTCTTGGAGGGTGTGACGCTGGTGGTTTCTCCGCTGATTGCTTTGATGAAGGATCAAGTGGACACGCTGACACAGAATCGAATTCCGGCCACTTTCATTAACAGCACCTTGAGTCCTTCCGAGCAGCAACAGAGGTTGTGGCAGGTCCGCGAAGGCGGATTCAAGCTGGTTTATGTGGCGCCTGAGCGTTTTCGTAATTCAAGTTTCATGGAGGGCATTCAGGCTTGTTGCGTTTCGCTCTTGGCGGTGGACGAGGCCCATTGTGTTTCAGAGTGGGGACACGATTTCCGCCCGGATTACCTGCGCCTCAAAGCAGTTATTACAAAGCTGAACCATCCGCCGACTGCCGCCCTCACGGCTACTGCCACACCTGAGGTTCGCCGAGACATTATCGAGCAACTGGGATTAAACGAACCTCTCACTCTTGTCACCGGTTTTGATCGTCCTGGTTTGCATTTTCAGGTGAGACAGGTTGAGAATGACAAAGAAAAGATGCAGGCTATTTTTTTTCTGCTCCGACCTGAGCCTCAATGCGGAATCATTTATGCTGCCACTCGCAAGCAGGTGGACGAAGTAGCCTCTGGATTACGGACTTACGGATACAAGGCAGGGAGTTATCATGCTGGTATGGAAATGGCGGAGCGGAAGTCGACGCAGGATCAGTTCATGCATGGGACGTTGCCCATAGTCGTCGCCACCAACGCATTCGGCATGGGCATTGACAAGTCTGATCTGCGATTCATCGTACATTATGATATCCCCGGATCTCTGGAGGCCTACTATCAAGAAGTGGGTCGTGCCGGACGCGATGGTAAGCCCTCCACCTGTTTGTTGCTCTTCAACTACGCCGACACCTTTACTCAGGAATTTTTTATCGATGGCAATTATCCTCCGCGCGCTGTGATAGAGGAGGTCTATCAGCAGCTCTGTGCCGTCGGGACGGACGAAATCGAAATCACGCTCAAAGCTTTGGCCGAGCAGTTGAGCCACGCCAAAGCGAGTGAGATGGCGATGTCCTCGGCCCTCAAAATCCTGGAAAAGGCCGGCATGATAGAGCGCGGCAGAGAGGGAGAGCATCAGGCGAAAGTCATACCGCGCGTCGATCCGAAAAGCTTGCTCCAACGGCTGGAACACGGGGCCCCTATACAAAAGGACATCGTGTCGTACTGCATGGATGTACTGGGCGCTTCTAAAGACAAAACGCTTGCTTTTGATTTGCAATCTATGGCGGAGGACTTGAATCTCTCCCTGGACCAGTTAAGAAGAGCTCTGGCCGCACTCCATAATTCCGGGAGCTTAGAGTATCGAGCTCCATTTCGCGGTCGCGGTTTGAGAATCTTGCAACGTGTGCCCGTTTCCAGATTGAATATCAATTACGCCGAGATCGAACGGCGTGCCCAATTTGAGAGGCAAAAACTGCGTCGAATGGTGGAGTATGCTTACACGCAGCAATGTTTGAGGCGCTTCATTTTGGAATACTTTGGGGAAAGCGTGACCCAGAGTAATTGTCGCAATTGCTCCAGTTGCATGGAAAAAGGGGAGAGGCCGCCCGCTCGCCCCTTAACTGAAGAAGAAGTGTTGATTGTCAAAAAGGTCTTGAGCTGTGTAGCCCGCATGAAGGGTCAATATGGAAAAATGCGGGTGGCTCAGGTGTTGACCGGCTCTAAGGTCAAGGCCCTCGAAGTATTGCGACTGAATCGATTGTCGACCTATGGCATTCTCGCCGAGTTTACCCAGCCACAGGTTCTTTCGATCCTGGAGTCTTTGGTGGAATCGAAGCTCTTGCAGATAGAAGGGACAGACTACCCATTGGTTAAACTCACTAGAGAGGGCCGTGGAGCGATGCTCGGCAAGACACCAATCTCCCTGGTTTTTCCGCCTGTGTCCGGTGAAAATGAGTTTGTTGTGACACGCCCCCCGGAGAATTCAGACTCGCCCTATCATGAGGAACTCTTTGAAGCGCTGCGTGAGATGCGGCGAAAGATGGCGTCTGCGGCCAATCTTCCCCCCTATATCATCTTCCATGACGAAACGCTTAAGGCCATCAGCCGGTGTTTGCCCAGAAGCCCCTCAGAGTTGCTGAGTGTCAGGGGCTGCGGCGAGCGTAAGATTGAAATGTATGGAGAGCAGACGCTAGCTGTCATCGAGACTTTCTTGAAGCATCATCCTGAAGCTACACCGGTTTCCACGACCCCTGTATCCGACTCTCAGTCGTCAACTCCCCGTGAACCCCTTGGCAATAGCTGTGAGGTGACCTGGACGTTATGGCAGCAGGGGAAGACAGTGGCAGAAATTGGCAAGGAGCGGGGTTTAGCCGCGTCCACGATTTTTGGCCATTTGGAGCGATTGATGAAAGAAGGGCGCGCCATCAACTTGAGTCGGCAGCTTTCGCAGGAGCGCATTGCTCTGATTGAAGAAGTACTGGCTCGCTCAGGCGGTGAGCGCCTGACGTTTGTGAAAACCCTTCTCCCCCCAGATGTCAGCTATGAGGAAATTCGTCTAGTCCTGGGGCTGCATGCTCAGAAAAAGCAGGTCCAGAAGGGAAACGCCTGAATGTTGCTGGTACCCTTATCTGTGGCCTGTCCCAATTGCGGTTCCAAAGATATCACTTATACCTGCGAACCAAAATGTTGCTTCAACCATCTTTGCGGAAGCTGTTATTCGACCTTCGAGCTTGCCACCATTCCGCTCGGAAAACAATTCCATGAGGTAGCAATCCCTGCTGGAGAGCGCGATTCGCTGGCCCCCACCACCGCTTGTGCTGTTTGTGAAAGCCTGGATCTCTTTCAAGTGGACGAGGGAGAAGGGCCGGACGTCACACTTTTCTGTTCTGCCTGCCATGCGTTGTTAAAGCTGGAATTTGAAGCGGTTCAACGTTCATAGTGTGACAGGTGGGTCAGTTCTTATCACGTTTCACGCATCACGTTTCACGCTTCACGTTTTCAATCTTTTTCTTTTCGAAGTCGATTTATTCCCATAGCCAGAATCAGCACAACTCCCATGACCAGCCCCTCCCACTGGGTGGAATCGACCTTAATGACATTGGCAATGCCATTGACGACGATGGTTAAGAAAGTCACGCCCAACACTGTTCCACCAATCGTACCGATGCCACCACGCAGCCTACAGCCTCCCACCACGGCGGCGGCAATAGCGTTCAATTCATAACCCACGGCGCTCTCTGCATCCCCCTGACCTTGGCGGGCGGCATAAAGAATACCTACGATGGCAGAAAGGAGCGCAGCCATCGAATAGGCAATGAGCTTGAGCTGACCCACCCTCAGGCCACTGAGACGAGCCCCTTCTTCGTTCCCACCCAGGGCATACAAATGGCGACCCACTTGGGTGCGTCCCATCAACACAGCTGTTCCAACCGCCACCAGGACGAGAATCAGTATCGGAACCCACCAAACGGTATAGAGAGCGCGGAAGGCATCATTATTGACAGGAATCTTGGCATCATTGGAAAGGACCTTGGCCACGCTGCGGAGACCAGCCAGCGTTCCCAGCGTGGCAATAAACGGAGGTAAGTCCAGCTTGACTACCAGAAGGGTGTGAAACGCACCAATAAGCAGGCCGGTCAGAAGAGTTAGGAGGATGGACGTCAGCAGAATCCAGAATGGAAGGGGTTGATGAGCTACCAGGCTTTCACCCCCAAGAGATCGAAAAAGCATGGCACAGACTACGCCTGTAAAGGCAATGACTGACCCCACCGAAAGATCAATGCCTCCGGCAATGATGACAATCGCAGCCCCAATGGCAAAGATTCCGAGCAGCACGCCTTCCCGGAGGAGCAAACGGGTGCTCTCCAGCGAGGCAAAATTATGCTGCGGGTCCAGGGCGAGAATCGTCAACCAGACAACTAAACTAGCCAGGGTCAGACCAAATTCCTGCGTCCGCAAAAAGGAACGCCAGGCACGCTGTCCCCCAAGAATTTCGGGAGAGCTCATGAAGTGGTCAAACCCTTGGCATCCAGATCCTTTTTGAAATCGGAGAAGTGCACCAGGAATTCACTGGTCACACTTTTTGAATCGTCGGGGACGACCAGGCGGATTCCCGTGTCCTTGATTCCGTTTTCTCCGACGACAGATGTCACCCCGGCCTGGTCTCCGTCAACCATGGCCTTCAAGACCTTTACACCCAAGTAAGCCATCCGATAAGGATTTTGGACGGCAGTCACATCCAGCATCCCTTCTTTGAGAGCCAGCAGGGTATTGGGCTCGGCATCAAAGCTCACCAATTTCAGTTTCGCACGTTTTCCCGCTGCCTTCACTTCATCGACAATGGCCGGAGCATTGTAGGACCAGATCCCCACAAGCATTTTCACGTCCCGGTGATTTTGCATGGCCGCAGCCACATTGCGCCGCGCCTTGTTAACGTCACTCGAGTCTTCCATGACATCGATGACCTGAATCTTGTCACCCGCTCCTTCCTTAAATCCATTCACTCGTTCCTGAGCGTTCTGAGCGGATCGAGTGCCTACAAAGGCGATGGCCTTGCCGCCCTGAGGCAAAAGTTGAGCAGCCGCCTTTCCCAAATTACGACCGGCTTCTAAATTGTTGGTGCCAATATAAGCCTCACGACTTTCTATGGGTCCGTCAGAATCCACCGCGATGACATGCACGCCCTTAGCCCGGAGGAACTTCATTTGGTCAATGATTCCACTGGCACTCGGCTCAACCACTGACACCATCACTCCCTTAACTTCGCTTTGCGCGGCTACCTGCTCTAAGCGACGGATCTGGCCGCCCGTTGAACCGTCGTTGCGGATTAGCTCGACCTCCACATTAAATTCCTTGGCGGCGTCATCCAGACCTACGCGCACCGCATCCCAAAATGGAGAGTTGCTGTTACTGATGAAGACAAAGCGAGGACGTGCACCCGCTCCAGGCTCAGGTCCCTTGGTAGTAGAGCAGGCTAGAGTCGTGAACACCGCCCAAGCCATGACTATCCAATGTTTGCGAGAATTCATTTGGGGCCTCCTTCCTTTTCAGAATAGATCCTTCATGCTAACACGGGTTGAAATTGGTGAATCTCCCGACTTCAAAAACGCGATAATGTCCAACAATTGTTTTAAGGTGTAAATCTCACCGTACTTGCCCGGCATGGCCGAACGGTTTTCCAGTTGTCGCTTTTCAATTTCGCCCTTGGGGATGGTTCTCAAGACAGGTGGAAGACTCCCTACGTCGTAGAGTTTAATTTCTAAATCATTCTCGCCTGCTTTTAGGGCTTCCATTTGTTCGCCCGATTTGGTTGTAATTCTCAATAGCTGGCGCTCCGGAGATATCACAGCCGAGGGGAGTACAATATCCTTGAAAAGCTCTCTGACAGTTTTTTCTTTGCTCTTAGTCAAATCCGGCCCAACTTCGTTACCTACTCCCTGAACCTTGTGACACATCCCACAATTAAGATCGTTATTGGAATCAAAAAACAGTTCCTTCCCCTTCTCTGGATCACCCACAATCCCGGTAATCTCGGAGCTTGCAGGATAGAAAGTTGCTTTCTGCGGTTGGGACTGTCTCTTACTTTCGGTCCCTACCGGCGCTGTTTCCGCAGGGGCTGACCTGGGCGTGGGAGTGGGCGCTTCGGCTGAGTCGGAAGTTAGTTTTGAAAGCGTCATGATATAGGCAACCACCTCCCAGATTTCTTTTTCAGAAAGCTTATTTTTCCAGGCAGGCATGGAAGAATTAGGGATCCCTTCGGAAATGACCTTGAAGAGATACTCTTTGTCCCAAGCCTTTCCTCGCAATCGCGGACCTCTAGCGGCACGTCCCTCTTTGCCGTGACAGTATCCTACAGAGCAGCTCGCGGCAAAAGTGGTGCTGCCGGCGGCAATGATTTTTTGGTCCGAGAGATTGATCGCAGGGCGGCTCTGGGTCGTCTGTGTCAAAGCGTACCCCCAGGAGCCAAGCGCCAGAAACAAGAGAGCGGCAGAAAGTTGAACGGCTAGATTGGGCTTGGATGTCTGCATGGTTCAGGAAGTAGCAGGACGTGCTGTGAACCAATTCTTTGCGAAAGCGTCATCATACTCTTGCTCGTGCTCTTACCGGCGAGCAGAAAGCTGAGCAAGAGCAGGAGCAAGAGTACGAGCGCAAATGGAAATGCAATACCTCATCGTATTCCTGAAATGGCAGCTTGAGGTCGCACTACGACTCCGACAGCGCAAAAACAAAAAGGGTGCAGCCCCCCGGGAAGTCTTCGGTTTCAGGCCAGATTTGCGGGAAAAGAGCGGCCACGGCAGATCCCCAACCGGAAGGCACCGCGATGTATTGCTTGCCACCGACAGAGTAGCTTATGGGGGACCCTCGATGGCCTGATCCTGTATTGAAGCTCCAGACTTTTTCCCCGGTTCTTGCATCAAAAGCGAGGAAATTTCCTTCCGGATCGCCGGTAAATACAAGATCACCCCCCGTTGCCAAAGCCGAGGCCAGCAAAGGATACTTGGATTTATACGTCCAATGTTTTTTTCCACTCACTGGATCGTAGGCGTCAAAATGTCCTCCTGCCTCTCCTTGGGGCGGCTTCCTGAATTCAAAAACGGCTCCCATGAACTCAGCCCCCGGCTTTGGATCTTCTTTCCGCACCGTGAGCTCTTGACACCATTCCAAGCCGGTGCTGTAAAACATTCCTGTCCTTGGGCTGTAGGCAGCATGATTCCAGCTGCGCCCACCTCCAATAGCAGGACAAACCAGGGTTGGCTTACCGATGAGCGGCTCACTGCGCCCCAGCAGATTTCCCTCTGCGTCAATTCCTTTGATCCAATTGATGCTCTCGGCCAGCGGCCAGGCGGTAATGAATTTCCCGTTGGTCCGGTCCAGCACCCAGGTGTATCCCCCTTTATTCGGATTAACCAATATTTTGCGCAGGGTTCCCTGCAGGGAAATATCCAGCAGAACACATTCATAAGCGCTGTCCCAATCCCAGACATCGTGGGGAATTTCCTGATAATACCTCTTTAATTGACCCGTATCCGGATCCAGGGCTACTATGGAATCCGTGTAGAGATTGGCGCCGGTGCGAACTTCGCCGTAGAAATCAGGCGCGGGGTTACCCACGCCCCAGTAAACGAGATTCAGTTCCGGGTCATAAGAACCGGTCATCCAGCTCGAACCACCTCCGTACTTCCAACTGTCACCCGGCCAGGTCTCATGCCCTTTTTCGCCGGGCCCTGGAATGGTCCAAAAGCGCCAGGCTCGTTTTCCGGTCTTGGCGTCAAAGGCGTTGATGTAGCCGCGATGAGCCGAATCTCCCCCGGTCACTCCAACGATCACCTTGTCTTTAACCACCAGCGGCGCCCCCGTAATGTTGCATCCACAGAGCGACATGCTCTCAATATTGACGTTCCATACTTCCTTGCCCGTTCCGGCATCCAGAGCAAGCAAATGGTTATCGATCGTCCCCATGAACACGAGACCGTGACCCAGTGCCACCCCTCGATTCCAGGGTCCATAACTTAACCCGAAATTCCTGGGGAGCGGATAGTAATAATGCCAGAGCTCCTTGCCGGTGACGGCGTTGATGGCAAACACTCGGTTCCAGGACGAGCTCAGGTACATGACCCCATCCGCTACCAGG
>QHZP01000457.1:2161-5845 GCA_003224715.1 Acidobacteriota bacterium | reverse complement strand
TAACGACCGGACAGGTGTCTCCAACCAGTTGCAGTGGCATGAAGACGAAAAGTACACCCTTTGGCAGCGTTGAGCCGCCGATCAATCCCATCACGGCGGCAATCATGAACGGGGCCACTTTCGTCGCGCGCGGCTTCAGTGGGGATCCCAAACATCTCATGGAACTCATGAAGAAGGCGATCCAGCATAAGGGATTTGCCCTGATTGACGTCTTCAGCCCCTGTGTGACGTTCAATCATGACAACGACTATACCTTTTTTCGGCCGCGCATCAAACGGCTCGAGGACGAGAGGCACGACCCCAGCGACTGGAAAGCCGCTTGTGAGAAAGCCATGATGTGGGGCGATAAAATCTACATCGGTCTCTTCTTTCAAAAGGATGCTCCTTCTCTCGACCAACTCGAGCCCGTGTTGGACGAAGGCGGCCCCCTGGCCCACCGTCCGCTGGGTTTGACCCGCGAACAGGCTCAGAGGATTATCAAAAGGATGATGTAAATTCTCTCCGCTACAAACCTGCCTGATGTTTAAGATGTTTTCCATACGCGGATTATCAGACCGTATTCGACCGAATGCCACTGCTCACTTGGCTTTCGGCTATCCTCTCTCCCTTGGGGGGTGAGCAGCCAAATCGAGAGCTCCTTCCCTCTTCTGAGGAAGCCAGTTCAGCGAACGAAGCGAAAGTTAAGGTAGCAACTTTAAATGTTGATTTTCTTCTGAACTTGTTAGCATGATCGCGACTGGTGCCAAGGGCTTATCTGATAAGATCCAACACCTGGCTCAGTTCAAGCAGCGGGCAGTTACTCTCAAGCAGTTGTTTGAATTTGGATCGAATCCCTCGAAGGAAAACCTTCTCATTGCCGCTCAATTCCTGCACCAAGAGCTTCCTGTTCGGCTCTCCCACCGCATCAAGGAATTGGAGAACCTGCCTTTCGGTCTATCTAATATGCCCTCGGTGAGTTTGGTTCGGGACATGTATAAGACTTCTCTTCAAATACTCCTCGAGCAGCCTCGTCCCGAAAACACCGATGAGGAATGGCAGTTCGCAAGCCTCCTTGAGGACATCAAACAGCGCCACAATAATGTCGTTTCCATTATGGCTAAAGGTATCCAGGAGCTGAAGCAGACGCTGGGATCAGATGACCTCAATGCCGAGGTGCAGGAGTTTCTGGACTGCTTCTACATGTCTCGCATCGGAATTCGGATGCTGATTGGACAACACGTCGCTCTGCATCAAGAATCCAGGCCGGGCTACGCTGGACTGATTTGTGAAAAGTGTTCGCCCGCCGAGGTGGCACAGGATGCCATAGCGAATGCGCGAAATCTCTGCCTTGTGCATTATAGTGTGGCCCCGGAGGTGCGATTATTCGGGAAGGTGGATCTCAGATTCACTTATGTTGCTTCCCATCTGCATCACATGTTGTTTGAACTGATCAAAAATTCGATGCGAGCGATCGTGGAGTTCTGCGATACAGACTCCGATTCACTCCCTCTGATCCGGATCGTCATTGCGGAAGGAGAAGAGGATGTAACCCTTAAAATTTCGGATGAGGGAGGTGGCATCCCTCGCAGCGGCATTTCGCGTATCTGGACGTACCTTTACACCACGGCCAGCCCACCTGTCTTGGATCCGAGCTCCCCCTACTATAGCGACTTTCATGCTCCCTTTGCAGGACTCGGCTACGGTCTTCCCATCAGTCGGCTTTATGCTCGCTACTTCGGAGGAGACTTGCAGGTGATTTCGATGGAGGGCTATGGCACAGACGCCTATCTACACCTCAAACGCTTAGGCAACGCCGAGGAGGTGCTGCCGAGAAAGCTGTATTAGATCGAATTCCCGTAAACTCCGAATGCTCTTACTCCTGCTCGTGCTCTTACTCGATTCATTGCCATAGGAGCGAGTAAGAGTAAGATGCAGGGGGCATAGGTGTTAAGTCAATTTGGTGGGAGGCGCGCTCCGCGCGGCGACCCGAGCGCATTTTGTGAGAAAACAGGAGTTACAGATCACAGGCTTTTAATCGCCGGCGTGAGGCTGCCTTCCACAGTCTACCTTCGTCTTGCCCCGCTCCGTAATTTAACACCTATGGGCAGCCGGGCAAGCAGACCAAGGCCAATTTGGAATACGTCATCGTATTTGAGAACAAAAAGCGTTATGACACGCCTCCACAGTCAGGCGTTCTATTGGCATTGACTCACAGTTCGGACCCTTGGATTTAAATATGATCGTCGGCGTTCCGAAAGAGACGGTTTTCGAGGAGCGGCGTGTGGCGCTTGTCCCCGAGCTCGTCCCGAAGCTCACGAAGGCAGGTCTGGAGGTCATCGTGCAGTCGGGCGCGGGAACAGCGGCCGGATTCTTGGACGGAGCTTACGTGGAAACGGGGGCTCGCCTCGATCTGGAAGTGTTCGACAAGGCGGACATTCTCCTCAAAGTCCAGCGGCCGACGGTGGATGAGGTCGGCCGGATTAAGGAAGGCTCCACTCTGATAAGTTTTCTCCAGCCCTACTCGGCCGGGGCGGAGATCAAAGCGCTGGCCACACAGAAGGTCACGGCGTTCTCCATGGAGCTGATGCCACGTATCACACGCGCGCAGCCGATGGATGCTCTCAGTGCCATGAGCACCGTCTCGGGTTACAAGGCGGTCCTGATCGCCGCCAGCCACCTGCCGAAGTTCTTTCCTCTGCTCATGACTGCCGCGGGCACCATGACCCCCGCGCGCGTTTTTATCATCGGGGCAGGTGTGGCGGGGCTGCAAGCGATCGGCACGGCCAGGCGACTTGGCGCAGTCGTCGAAGCCTACGATACCCGCCCCGCTGTAAAGGAGCAAGTGGAAAGCCTTGGTGCGAAGTTCGTGGAACTGCGTCTTGAAACCAAAGACGCAGAGGACAAGAGCGGGTACGCCAAGGCGCAATCGGAGGAGTTCTATCGAAAGCAACAGGAGATGATGTTTAAATGGGTGACGAGTGCAGACGTTGTTATTACGACGGCCCTCGTCCCGGGCCAGCGCGCCCCCGTCCTGATTACCGCAGAAATGGTCCACGGGATGCGACCAGGTTCGGTCATTGTCGACCTTGCCGCCGAACAAGGCGGAAACTGCGCTCTTACCACACCGGGTCAGGAGGTGGCGAGACAGGGCGTTGCTATCCTGGGTCCTACCAACCTTCCGAGTACAGTGCCTTTCCACGCGAGTCAGATGTACTCAAGGACCGTAGCAAATTTCCTCAGCCATCTTCTCAAGGAGGGGAAAATTCATCTGGACCTCAACGATGAGCTGACACGGGGCCCGCTGGTGACGCATCAGGGAGAGATTCTCCATGAGGCGGTAAAGCGAGCGACCTCATGACCCCCCAGGGCGAAGAGAATTCTCGCGCAGAGGCGCAGAGAAGGAAAAAACTGAGGATTCGAGGGTTTGATAATCGAGGATCGATGGCAGTCTTCGATCGGGCACTGCGAAGGGAGCCACCCTCACCCGTCCTTTGGGCACCTTCTCCCACGAGGAGAGGGAACAAGAAAATTAGATGGACTCTCCCCTCGCCCTTTGGGAGAGGCATGGGAGCTTTGAGAAAGCTCCCTGGGTGAGGGTTTGGAGCTAAATGCGAGAGTCTAGCTCGATTCAACTTCGGAATTCGGGTTCATGACAGTTTTGCTAAGACAATCTCTGGTGCATCGGCCGTTTGTTTTTTTAGCTCT
>QHZP01000457.1:664-1964 GCA_003224715.1 Acidobacteriota bacterium | reverse complement strand
AGGAATTTCGCTGGTCGGTTCCCTGGTGGTCGCTGGGGCGAATCACGGCCCCTTGAGCACGATGTTCGGGTTCATCGCGGTGATTTGTTCCTCGACCAACGTAGTCGGTGGCTTTCTCATTACAGATCGCATGCTGAAAATGTTCAAGAAGGCTCCCTCGCCCCAACTAGCCTCCACGGCCGACACCTCCTCAACCAGCGGGGACAGGAGAGTGTGGCGGAAAGCTTCGCTGGCGCTGGTCACCCTCTTGGCTTGCGCGCTGGTACTGATTTATAAGTCTGATCAGTTAAGAGCTTACTTCAGCCACGCGGATCTCACTCCGGTCTTGAGTTATTTCTACATCCTATCAGCCGCTCTCTTCATCCTGGAACTAGGCATGCTCATGGCTGTGGTGGGCACTCTTTTCCATCACGAGATCGTCACCTACCAATGGATTATTGGAGGACTGGTGCTCGGCTCTCTTATTGGCGGGAGTATGGGACTGTGGATCCCGATGACGGCTGTGCCCCAACGGACCGCACTTTCCCATTCTCTGGGAGCACTGGCGGCCACCCTGGTCGGGATTTCCGAATACTATCGGCACAGCGGGTTACTCGGCAGGGTACTGATGACAGCCATTGGTTTCGAGGTGCTCATTGGCGGCCTGACGTTTACGGGAAGCCTGATGGCGGCCGGCAAGCTCCAGGGGATTCTTCCGGGAGCCCCCATCACCTACAAGGGACAAAACACGTCCAATATTTCACTGCTGGCAATCATGGTCTTTTGCCTCGTCACCCTGATCTCTAAGCCTTCGGCCGGCGCGCTGTTCTACCTCATGGTAGCTCTGGCTTTACTATTCGGGTTTCTTCTGGTCATTCCCATCGGGGCTGCGGACATGCCGGTCGTCATATCTCTGCTGAATTCCTACGCCGGCCTGGCTGATGCGTCCATGGGGTTTGTGCTCATGAACAAGATCCAGATCATCACGGGTTCGCTCGACGGGACCTCGGGTTTCCTTCTTTCCCTGCTCATGTGCAGGGCTATGAACCGCTCAGCTATGAATGTCCTTTTTGGGGCGTTCGGTAAGATCGAAAAGGAGGAGGCTGGAGTTGCGGTGGAGGCGAAGGGCACGGTCCGCAGTATCGTGCCCGATGAGATGGCGGTTCTTTTCGATAGTGCCCGCTCCGTCATCATCGTCCCCGGATATGGCATGGCGGTCGCCCAAGCGCAACATGGAGTCAGTGAGCTGGCCAAAGTCCTGATGAAGCGTGGCATTGACGTCAAATATGCCATCCACCCGGTGGCAGGCCGCATGCCCGGG
>QHZP01000457.1:0-636 GCA_003224715.1 Acidobacteriota bacterium | reverse complement strand
GAGCAGATCAATCCCTACTTTGCCGAGGCAGATCTGGCTTTGGTGGTCGGGGCTAACGACGTGACCAATCCGGCGGCCAAGAACAACAAGAACAGCCCGCTTTATGGAATGCCAATCCTGGAAGTCGACCGCGCCAAGGCCATCATCGTCCTCAAGCGTAGCCTGCGCCCGGGTTTTGCGGGCGTAGACAATGAGCTTTACTACAACCCGAAATGCATGATGCTTTTCGGGGACGCCAGAGATAGTCTCAACAAACTCTTCGCCGCCCTGAAGTCTTAAGTTCCATCCTCAAATCAGTGGGCCGTCATGCCGGGTACTTCCCGGTAATATAGTTGTGCAATTGGTGGATGGTCTCGTCCTGGGCTGAGATGATCCACTTCACCAGATCGCCAATGGAAACAATGCCCATCACCTTCCCGTCTTCCACCACCGGAAGATGACGGATGCGGCTGTTCGTCATAATTGACATGCACTCGTCCACACTATGCTTCGGAGTCACAAAGATGACCGGGCTCGTCATGATTTCCTGGACCTGGGTTTCTTTTGAGGACTTTCCCCTAAGTATGACTTTGCGGGCGTAATCACGCTCAGAAATGACGCCAATCAGTTTGACGTCGGAGATCACCAACAAAGCCC
>QHZP01000456.1:8941-9399 GCA_003224715.1 Acidobacteriota bacterium | reverse complement strand
CTCGCACGTTGTCCGACTCTGATCCACGAGAACTGTGTCAGTATCTCTCGGCCATTCGGTTTGTATTGGGCAATCTCAGCAATAGTGTGAGCTTCGCGGCAACTCTGCTGGCGAAACAGTACCTCGCCCAACGCTTCGATATCGGCGGATTCGATGCCGCGGCCAAGTCCAGACATCCATATTCGAACCGGCAAAGACGAAGTGATCCTGGAGATAAAGACAACCTGGCCGTATGGGGTCAATGACTTTGGCGCAGCGCAAAAGCGGGAGTTTCAAAAGGATTTTGACAAATTGAACGCTTCTACAGCCGACTACAGGTTCTTGTTTGTTACTGAGGAGCGTACCTTCAATTTGCTCAGAGCGAAGTATGCGAGCAAGATCCCGGGGGTCCAAATCGTTGATCTTATGAATGGAAATGAGCACGCGGCCCAACACGCCGCTGGAGCCGGTCGCTGAAA
>QHZP01000456.1:6507-8872 GCA_003224715.1 Acidobacteriota bacterium | reverse complement strand
AAAGAGGCGGGGCTCTTTGCGCACCATCTAGATCGGCTCCTTCCTGAGTTAAACGGAACGCAATACCGCTTCGAGGATTCGCAAGAATTCGCCAAACGCGCGCCTCGCGAAATGAACCGAGTTTACTGGACGGAAGTCCTGTTCCGGAGTCATTGGGCGGCTGCTGGGGCCATAGTCCGAACGCAACGGTGGCTGTCCGGCTTCCAGCAATCACACGCGTGCTAATCAATCGATTCGCATAAATCCTTCTGATAAGGGCTGGCGCGTTTAATGTGCCTTTCCACCCCCCAGCAGCACCCCGGAACGCCTTCAGATTCCGAGAAGGCGACACCTCGGCGATGGTAACCGTCACCTCCTTCCCATCAGGAAGCTCGATCCTTTCCAGCGGCTCCAGGCGGCCCTCACGCCACCGCGCGCGAATTGTACGACCCATGATGACCCCTCCTTTCTTTGTGGTCTACCGTGTTAACGAACAGATGGAGCATACCACAAGGATACCAACCATCGCCTTGCTCACAAGATATGAGAAAGTGGCACCTCCGGCAACTCTCCCCGCCTAGCACGCATTCAGCCCGTCAAACCCAATCCCAGACCGAGATTCCTTGCCATCCTGATTGAAGTTCCCCGATGGTATATTTCGCCAATCTGATAATTCAGAAGCGCGGTTCTAAACCATCCTATCCAATTGACAACGATTGAAGCCAAGCGTAATTTGTAGACTCAACATTTGAGTTCAACACTCGACTTGGGAGCAGCCGATGCGAATCACCTTACTAATTTGGAGTGCACTCCTGCTTATCCTTGTTGGATCTTCTAGTGTCAGCGGCGCGGGGCAAGACTACCGGATGAGTAAGCAAGTTTCAATTGAATGGCTGGATAGTTGTCCTCGAGGGCAAATCCGGGTCTCCGATGGTGTCTTGGCAGAGACGAGAATCGCAACCGGTAAGGGAAATGTTGAAGCTAAAGATCGTTTCAATTGCTCACAGACGCCCTTTCGGCTCGATATCCTTGTGAAGGGCTCCGACATTAGCTATGGCAAGGGCTCCACAATTATCACGGTTGGAACTGAGAAAAACTCGTTCAGCTTTTTCCTGCGAGATGCTAGCAGCAACTATCCCATCTATATGCCGGCTTATGGCGTTACTGTGACGGAGGCAAATGACAAGCGTTCATATCATGAGATCGCAGAGGCTATTCGCCTGCGCGGACTGCAATCAAACCTGCAGCGCATTCAGAGTGAGCCGGAAGAATCCTTTGAAGTGGCGGCGCAGAACACGAGATCCCTGAGCTGCCAAACTTGGTTGGGCCTAAGCCGGGACATGCGCATTTTTGCCCTTGGTGAAAGATTGGAGTGGATCCAACCTCGATTTCACGGCCACGAGGTTCCTTTGCCAGAGACTAACAATCGACCTTGCCGCTATGACTTCCTAATGGGACGCGGTTGGGGAGCGATGGATCAGATCTCTCGCTGGTTGGAGGAAGGAGTGTTGCCGATCCTCCGGGGAAGATTAGTTGATGAAGACATTACTTATGACCTCACAGCGTTCGTCGCTTTGGAGACCAGTCCCTTATCTAATCACACCCTTCGCGGCACCCATTTTCTGGTGGCTGATGGATTCGGTATCGGGCACATGTTTACAAAAGAGCAGCAAGCTTTGTATGACTCACTCTTGCCTGCTGAGATGAATCAAAGCGAAGAAACCGTATTCTGTGGGCGGATTACGGCACTGAACACGTCGTCGGTCCCACGCTATGCGTTTTTCAAGGATGTTACACCATCTTCCGCCGCAGAACCGGAGTGGTCTTTTGATGGAGCGCATGGGTTAGGGCAATACCAGAGTGGCCGAGCTTATGCCGCTGTCACAAGAAGAGATCGCAGTCGAGTTGAAACCGGGTGAAACGGCAACTTTCGAGCTATATCTTCCGCACCGCCCGATTTCCAATGAGAGAGCTCTCAAGCTGGCAAAGACAAAATTTTCGGATCGTCTTGATGAATGTCGGGCCTTTTGGAAGAGCAAACTGGCTGTAGCGGCCCAAATCGACTTACCCGAGCAGCGCATCAAGGAAATGATCCAAGCAGGGCTCTTGCATCTGGATTTAATAACCTACGGCCAGGAGCCGAAAGGAACTCTGACTTCCACCATAGGCATCTACAGTGCGATCGGCTCAGAGAGTGCTCCCATCATCCAGTTCATGGATTCCATGGGATGGCACGACGTCGCCCGCCGGGCCTTAATGTATTTCCTCGACAAACAACATGACGACGGCTTCATTCAGAATTTCGGGGATTACATGCTCGAAACCGGAGCGGCGCTGTGGAGTCTAGGAGAGCATTACCGTTACACGCGCGATGATGCGTGGGTGA
>QHZP01000456.1:0-6300 GCA_003224715.1 Acidobacteriota bacterium | reverse complement strand
TGAACAAGGAAGCTGAGCGCCTTAAGGACGACATTCGCTCGACCTTTTTTTCAGTGATGGGCAGTTCGCCAGTGGTGCCACTGGGTGACGGAACCTGGTGCCCCACAGTTCCTCCCTGGGCAGAATATCGCGGTCCACTTGCCCTCTATGCCGACGGCGGCAAATGGTATACCCACGGCTCGATGGTTAGTCGGGATTCCCTGCTAGGGCCGCTCTATCTTGCGTTTCAGGAAGTCCTTGGCCCCGAGGAGCCAGCTACCACTTTCCTACTGAGTTTCCACAATGAATTGATGACCAAACGAAACGCGGTGTTCAGCCAGCCCTATTACAGTCGTCATCCTATCGTTCACCTCAGGCGAGGTGAGGTGAAGCCGTTTCTCAAGGCTTACTACAACACCGTTGCCAGCCTCGCCGATCGCCAAACCTACACCTTCTGGGAACACTACTTTGGAGCTAGCCCGCACAAGACACATGAGGAAGGCTGGTTCCTAATGGATACCCGGTGGATGCTTTACATGGAGAGAGGGGACACGCTCGAGCTTCTCGGGGGAGTCCCTCGGAATTACCTGGAAAGCGGTAAGAGAATCGAGCTCAAGAACGTGGCCAGTTACTTTGGTCCTGTGTCGCTGCGAGTTGAGTCTCGGCTGGATGAAGGCCGAATTGATGCCACAGTAGAGTGCCCCGCTGACCGCCGGCCGAAAACGGTGGAGCTACGCCTGCCTCACCCGCTAGGTCGGAAGCCAATTTGGGTGAAAGGGGGAAGCTACGATCCGGAAAAGGAGATGGTTCGAACAGCGTTGGTGGGGGGACGTATCGAGGTCAGCGTTGGGTTCAGTCAGGGCAAGGAATGAAGGCAAGCACTCCATCGTGGCTCGTTCTTTAATATGTTACGTGGTTCATCACCCTGACAGCGCCCCCGAATTGTTCATTAACGCAAGGGTCTGTCTGCTCGTTTTCCGCTAGCCCTGCGCCTCATCGCGGGGGTTTGGAACAAATTAGCTTGAGGAGGAAACATGAAAGAAGCAAGACCAGCCCTAGAATTGGCAAGAGGGTTGAAGGTTCGGTGTTCGGCGCTAGTTCTTGTACTGATTGGCCTTATTGTAGGTGAAATGGTCCTCACGGTACCTGCGTGTGGTCAGGGTGGTACCAGCGGCACCCTCGTGGGCACGATTTCGGACGCATCGGGTGCTGTCATTCCAGGAGTTTCGATATCGGCGCGTAATCTCGACACAAATATCGTACGCACCGAAGTGACGGGAGGGGCCGGGGTATTCACAATCCCCAACCTGCTGGCCGGGCGTTATGAGGTGAAGGCGACCAAGGAAGGGTTCCGCACTGCGGCGGTTCCGAATGTCAAATTGGATGTGAATGCTACCTTTCGAGTCAACATCACGTTGGAGCTGGGGGAAGTTTCTCAAACCGTAGAAGTCACCGCTGCAGCCCCAACTCTGCAAACCGACGACGCTTCGGTCGGCCACCTGATTGAACAGCAACGCATTGTTGATTTGCCCTTGAATGGTCGTAACTTTCAGGAACTCCAGTTATTGACACCAGGGGCCGTGAATACATTTGATCACCAGACGCAATCGGGCCTGGCTGGTGGAGCCAGTGCGCTGACCATCACCAACACGGCAGTGTCTTCAAACGGCTCTCGGCCCAATCAAATGCTGTTTCTGATCGATGGAGGCAATGTCACTAACCAGAATGGCCGGGGAACGATATTTAGCCCCAATCCGGATGAGATTGGCGAATTCAAAATTGAGGGCTCCAACTTCTCTGCTGAATATGGATATGGCAGCAATGTAATCAATGTCTCGACGAAATCTGGAACGAACGAACTACATGGATCAGTCTGGGAGTTCTTGCGCAATGACAAGCTGGATGCTCGCAATTTCTTTGCGCCTGCAGTCGAACCCTTGAGGCGCAATCAGTTTGGAGCCTCCGCAGGAGGTCCGGTTTATCTGGGCCATTTGTACAACGGAAAGAATCGAACGTTCTGGTTCTTCAACTATGAGGGTCAACGGGAAGTCAGCCACTCCACGATGAGAGCCTCTGTGCCAACGCCAAAAATGCGTAGCGGAGACCTCTCTGAGCTGACAAACGGAATCTACGATCCACTGACGACTCGACCCGACCCCAACAACCCGGGCGGGTTCATTCGTGATCCTTTCCCCGGAAATGTGATACCGCAGAACAGGCTCGATCCGGTCTCTCAGTTGTTCCTTGAGTGGATTCCCCTACCAAATCTCCCCGGAATCGGCAACAACTTCGTGAACAATCCGGGTGTTGATAACAACTACAACCATTACACGGCGAAGATTGATCACAAGCTGAATGACAAAAATTCGCTCAACTTTCGTTACTCTTTCCAGCCGCAACTCCTGCCCTTTGGGGTCGGTCCCTACAAAGGATTCTCTAAACCGCCTTACGATCCGGGCACAAACCTCAAGGATACGGCAGGGACGAGCACTGTGTTAAGCTGGTATCATAATTTCAGCCCGTCTACTATCCTGGAATCGCGTATTTCCTTCGCCCGTGCTTTTAACGACATCGGCAATCCCAATATCATTCCAGGCGGAACCGACTGGACGACTGAGGCAGGAATCCAGGGATTCGGCAAAGGTGTCTCGGACCTGTTCCCAACTTTTCCTGATATGAGCTATAGCGGGTTTACTGGGTTACCGGGTGGCGGATTTGCACTGACGTATGTCTCCAACAGTTGGGACTACACATCGAACATTTCCATGATTCGCGGCAAGCATACGTTCAAGGCCGGTTTTAGCCATCGGCGCTGGCAGCAGAACCTCACCACCACTGGCCAAGGGGCTGGAGGATTCTCTTTTAACGGCTTTGCTACCACGGACCCTGCCAATCCCGGAGGTACTGGAGAAGGGTTCGCCGACTATCTGCTAGGTATTCCGTTTAGTGGGTCCCGTTACCCGCCTCCGGGCTGGTATTACCAGCGCCTAAGAAACGTGTGGAGCTACTTTCAGGATGACTGGAAAGTCACACCCAATCTGACCGTTAACTTGGGGATCCGGTATGAAATCAACTTTCCAACAGTTGAGAAAAATGATTCCTTGGCGAGCTTTTCTCCCACGGCGCGCCATGGCCGGGGAGCAATCGTGGTTTCCAATGAAGAGGTCATTTCTCCATCTAATCCCACGGGCCATAGCTCCGTGCCGCTCTCCGTGCCAACCTATCGGCCACTCATTGTGACCGCCGCCGAAGCTGGTTTCCCGGAAAGATCTTTGAGGGACACAGACTGGCGCAGTTTCGCCCCGAGGGTGGGTATCGCCTATAGACTTGGCAAGAACACAGTTGTCCGAAGTGGCTTTGGAATTTACTATCTCCAATTGGACGGAAATCGCGAGAGTGAGTTTGAATCGGTACCCTTCCTGGTTCGGGAGAATGGCATCCTGAATGAGGTGGTAGACGGCCGACCTGTTCGGACAACTCAGACGCTTCTCCCAGCCGGTTCGTCCTTCTCTCCAACTCCCTTTCTTTTCGCCCACAATGCTCATGACGCCAATTTCGGCTACACCACTCAATGGAACCTTTTCATTCAGCGCGAACTGCCTGGAGCTTTCATTCTAGATGTTGGCTATGTGGGAACGAAAGGAACCAAGTTACAAGAGGCCAAGTATGTGAACGTCCCGCTGCCTGGCCCTGGGGCCATTCAGCCCAGACGTCCCTTCCCTGATTTTGACCTCGTTTTCTGGAATGAGCAGTCGGGCTTTTCCAACTATAATGCCCTCCAAGCCAAGCTGGAGCGTCGTTTCANNGATGGCGTCATTCACCTGGTCCAAATCAATCGATCTGGACACCAGCAATACGAGCACTGGCACGAACCCCTATGATTTCTCTTTGGACCGCGGCCTTTCGGACTTCAATTCTCCGCGTGTCTTCACCGTCAGTTCGCTCTACGAACTGCCTTTTTTCAAAGAGAGAAAAGGGGTGGTTCGCCACGTTCTAGGCGGCTGGAATGTGGGGAATATTGTCAATCTGCGCGACGGATATCCCTTTACGCCCGGCTGGTCAGGCGACTCGGCGAACACGGGCTTAGGCAGCCGGCCCAACCGAACTTGTGACGGCACGTTGGACAATCCAACTATCGATCGGTGGTTTGATACCAATTGCTTCGGGGCTCCCACTCAGTTCACTTACGGCAACTCGGGACGTAACATCCTTCGTGGGCCAAAATTTATCAATTGGGACTCCGGAGTTCACAAAGATTTCAGCCTGTCCGAGCGATTTCGGTTGCAGTTCCGTACCGAGTTTTTTAACCTGTTGAACCACCCCAATTTTGGCCTGCCCCAAGCCATCATTAATGCAGGTACGCCAGCTGTAATCAGCAACGCAGCTCCGGGTCGAATTGTTCAGTTTGCTTTGAAGCTCTATTATTGAGGCTTGAATCCAAAGCAGCCAACGCAAAGCAATACGTAACTTTGGGCGGCTTCTTGTCTAGTTCTAGACTACGACGTAAGATGGCATTCGGATTCCTGGCAATCTTATGCCCTTGGCTTGGTCCGCATGAGTGGAGCAGTTTTACTTCTCACGGCTTTTGTTGGTTTCATACCAGGGTTTGTCGGAGCCCCTTTTTTGCCTCAACACGTCCTGGCGCCGTCAACTCAGAAGCGCGATCAGCTTTACCGGAGAGCCAACGATCTAATGCAGTCTGGGAAGTTCGACCAGGCAGCCGACGATTACAAAGCGCTCATCAAGCAGTGGCCTGACTTTTATCCAGCATACAGTCTACTGGGAGTGATCTCCACGCAGTTGAACAAACTAAATGAAGCTACGGAATACTTTCAAAAGGCAGTGGAATTGAACCCGAGTTCTGCAGAGGCACTGGTAAACCTAGGTGCCAATTATCTGGCGCTTAAGAAGCCTGCTCAGGCAGCACCGGAGTTTGAGAAGGCCACGAGGTTGAAGGCTGCAAGTGTCTCTGCTTGGTTTAACTTGGGTGTCACTGAGTTGCAGCTTGGCTGTCCTACTCGTGCGCTCCCCGCCCTGGAGAGAGCTGCCAAGCTCTCCCCAGGAGATGTACAGATTCTGATGGCCTTAGCAGAGGCTAGATTTAAGGCGAAACACGCTGACTCGGCTGTCATGATCGTGCGCCAGATCGGCGAACTAGCCAAAGCGGATGCAATGATGTTGGTGACCTTGGGCGTCTTGCTGGAACGGAACGGGCGAAATGAGGAGTCAGGCGCCTACTTCGAACGGGCTCTGAAACTGAATCCAGGAGCTGCCGCCGACCGGATCATGACGCTGGCAGCTCAGAGTCTCGACGAGGATGACTACAAGGTGGCGGCGACTCTCCTGACGTCGGTAAGTGGTCTCAAGCAGAATAGCGCTGAGTGGCACGGAATGCTGGGGTACAGCCACTTCAAACTCGATCATATCGAGGTGGCAATGGATCACCTCCAGAAAGCGATTCGTCTCGATCCGGCGAATGAAGATTACTACCTGGACTTGGCGGAGTTGTTTGGCGCAAACAATGCCGCACCGGCCAGTGTTGTTGTTTTTGAAAACGGGATCAAGGCGCTACCCAATTCCATCAGGATGCGGGTGGGTCTTGCCGTTGCACTACTTCTGACCGGTAACCTGGAGCGGGCTGAAGAGGAGATTGAATTGGCCATCACCCACCAACCCAGCTCAGAAATGGCCTACAAAGTACTGCTTGAGATCTACGACAACGGGATGCAGTGGAGCAAAATGCAGGATGCCGCTGTACAATTCAGGAAATTAAACAGCAGAAACCCATTGGGTTGGTACTACGCCGCAAAAGCTGAGTACAAGGATGGGTTGGAGAATCAAAGGAGTTTGGACACCGCCCTGGAATTAATCCACAAGGCGCTGGAACTGGATCCTTCTGAGTGGAGATCCCATTTCTTGCTAGGGAAGATCCTCATCGCCGAGAGCCGTCACAAAGAAGCCATTGCCGCTCTCCGTGAGGCGACGCGTCTGAATAGTCAAGACTCTCGACCTTACTATGCTATGGCAACGGCACTGCAACGGCTTGGGAAGAGTCAGGAAGCCATGAACGCGATGAAGACTTACCAGGAGACTAAATCAAAACAGCAGCTGCGTGAATTTCGTCGTTTGCTAGTCGACATCAAGCGTGCCAATCCCAAGAAAATCTGAACGAGATGGCGATTTGCGAGAGTCTGTCTTGGGCGCTCCTTGAATTTTCAGTGCGGCGATCACCAGCGGCTCATTTCGGGCAATGACCATCTGATTCGAGAAGGCAACGCCAAGTGTCGTTGACGTCCCCAATTGGAACGCACAACGCGAAGG
>QHZP01000057.1:13740-14260 GCA_003224715.1 Acidobacteriota bacterium | reverse complement strand
CGCCAGACATGCTGACGGGTGATCTCTCGAAGGATCTGCTGGGGAATCCAGCACCGACGATCTTTGACCCTGCAACCACCACCCACAATTCCAGTGGCACCGGTTTTATTCGGACTCCGTTCCCAGGAAACATCATTCCAGCGGACCGTATTAATCCGATTACCGCCGCCTATGCTAAAATTTTCTACCCTTCCCCTAACCGCTCTGGGCAGCTCAACCTCATCAACACGACAGCGGAGAGATTAACTACGGACCAATTCACGGTTCGCGTGGATCACAAGTTCACTTCTAACACGAATATCTATGGCAGGTTTTCCCTCTCGAACCTGCAACTCCATGAGCCGCTCACCCTCCCGACCATTAATCGGACACGAGATAATACCTTCCGCAACATCGGCGTGAATTTCACACATCTCTTTTCCCCAACAACGATTCTAGATTTCAGGTACGGCTTTAACCGCAACAATATTGCGTTTGGTTCGCCAGATTTATCTTTAACTGGGCCGCTAATTGACGCTGG
>QHZP01000057.1:13147-13720 GCA_003224715.1 Acidobacteriota bacterium | reverse complement strand
TTACCTATTAATTTAGATATAGCAGGACTCGCTACTGCCGGGAGCTTTGCCTTCCAGAACGGGCCGGATTATAACCATCAATTTCTCCCCATCCTGTTAATGATCCGGGGGAAACACACGATCTCGGTCGGCGCCGATATTAAGCACGAGCAGATCTTTCATGACGGGGTGTTTTCAAACTGGAGTTTTGACTCCACTCCGACCGAGGATCCGCAGAACGTAGCCAACACTGGACAAGCCCTGGCAAGTTTTCTACTTGGCCTGCCTACCAGCGCCTTTCGAATTCTTGGTGATCCGTCTCTGCATGCCAAGCGGTTCTTGTGGCACTTCTATGGCCAGGACGACATCAAACTCAGCCCCAAGCTGACTTTGAATCTCGGGTTGCGATACGAATACTCAGAATGGTTCACGCCCAACGAAGGCCGTCTCTCTGGGTACGACACTGAAACCCAACGATTCATCTGGGCCAGCAAGAATCCGATTACCGGTGAGCCGGCCAATGCTCCCCCGACGCTCGTCGACCCAGACAAAAATAACTTCGCGCCCCGTTTCGGCCTAGCTTACTTGCTGACG
>QHZP01000057.1:0-13070 GCA_003224715.1 Acidobacteriota bacterium | reverse complement strand
TCGGTCTAAATATTACTTACCCCGACCGGCCCGTGCAAAGCGTCTTTCCGCCCGACTCCCTTGATCTCTCTAAGATAACACCCAACGTCCAGCATACGATGAGCCGCCATCAACGAGTGGGATACATGCAGCAATGGAATATGCACGTCCAGAGGGAACTTTCCCAGGGGCTGGTGCTTGAAGTCGGTTATGTCGCATCCAAAGGCACCCATCTTTCGTCTTTCTTCAATGCTAATGACGCCCCTCGGGGACCGGGCGATCCGGAATTGCGTCGGCCTTTCAAAAACGTTGGCGGTTTCTCAGAAGACCGCTCGGTGGCGACTTCCAGTTATCAGGGGGCAACAGTGAAACTCGAGAAGCGGTTGTCTAGCAACCTAACCTTCATCACCAATTATGCGTATTCGAAGTCGCTGGATCTGTGCTCCAGTTTCGGCTGCGGTTCCGTCCAGGATAGCGAAAACTACAAGGCTGATATCGGGTATTCCGAATTCCATTCACGGCATATCTTCAGCATGGGCTATGTCACGGCACTTCCCTTTGGTCCTGGAAAACGCTATCTGGGCAATTTAAGGGGTGTCGGAGGGCAGATCGTCGGAGGATGGCAGATTAACGGCATCATCTCTGCGCGCAGCGGTCGCCCACTTAACTTCCAGATTAACAAGGATAACGCGAACACCGGGCAACGCTCTTTCAATCAAAGACCGGACCTAACTGGGGAGGTTTATCCCTCAGGGTTCAATACCACACCTGAGAAATGGTTTAATACCGCCGCGTTTGCGCTCCCAGCACAGTATACCTATGGGAATCTGGGGCGTAATGCCGTGATCGGCCCAGGCCTTCAGAGCTGGGATTTCGGCATATTCAAGAATTTCCGGCTCGGAGAAGTCTCCCACATTCAGTTTCGTGCCGAGCTCTTCAATGCTTTTAACCATACGAATTTCGGTAACCCGGGTACAACTCTTGGCAACCCGGATTTTGGCATAATTGGCTATACCACAACTAACTCGCGTGAAATCCAGTTTGGTCTAAAGTACATTTTCTAGCATTACGTTGTCCACGGCGGGGCCGTGTGTGATTCCCTCTCATGGCCCCGCATTCTCTCGCCTGTTTGCACTTCCCTCCATTCCTGGTCGAACAGCTCCCAGATGAGTCAACTTAACCGGTAATGCGCTAGTCTGAGTGGAAATTTTTTGGTAGCCATGCATGGTGAGCGCAACCAGCCGTGATCATCTTCCAAAGTGGAGCAGAATGCCCACACCTCGCCAGAAAGCGGTCAGCCTGGCTGCCCACCCGGGTCCCCCGGTAACTAGCGCATCGCCGAATCCGCCCTTGGGTGTGCCACAAACTTGTGGGTAATGGCAGAAGCAATGAGCCTCGTAGAGGCGAAATATTTATAGATCACAGGCCCAAAAAAATGTAGGGAGCTCCGTAGGAGCGTCATGACGCCCCGCTGGGGCTGCAGCGTCAGGACCGTAGGCGTCTTTCTATAAAGATGGCGCCTCTATGAGGCTTCATCGCGTCAAACGGCACAGACCTGCATTTCAGGAAATAACCCACCAATTTGTCACACGCTCATCTGCCCTTTTTACAATTGCAGGGCAGTCGAGCTATGAAATAAACTCAACCATGAGGTGCCGTTCTCTCAGATGTCAGACTGTGGGGACAAGGGGAGTCATCCCTAGATTGGAAGTTAGAAATCACCGTGAAGGGACACAAACAAAAGCAGTTCAAGGTTCAAGGTTCAAAGTTGAAGCCGCTTACGACACCGCATTTTGTCAACTTAGTGTCCTTGGCGCCTTTGTGGTGAACTTCCTTTTTCGGCCTTTTCCCTGTGTTCCCAGTGGTTCTTCATCTTCAGCTCTTAATGTTCAGATTCATCCTGAAAAGATTCTTGTGTGTTGCTTTTATGGTACTCGTCCTTCTTTGCCCAGGCACGGCATTTATTTTTGCTCAGTCTCAAGTTTCCAAACCGTTAACTCCTTGGCAGCGCCATCTCGAAGCGGCCAAGCGAGCCCAGGCTGCGCAGGACTTTACCAGGGCAGTCGAAGAGTACAAGAAAGCCTTGAGCCTGGATCCGGCCGGAGCTGCCGAGATTTACCAGAATCTCGGCCTGGTCTACCATTTGCAGTCCAGATATCAAGATGCCATCCCGTCCTTTGAGAAAGCCCTAAACTTGCAGCCGAACCTCTGGGCATCGCATTTGTTTCTGGGGATAGGCCTTTATAAGACCAACCAGTTCTCCAGGGCATTGCCGCCTCTGCGCAAGGCGCTGGAGTTAGATCCCCAGAATGCAGAACTGGAAGGAAGATTCTGGGTGGGCGTCACTCATCTTGCCCTCCATCAATATCCGGAGGCCATTGCAGCGCTGGAGCGACGTCTGGAGCGAACTCCCAAAGACGTCGAGGTTCTTTACAACCTGTTGCAGGCCCACAACCAGTATTCGGCCAAGCTGTTGAAGCAGGCTAGCGGAGAGGCTGATCCGGCATACACTCAAGGAAAATATCACGCCGAGCTGGCCGCCAAGATTCTACAAAGGGTAACTGAGATTGATCCCAACTCCTACCGGCTTCACCAAATGGAAGGAGAAGTCTACGAGCAGCGGGAGCAATACCCCAAGGCCATCGAATCCTATAAGGCGGCTTACGCGCTCAAGCCGGACCTGCCCGGGATCCGTTTCGCCATCGGGAGCGTATACTGGAAGACTCGCCAGTTTGACGAGGCAGCCCGGTGGCTTCAAGATGAATTGAAGACCAATCCGTATCATGCCATTGCCAATTACCAGTTGGGAAATATCTACGTCTACCACAACCAGGCCTCCCAAGCCATCCGCTACTTGCGAGAAACCGTTTCGGCTCAACCTCAATTCATGGATGCTCATCGCTACCTTGGTAAAGCCCTGCTTCAAGTGGAACAATACGACGAGGCACTTGATCATCTCAGACTGGTCGCTCAAGCTGAGCCGGAAGATGACGCCATCCATGCCTTGCTGGCCAGTGCCTACCGCAAGCAAGGAAAACTGGAAGAAGAGAAAGCAGAACTGGAGCTATTTCAGGAGCTCAACCGGAAGAAGCTTGAACGTGCACAAAGGAATGTCCAGAAACCACAATGAATGCGAAGTCTATTCGACCCCTTCAGGGTCGGATTCAGGCTACATGCCGACCGGGAGCGGCACAAAGTTTGTCCCCGGCTATCTTATTTTGCCCTTTCAGGGCGCACTTCCAGCCAATTTGAGGTCGAAGTTCTTATGGGTGTTCCTGGCTAATTTTCTTTTCCTCAGCATCTCACCGGGCATTCTAAGGGCATTTGCTTCCTCTTCGACAAAGGCCGAGGTCCATCTGGAACGGGGCAGTCAATTTTTGGAAAAAGAGCTCTACACGCAGGCCGCCAGCGAGTTTCAGCAGGCGGTTCTGCTGGACCCCAAATCGTTTGGTGGCTTCTATAATCTCGGGTTGGCTTATTGGAAATTGAGAAAGATAGAACTCGCTGCCGAAGCATTTCAGAAGGCATTAAGTCTTAATCCTGCCGATGCTAATTCTCAGTACTACCTGGGACGGATTCATCTGCTCAAAGGGGACACGAGTAAAGCCATCAGTCTCTTCGAGCATCTCACAGCTAGGCGGGCGTCACCCGTCGCGGATGAGCACTAACAGTTGGGCCTGGCCTACCTGAAGAGTGGCGATTCCGCCAAAGCCATTCAATGGCTTGAGAAAGCCGCGAGACTATATCCGCATGAGGCCAACATTCGAGATGCCCTGGGAAAAGCCTATCAGCTGGCAGGTCGCAAAGAAGAAGCGGAGAGCGCCTTCAAAGTCTCCAGTCAAATGCGAACTCAAAGTATGGAAGCTTCTCAGTTGCTGCACGCCTGTCGACAGTACTTACAGTCTAAAGAAATGGATAAGGCATTGGACACAAGAAAACGATTGCTGGGCTCTGATGAGCCGGAGTACCTGATCGCGCTGGGCACCATGTTTGGCGAGACTGGGTTTCCTGAGCAGGCAATCGAGCCACTCCAAAAGGCGGTAAGTGTGGACGAGAAGAACTTCGAGGCCCGATTTAATCTTGGCTATACTTACCTAACCCTGGGTAAAGATGAACTGGCCGAAGAGCATTTGGAGCGAGCGGTGCGGCTGAGGCCCAATTCTTTTGAGGCCCATTCTCTCCTGGGGGTGGTGAGAGGCAATCTGAGAAAGAATCTTCCAGCCATTGAAAGCCTAAGAAAAGCTGCCGATCTTCGGCCGGACAACGTCCGGGTGCTATCTCTGCTGGGTCTGCAATATCTCGAAGGAAGATATTATGAAGAAGCCATTCGACTGCTGTCGCGCGCCATTCAACTGAATGATGAGGATCCCACCCTGCGGTTTCTGTTAATGCAGGCTCACTACAAGAACCAAGATAGTGTAAAAGCCCTGGATCTGGCAGAAAGGACTCTCCGGCGGTTCCCGGGCCTGGCCCGCGCGCACTACGAACTGGGCTTCCAACTGGCCAGCATGGGGCGCTTTGAGGAAGCCAAGATACCCTTCCGGAAGGCTCTGGAACTGAACCCTGATTATCCAGAGGCACACTATTCGCTGGGTGACCTGCTGCTCAAGGAGGACAAAGCCGAAGAAGCCGTCTCTCACTTCCGCCAGGCTTTGAAGTTAAATCAGAACTACAGCGAAGCCTATGCCGGGTTGGGTAGAGCCTTGCTGTCTTTGAAAAAGTATCAGGAAGTGGTCGCGGAAATGGAGAAAGCTGTGATGGTTGATTCGGTTGACCCGCAACCTCATCTCCATCTTGCGCAAGCTTATCGGGCTCTAAGCCAACCAGAGAAGGCCCAGCACGAGTTGCAGACATTCAACCGTCTGAATCAGCAACGGATGAAACAGAAAGATCAGGAAACGGCCCGAAAGCTTCCGCCGCAGTAAAAGCCTATTCTGTGAATCCGTGGCAATTTCAACTGCCGGATTTGGGGTCATCCAGAAATCTGGGATCGACTCCAAGCTCACCTCTGACCTCTCCAATACCGCCAAAACCTGGTAACTTTTCTTTCGCCAACTGGGGTTTTCTCCAGTTTTCATCAGCTTCTGACGAGTGATAGTGTAATTTGCTAAGAGTTGAACCTGTATAGGATTAACTCCGTGCGGAGGTTAGCCAAGTGATTAGGCGAGGGGCCTCGCCCTTGAATCCCACCGAGGAGCACGGGTGAAAGCCCGAAGCGCAAGCGAGGGCATAACCGGCTCGGCGCAAGCGAGCGTATAAACCGCCTCGGGCCCTCGCTGGCGCGTCGGGCTCCCAAACACACCGAGAAACAAAAACAAAATTCTCGTTTCGATCCACATAACCGACTACCTAAGATCCAAAATGTGGGAGGAGAATATATGAGAAACAGAAAAGTCAGCAGGTCCTGGCTGTTACTGGCCTCGGCGCTGGGTTTGATGGTTATTTCGGCTGGTCTCTCCTTCGGCCAGACGCAGACAACGGGGACCATTAGCGGCACGATCACCGACGCGACGGGGGCTGTGATCCCGGGAGCGAAGATCACACTAACGAACAAGGCGACTGGCCAGAGTCAAACCACAACAACAAACAGCGCCGGCTATTACATCTTCCTCAACTTGCCGGCCGGAACCTATGACGTGTCGGCGGAAAAGGAAAGCTTCCAGCGGTGTGTCAGCACGGGTGTGCGGCTTGATCCGGCCGGGAGCGTCCCGATCGGCTGCAGCATGCAAGTCGGGGAGGTGACGCAGACCGTCGAAGTGCAGGCTCAGGCGCTTAGCGTCCAGACCGAGGAGTCCAAGGTCTCTCGCGTCATCAACGATACTCAGATTAACGAAATGCCCGTCAACGGGCGTAACTTCGCCACTCTCCTGGCGCTCCAACCCGGAGTTGTGCAGGCATTTGCATTCAACAGCTTTCAATCGATGAATCTATTCGCCACGCAAGACACCCACGTTAACGGGCTTCGGGGCGATTCCAACAATCTCCAGATCGAAGGCTCACCTTCCACCCGGACGCGCGCCAATGGTGCCATGGTGGCTCCCCCTAGCATTGATGCGATCGGCGAGATTAATATCGTCACCACCGGCTATATGCCGGAGTACAGTCGTGGCGCCGGCGGCCAGTTACTCATTCAGATGAAGTCTGGCACGACGGAATACCACGGGGGAGCCTATGAGTTTCTCAGGAACGACGCTCTCGATGCTCGCAACTTCTTTTCCTCCACGGTTAGCAAGCTGAAGTTTAACAATTTCGGCTACAACGTTGGCGGTCCGGTCATTCCCCGGAAGAACAAACTTTTCTTCTATTGGTCGCAGGAATGGAGCCGCGTTCGTACGACCGCTACCACGACGGCTACCGTTCCTACGGCGTTGGCTCGCCAGGGAGACTTCTCGGAGTATTGCGCCGCCGGCCTCCCCTGTCCCGTTGTCCCGTCGTATCTGAACGGCGTGGATGGTCTAGTGGCAGGGCAGCGGTTTCCGAACAACCGGATCCCTCGAGACCTATGGAGTTCGAACGGTGCTGCCTTTGTCCAGGCAATGGCCGCACCCACGCACGGCGGACTCGGGAACAATTTTAGACAAGAGATAGGAAGCCCTTCCAACGACCGCAAGGAGACTGTTAAGATTGACTACAACCTGGATAGCATCAAGTCGCACCTGGCAGTGGCGCTGCGCCATTACACACAGGACGCCTTGCCTTCCTGGGGGACTTCCGGCAGCAGTCAACTGCTGCAAATCTCCCCGGTATTCCCGGAGCGTGGCGCCACCGTGGACTTTACAACCAATTTCAGCCCGACCTTGCTGAACGATTTCGCCTTCACGGCGACTGAAGACATCGTTCACGTCAACCTGGACATTGGGAAGGGGCTGGACCGAGGTTCCTTGGGCGTCAACTTTCCTTACGTTTTTGGTACTGCCAGCAAGGATATTGCAGGGAAGATCCCCACCATAAACATCAGCGGGTTTGACTCGATTAGCGGCCTGCCTTACCCCTCCAGCAGCATAGGAAAGGTTTTTGTTTTTCAGGACATTTTGACCAAGATTCATGGCAGCCATATCCTTAAGGGTGGTGTGTGGATCGAACAGGATGGCGAAAATGACACGGACCAGGTCAGGGTCACCCCAGGTTCCTCCAGTGGAATCGGAAACAATTTGAACGGTACATTCACGTTCGACGGTTCGAACACATCCACCACTACCGGCACTCCTTTGGCGGATGCATTCCTGGGCAATTACGGCGTGTATAGTGAACTCGGCTTCCGCAACTACACGCCCTGGGTGGCGACCCAAAAGGGGTTCTTCGTTCAGGATAGCTGGAAGGCGACCCCGCGGCTCACCATTCAGGGTGGCTTGCGCTGGGATTACTTCCCGCCCTACCACAGCCGCTGGTGTAACTTCGCAACCTTCGATCCCTTAAACTATTCGCACTTGCCTGGGATTCAGCAGACGGTTGATCCGACAACCGGCTTCGTGACGGGGGGGAATCCCTACAACGGGATCTCAGTTCCATGTCAGGAACTGCCGCGCGACGCCATCGGACACTTCGCGGTCTTCGGCCAACAACTGACTGATTCGAACTATGATGCCATCAACAAGCGACTGCGCGATTTCGGTTTGCAGAAGGGACTGACACCTGAGATCTTTCAGAAGCATTACAACAACTGGCAGCCACGGTTGGGCTTCGCCTGGGATCCCTTCGGCAAGGGCACCACGTCTATCCGCGCCGGAGGGGGAATCTTTTACAATCACTTCACGCTCAGCGACGTGACGCTGATGGGTGGTAATTCTCCATTCCAGCTGGCGGCGCAGGTCATCGGCGGAAAGGCTGATTGCCCGGGCGGCCAGCTTGACGCTCAAAGAAACTGCCTTTCCAGTGCCGGGACTTCAGGCACTGTTCCGCTGCCCATTCCGGTGACGGGCGGGGATCTGGTCAGCAAGGTTCCGGCGGTTTATCAGTGGAACTTTACTGTTCAGCATATGCTTCCGCAGGACACCCTGGTGGAGGTTGGGTACGTCGCCACGCGAGGTCGTCACCTGGTCTTGAACTCCGATCTAAACCAGTTGCCAGTAGGAACCAAGTTCCTCCCCTTCAATCGAAGCGTGCAGCCAGCCGCCCTGGCGCCCTATCGCGGGCTCGGAGGACTCACTGTGGGGCTGAATGACGCCAACTCGAGATATGATGCGCTGCAGATCAGCGCGCAGCGGCGCCTCAACAAAGGACTCCAGTTTGGAGTCGCCTATACCTTCTCAAGCACGGTTGACTACGGGTCCGATCTTTACGCGAATGCGAGAAACACCTACGATATCAAATACAACTTCGGCCCAGCGGACTGGGGAAGACGCCACAACCTGGTCATCAACTATGTGTATGAGCTGCCCTTCTTCAGAGGGGAGAAGAACCTGGCCAGTGCGGTTCTGGGAGGCTGGCAGCTTTCGGGTGTCGCGGCCCTGGCGACCGGCACCCCGTACACGGTAACGAATGCCATTGGCGACGAGGCCGGAGTGCAATCCGATTTCGGGCAGTATGCTAACCGGCTCTCCGGCTGCGACCCCAATAACGGTCCGCGCAGCGTAGAGAAGTGGTTTGACACCTCGTGTTTCGCTGAGGCTACCCAAGGAACCTTTGGCAACTCCGGAAGGGGTTCGGTGTGGGGACCTGGCATAAGAAACTGGGATTTCGCGCTATTCAAGAATGGCTCGGTCTCCGAGAGGCTTCGCTACCAGTTCAGGGCGGAATTCTTCAATGTCCTCAACCACCCCTCGTTCGGGACAAGCACTCAGGGCAACCCTGGCAACGTTGGGGCTACACTTGGTTCGGGAGACTTTGGAAAAATTATCAACGCTGGAGACCCACGGTTGATCCAGTTTGGGTTGAAATTGAATTTCTAAGTAACCTTCGCAAAACAGGGCGTCAAATTTTCATTAGCCCCGCCCTCACCCGGTCCGCCGTCCGGCGGACCGCCCTCTCCCAGAGGGCGAGAATGGGGCATTAGTGTTGCGAGACCTAGATGACTAAAACAGAGGTTTCGTTGCGGCCTTCTGGTCTAGCTAATTCTGTCGCGAAACTGGCCTTATTCCCCGCTCCGCCAGCCGGTGCCAGATGATAGCTCGGGTGGAACGGGCGCTCCGTCGCACGTTCAACAAGCGTGCGCAGGAGCGCCCGCTCCACCTGGAGCGTTTCGCGACAGAAACTAGCAGCCGGAACGAAACGGCTGATTCTGTGACCCCCTCATTCCTGCTTTCACCCTCTCCTTGTGGGAGAGGGTGACGCGAAGCGTCGGGCGAGGGTCGGCGTCGTTATTTGGTACCGAAAATGTCCAAACTTTAGTGCCCTTGCTGAAGTACGCTGGTGGGGTGTCGTCATGGTCTCCCAAAGCTGGTTCGGAATCTGTGCGGGGTTGCTGATGACGACATCTCTGGCTCAACAGGCAAATCCGGAAATCCAAGTCGAGATCCAGCAGGGGGTACAAGCACTCGAACAAGGCAACTTCAGTACCGCAGAGCGGCACTTCTCCCATGTTCTGAAAACTGACCCAAACCAAGTCGAAGTACGCGCGCATCTTGGCCTGGCCTATTACGCTGACCGCAAATATTCCGAGGCCGTGGAGGCATTTCGGCTGGTGCTGAAACAAAATCCCTCGGTCCGAACTGCTCAGACCTTTTTACCCCTGGCCCTGGCTGCTCTTGACCAGTGTGAGCAAGCGATCCCTGGACTCAGCAAAGAGTTCTCCTCGAATCCCGATCTGAAACTACGGCGGGTGCTTGGCCTTAGCTTGCAGCGCTGCCTGCTCCAGAGCGGCAAGCAAGCTGAGGCAGACCAGGCAATGCAGGAGCTGCTGGCTAAGTACTCGGACGATATTGATGTCCTCTACGAGGCGGGCCAAATGTACGCGAAGCTCTCGTCGCAGATTTATTTGCGGCTGATGAAAATCGCCCCACATTCAGCGCGAGGTTTTCAAGTTATGGGTCAGGTCGCGGCTTCGGAGGGTAATTGGGAGAAGGCGGTTGACGCATATCGGCAAGCGATCCGTCTGGACCCCAATGTTCCCGGTGTGCATCTGGACCTGGCGGTGCAGCTTTTGCTGCACTCTCCCGACCCGAACGCGTGGGAGCAGGCTCTGGTTGAATTGAATAAGGAGTTAGAAATCAATCCCGCCAGCGCCGAGGCGCAATATGAGGTCGGTGAGGTTTACCGCAAGCACGACCAACCCGAAAAGGCCAAGGCCGCGTTTCGAGCGGCGCTACGATTACGACCCGGTTTGGTCGAAGCCCGCCTTGGATTGGCGAAAGCACTCCGGCAGCAAAATCAGAAACAGGAGGCGCTAGCGGCACTCGAACCCGCCCGAGAAACCGCCCCCGATAATGCCGCGGTACGTTTCCTGCTCGCGCAGCTTTACCGTGACCTGAGTCGGACCGCGGATTCAAAACGGGAGGAGGAAGCATTTCGGAAGCTGCAAGAAGAAGAGGCAGCTGTCAAACGATTGCAGGCTTCCCCTTCACCCTAGCTCCCAAAATCCCCTCTCGGGAGGGGCAGAAGGCGTGGCCTTGGGAGGGCGAGGCTCCCGCCGAGCCTCATGGGGCAAGGACTTGCTGGGGCGATGGCTCGCCAGGAGCTCGGTCTCCCAATTTTTTCACAGCACCTCTCCCCGAGAGGGGAATAATTGCATCGTCGTGGGTGACCATTTTCGTGCTCCGTGGTGGCACTTGGCGGCTGGGAGACTCCCCTGCTTTTTAGGTTGAAGCCGGTGGCGAACATTTAGTGACAATAGGCAATACTGGGGCGTGTGTTTTGTGAATATTTCATCCGGAAGGGTGTCAACTCCGCCTGATCGTCTATTACGCAGACTCTCCGCAGCGATCTTATCCGGATGCCTGGCGGCCTTCCTTGAAGGAGCGGCCTTCTTCGGGCAGTCTTCGGGAACGACTGACTTACTGCGAGCTGCGACAGCGGCGGAACAGGCGGGACGATACGAGGAGGCTGTGCGTGTCTATCAGCGACTGCTTGACAGCACCAGCGCTGAGAAGGACTCCGCCACCGGGATCCACATCCGAACTCGCCTGGGGACAGGGTATTTCCTGTTGCACCATTACGAGGAATCCTTGAAGGCCGTGGCGCCATTAACCCGCGACCACCCAGCCTCGGTCGCTGTCCCAGTCCAGGCCTGGCTGGTAGAGGGCCTGGATTACCTCGAGCTGAATCGGCCGTCTGAAGCGATCCCCTCACTTCGGCGAGCGCTCGCTCTCAATCCGGAGAGTGGGACAGCGCGCCTGGCTCTGGGAGACGCTTTGGCGCGAAGCGGCAGTCTGGAAGAGGCGGCGCGGGAATATGAGGCGCAGACGCAATATACCCCTTCGCTCCCCGACCCCTGGTACAAGCTGGGCCTGACTTACGCACAACTATCGACACAGGTCTTGCGGGACTTCACGCAGAAGCTTCCCGAGAGCGTTGTCGGCCAGCAACTGGCTGCTGAAGAACTGCTGGACAAGGGAGACGACCTGGGTGCAGCGCGGGCTCTCCTCAGTTTGCTTCGTCGAGCACCTGGACAACCCCAGGTCCACGCGGACCTGGGCGCAGCTCTGCTTGACCTGGGGTACTCCAAGGCCGCCGAGGCCCAGTTCCGCCAGGAGTTGTCCGAGAATCCCGACTGCCCGCTCGCCACGCTCGGCCTGGCGGAAACGGCAGCCCTTCGGAATGATTGGGAGCCGGCGATTTCCAATATCGAGCGGTTGGCTCGCTTGCATCCGCACCAACTTGTGCGACTCCTCAAGCTTTCGCCAGCACCTTCCCTGCGTGCCGCCTGGAAAGAGGGCAAGATCCGGCTGCCTCAGCGCTTCGCCGCATCACCTGGGGGCAAGGCTTGGGAAGCTTGGCTCAGCGATTCGCGCTTCGGGCCGACCTTGGCAGGCATGGAGGCGAGCCGCTCATGTTCCAATCCTTCGTCAAAAGCCATGATCACACCAGGCTTGTGGCTCCCGGAGGCTTGTTATCAAAGATTGCGCGACACCCTCAGGGCAAAGAAGGCCGTGACGCTCGAGGAGCGGATCAAACTCGTAGAGACTGAGTTCCGCTTGGGTAACTATCAGGTGGCGCGCCAAGCAGCCCAGGATGTGATCGAATCCAGCCCACGAAACGAGTGGGGCGCCTTCTGGCTGAGCCAATCGAATGGAGAACTGGCCCAGGATTGCTTCGCTAAAGTCGTCTCATTAAATCCCGAGTCGGCGCGAGTCCATCAGATGCTGGGCGAATACTATGCCGCTCGGCGGCACTTTCCGCCTGCCATAAAGGAATACCTGGCCGCGATACAGTTAGCTCCTGACTTGCCTGATCTGCACCTGGGTCTGGGAACGGTGTATTGGAAAAGCTACGAGTGGCCCGAAGCTAAAAAAGAGCTGCACAGGACGCTTGAACTGGCCCCGGGATCGGCGGCCGCTCATTATGAACTGGGCGACATTTACGTTCAGGAAAGTGGTTGGCACCTGGCAGTGGAGCACCTGCAGCAGGCTCTGCACGATCCCGGCGTGGCTGTGAAGGCGCGGCTCAACCTCGCCAAGGCTCTGACCGAACTGGGTGAGGCGCGCCGGGCCCTCGATGAGCTGTTGCCCGTGTCGGGGGAAGACAAGGACGGAGAGATTCATTTTCGCCTCGCCAGCCTGTATCGAAAGCTTGGTGAAAAAGAGCGCGCCCAGGAAGCCTTCGCCGTGTTCAAGGAACTGCGGGAGGCCTCTTCTCAAGCAGATCGCAGTGAGCTGGAGGCGTTGGAGAAAGAGCAAGAGAGAGTCCCGAGGTGTTAGGTGCCAGGTTCGAGGTGTGAGGTGCTAGGTGTTAGGTGTTCGGGTTACTTGGCGGCGACGAAGCTCAAACTTTGGTCAAGTTTGTTAACATGCCGTCCCCTCACCCCCAGCCCCTCTCCCTTGGGGAGAGGCCGCAGGCTGGGTGAGGGGTCAGCTACTTCGGGAGACCCGACCCTTGGCGGTATGAGGTTGCTCGCTACGTAACAGGTGTACAGCAGCAAGGTGGACCTTATGTTGGCAAACGATGTCTTGCATTTGAGACCTCACCTATGACCTGGAACCTGACACCTAACACCCGTC
>QHZP01000056.1 GCA_003224715.1 Acidobacteriota bacterium | reverse complement strand
GATTGGCACTGCCTAGGTCGCGGTGGCCATGGACTACAGAGCTCCGGCACCTCTCGGATTAGACCCATACGAAGGAGACCGAAACCCATGCCAATTGCACCCACCGGACCCCGAGGCGACAACGATCTGGATTTTCTGGACCGTCTCACGAGCCTCGGAACCCTTCTCACCGTCAAGGATCTTGCCCGTATCCTGGCCATCAGCGAGAAGACCCTTTACGGTTACGTGGCTCGAAACATGATTCCCTACCTCAAAATTCAATCGAGTGTTCGCTTCCGACCTAAACATATTGCGCAGTGGTTGACCTGTAAGGACGCTCGTTCGGATCAAGTAGTGGGCGGAAAAAAGTTCTAGTTCAGAAGGTCCTGCCAGTTCTTAGCCGGAAAACTCCCGGGTCAGTCTGATACCCATCAAGGAGTCATAACAGAGTCAATCCATATCAGCATACCCCCGGAAGTAGTCTTTCTATTCCTGCTACCTCTTCTCGTTGAGAGGTACTGTCAAGTTGAGTCCAATTCTCGCGTTTTTGAGACGAAATCGCTAAGCACCAGAACCATGAATCAACAACTTAGGGCCTGCTGTGAGCGGTCAAAAGCCAACGAATGACCCAAGTTGACAATACCGCGTCCACACATGCCACAATTCATGTATTGCGTGTCAAACGAAGAAATTGAAAGTGGCAAGGGTAAAGATTGGGGCCCGAAGGCAGAAAAGAACAACGTTGCAGGTCAAAAGGCATGGGGGTCTGGTAGTCGGTCAGAGTGCTACGAAGACGTTCGAGACTCGAACCGCGTTGTATGGAAGGTCCGAATGCAAGGGGAGGAAAAAAACGGGCCGTTCGTCGGCCCCAAGGGTATCGGCTGGCACTGGTATCGCGAAGCTGTGAGAGGCAAAACGGAACTCGTTACCTATTGGCAGAAGAAGTAACCGTTCATCACAGGCCGGGCGAGCGGAAGTGGTCTCCCTCCGGCCTGGACCAGAGGACATCCGGTAGCTCAAGCTCCGAATATATAGTATATAGTGTACGCTCGTGGCCGTGCCGTATCAGGTTGGCAATTATTCGGGCGGGCCAGAGCACCGTGATGTGTGCCGCTCGACCTGCACTGAGGGGCACTACTTAAAATGAGCAAAGCTCGTGACGGAATCCCTAAGGACGAGCGAATTCTTTTTATCGGATACAAACAACGAGTGAGGCTGACTGTGAAGGATCGCGGTGCGCTGCGGAATGTCCTGCAACGGCTCGGCTATCAGTTGCGGCCCGAAATGATGCGAGCGCAATTTGAAATAGAGGACTTACTCTGGCGTCCGGACCGGAAGCGAAAAGAAGCAACAAATGGATAGTTCGGTCTCAGGAGGACGCATAAACACGCCGCATATCTCAAGCCAAGATCGGATCTCTGATGCCCATATCCGCGTCCCACCCCTCACACAAAATCCGAGGCGATTTTGCCGCCCGGTGGCTCGGATTTTGACCCTCTCACCCAAAAAAGTGAAGGGTTTGGTGTCTATTTGGTGTCTATTTTCAACGTGACCCAAAAAGATTTCCGCGAACTGGATAGACTATAGAGAACCCCGCGCAATTTAGGACTGATGAGGACTTTCCAAGAAGTCCCTGAGATTCCAAATACTTAACAAACTCATTGAGTCCGAATCCCACTCTCTCCGCCATCACCTGCCTAAGAAACGTTCGAATAGACACCCAAGAGTAAGAGGAATCGTGAAAGAGACTATCAAACACTCGATGTGGTTGCTTTGACTGAAGACCTTCGAGAGCACGGGCTCTGTTGCCTTCTCCTCCTGCTTCCGTCCCGGGCTGGGAGCAACCGCGTGAAATACTCTTGTAACTGATGAAATGGAAGGCACAAAGAATTGGGATCTAGATCTGTCAGCATATGCTGATGGCACTGGGTCAAAACAAACGTGAGCAAGGCTATGACATGCTGAAGGAGAAGCTGCTGGACTTTCTCGTGATTGGCGCAACTAAATGTGGCACCACAGCGCTGTTTCAATATCTCCGCAACCACCCAGAGATCTACATGCCTCCAGAAAAGGAAGTGGGGTTCTTTTCTAATGAAGAGTGGTTTTGCTCGCGGCTGGCCTCAATTTTGTGAGGAGTTCTTCTCGAAGGCTCCGATGGAGGCATTGTGGGGAAAAGTCACGCCTCAATATATGGCTTACAGTCATGTTCCAGAACGAATTTTCAAACAAATGCCAAGGGTAAAGCTCATCGCCATACTGAGAAATCCCGTGGATCGTGCTTTTTCCCACTACCGGATGGCGGTTAGACTGGGAGCTGAGAAACGCTCGTTTGCTGACGTCTTCTCAGAGGAAATAAAGGACGTACCCTCGATAAACTTTCTAACTTTGGGCCAATATGGAAGAATCCTCTCTCGCTTCCTAGAATACTTTCCCCGAGAACAGCTATTGGTTCTATTTGCTGACGACCTTAAAAGAGTTCCTAAGTCCGTCTTGGATTCTGTGTTTGGTTACTTGGGCGTCGAACGCCACTACACACCCAAGAACCTTGACAAACGGTATCACCAAGGAGGCATGAAACAGCGCTTCCCCTGGCTAGTGCCCACAGCGCGCCATATCTATCCGCTGTGGTGGTTTTGGAAAGCTATACCTGAACGTCGCAGAAGAGTTGTAAGATTCTGGTTTCTTACACAAGTCAATACTGTACCCGAGGCACCTGTTGACTTGGATTCGAATCTGCGCTGTCAGCTGGTGAACTTCTATCAAGAAGATGTCCTCCTACTCGAGCATTTGCTTCGCAAAGCGGTTCCCTGGAGCGAGTTCCATGGGCAAGCTGCAATTGCCACGCCAACTTCAGGCAACGACCACTAGGCTGCCCCCGCGTGGGCTAGCTGTGCTCCCGTATGGTCAAGAAGCTCGAACAAATTGACAGGCCATTGCTTACACTCCTCTCATCCTCTGATACCGCCCACAATTTCGACTCGATTATGTCGTTTGAGAGTGGGATTGGAATGGGCTGGGCTCGCCTGTTGGCCTATATCACCGGAACGGTTGACCAGGCATTGCGCAATGAATATCTCGTCACTGAAAACCGCGTCGTACTCGCAGCCTTAATGCAAGGGAGGATTGAGACGAAGCGGCAGGGGATAGCTAAGAACTCAGCAGTGCCATCGACTTCCTCTGCCCCCTCCTTTTTTCAAACTTTTTCACGAGGGGAAGCACCTGTTCTTGACTAGAATGGTGCCGTGGATGTTTACCTGGTTGACGGTACCTACGAATTGTTTCGACATTTTTTTGTCGTGCCCTCCTTCAAGGATGATAGAGCCCGGGAGATGGGCGCAGCCCGCGCTGTTGTAAATTCCGTCCGGGGGATGATTGATCAAGGAGTTACCCACCTCGGAGTTGCCACGGATCACGTAATCGAGTCCTTCAGGAACGGTTTGTATCCGGGATACAAGACCGGGGACGGAGTTCCGTCGGAGCTCTACTCACAGTTTCCGATTCTTGAAGAGGCGCTCGAGGCGATGGGAGTCGTCGTCTGGGCCATGATCGAGTTCGAGGCGGACGACGCATTAGCGTCGGCGGCGGTGAAGGCGGGCGGCGATGAGAGAGTGGAGAGAGTGGTCATTTGCACGCCAGACAAGGATCTTAGCCAGTGCGTGCGCGGGACGCGAATCGTTCAACTCGATCGGCGGAGCAACACCATTCGCGATGAGGCAGGCGTGGTGGGGAAGTTCGGCGTCAAACCCGAATCGATTCCGGATTACCTGGCCCTGGTCGGTGACAGCGCCGACGGCTTTCCTGGAGTGCCCGATTGGGGAAAGAAGGCGGCAGCCGCTGTTCTATCCGTGTACCCACACCTCGAAGACATCCCGAAGGATTGGAAGGACTGGCCACCCTCCATCCGCAATCGGCGCCTCCTCGCTCAGACCCTCTTTCCTTCTTGGAAGGACGCCCTGCTCTTTCGAACGCTCGCGACGTTGCGTGCAGATGTCCCGGTTTTCGGCTCAGTTGACGAACTTCGCTGGGCAGGACCGCGGCCGCACTTTGAAGAGTTGTATGGAGGGGTTTTTGGGTACGGGCGAACTCCCCGCTCAACGCCTAAGAAGCTGTGAAAAAATTAAAAACCGGCGGAAATCGGGAGGGCGAAGCTCCCGCCGAGCCTCATGGGGCAAGGACTTCCTGGGGCGATGGCTCGCCAGGAGGCTCGCCCCTCCCGATTTTTTGACAGCTTCTAAGTGATTCAAATACAAAAAAGGACTTGCTAAATAATGACATTTATAGTAGTCTTACAAACGAATATAGTAGATCCTTTATGAGACTACCCAAGCTGACGAAACTGGAACTGCAGATCATGGAGGCGCTCTGGAGCCGAGGCGCCCTGTCCATTCGAGAGATTCAGCAAGCGTTTCCCCATAAGGACAGGCCAGCCTACTCAACCGTGCAGACCACCGTCTACCGTCTGGAAGGAAAAAAGGCGTTGCGGCGCGTCAAGAAGATCAGCAACGCCCATATTTTCGAGGCCGTCGTCTCTCGCGAGGCGGCCCGAGGCAAGTTAATCGACGACCTGTTGGGCCTGTTTGGCGGTCGAACACAACCGGTAATGGCGCACCTAGTGGAGTCAGGCAAGCTCACTCTGGAAGAAGTGCAACAGACCGAGGAACTCCTCCGAAGACTCGCGAGAAAGGGCAAGTCACAATGATCCCGCTACACCTGTCATCTTTCGCCAACCATCTCTGGCAATCGACCCTCTTTGCCGGCCTCGTGGCGTTGCTGACGCTGGCGTTGAGTAAGAACCGCGCCCAGATACGCTACCGGCTGTGGCTGGCCGCGTCGGTTAAGCTTCTGATTCCTTTCTCGCTGCTGGTCACCCTTGGCAGCCAGTTCGAATGGCGGACCGCTCCGGCCGTCGTGGCCCCGTTGTCTTTGACGATCGAGCAGATCAGTCAGTCGTTTGCGCCGTTTCCGATGCCCAGGGCGGAGACGCCTGCTGCACCAGCGGTCTCGCCATTGGCATCGGCGCTGTTCATTGCAGTGTGGTTGGGCGGTTGCGCGGTGGTCCTTTCCCTTTGGTGCGCGCGCTGGCGACGAATCTGGGCGGCTCTGCGAACAGCGTCGCCTTTGCCGATCCAAGCGCCGATCGAAGTGATGTCTTCTCCCACCCTTCTGGAACCCGGTGTGTGGGGTGTTTTCCGACCCGTCTTATTGTTACCAGAAGGCATCGCGGGCCGTCTGACGCCCGGACAGTTCACGGCGATCCTGGCGCACGAGCTCTGCCATGTCCGCCGTCGCGACAATCTGGCCGCGGCCATTCACATGGTGGTTGAGGCTGTCTTCTGGTTCCATCCCGTGGTGTGGTGGATCGGTGCGCGACTGGTCGAAGAGCGCGAGCGAGCCTGCGATGAAGAGGTGTTGCGGCTGGGCAGCCAACCCGAGGTCTATGCCGAAGGGATCCTCAACGTCTGCAAATTCTATCTGGAATCGCCATTGGCCTGCGCCTCGGGAGTAACAGGCTGGGATCTCAAGAAGCGAATCGAGGCCATTATAACCAATCGCCTCCTGCCAAGGTTGACGTTCGCAAGAAAACTCCTTCTCGCGACTGTCGGTCTGGCGGCCCTTGCCGGACCCATCTTCATGGGTGTCGTGAATGCGCCTCAGAGCCGAGCTCAATCGCAGGCCGGCAGCACGGCTCCTCTGACATTCAAAGTCGTATCAATTAAGCGGGTGGACTCAGAGATGCATAACGAGGCGCTCAATTTCGCTCCCGACGGCGGGCTGACTATGGCTAACACGACCCTGAAAACGCTCGTTGCCTTCGCATATGACGTTCGGGAGTTTCAGATTTCGGGCGGCCCGGCTTGGTTCGGGTCAGAAAGATACGACATTCGCATCAAGCCTGAGCGTCCTGAAGGCCCGGCCGACCTCCGCGAGATGACGGAGGATCAGCAGAGGCTGCTCTTCGATCGACTCCGGCAGCGGCTTCGGGCTCTATTGGCGGAGCGATTTCAACTGACCATCCACCGCGACACCAAAGGTCCTCCTGCGTACGCGCTGGTGCTGGCGAAGAATGGACCTAAATTGCAGGCGGCCAATGAGAGCGGCCATCAATTTTTGATCGACGGGCGGGGTCAAATAACCGCCGGGGGAATGTCGATAGAGAGGCTTGCCGAGACACTCTCGAACCGGCTCGGCCGTCCTGTGCTGGATCAGACCGGCCTCAAAGGGGAATTCGACTTTAAGATGGAGTGGACACCGGATCCGGGCGGCCCGATGCCGCGGCGTGCTCCTGGCGAGACGCCTAATGCCCTCTTCACGGCGGTCCAAGAGCAGTTAGGGTTGAAACTCGAGTTTGCAAGAGCGGAGATTATTGTCGTCGACCGTGCGGAAAAGCCCTCCGAGAACTGACGCGAGCTTGAAATTGAAAATGAGAATCTGTCCGGGATCAGCCGTAAGGGGTAACTGAGCTGTACGAGGCAGGGGAAGTCGAGGAAGTCACCAGCCTGACCCTCATACTTAAGGCCTCGTGCACGGCAACCAAAGTTAAGGGATGGGCTTGCTGTTATCGAACAAATTCGGCCTGTAGCAACTCGATTTTCATGTCTATCAGTAGATGACAGTGAATGCCCCCTCCGGCCTGGCAGTAGCTGCTCCAAAACTCCACGCCGGGACGCCGGCGAGGGTGCCCTTTTCGCCGCTGGGCTTCCCCTCTCTATCATAAACCTGCCAAGCCAGCGATCCTCCTTTGCCCCAACTCGTCCCCTCCGTCCAAACCAGAATCCTGTCGCCCGTTGCATTTACAGCTAAGGCAGGATACTTTCTGAGTTTTCCTGCCCCCGGCGCCGGGACAGGGTCCGACATCCGCAGAGTCTTCGGATCAATAGTAGCGTAATAGACTTGCTCTTCTGTTTGCCAGGCCGCAACAATGAAACCGGGTCCCTGCGCAAAGTCCATCGAGGTCATCGGGCATGCTCCAATATTCCACTTATCAATCAGCCGACCGGTGAAGGTCTGGCCGCCGTCCTTCGAAACCAGCAAGTAGATATCCCGATGGACTATTTCCTTTGCCGCACGGTATAAGACATACACCGCCCCGTCAGTGCCCGCGAAGATGCTCAGGCCGCAGCAGCCACAAGCTCCCGTCGGTTCCTTGTATGCACGGGACTCGGGACCAAAATCCTGTCCTCCATTTCGGGAACGAGCAATCCAAACGCCTCGCCCGTCCTCGCCGTCGGGGTCTCCGGGGCGCTTCCCGTGCCAGGCGACGTAGATGTTACCGGAAAGATCGGCCGCGACCGATCCGCCGCCGTCAAGGCCAAATGTGAGCTTCATTAAATTACGCTCTTTTTCGAAAGCCGTTCCCGCGTCGTTAAGTCGCGTGTAGAGCATAGGAAGGCCGTTGTAAGGACTGTTGCTTGGCATTTCGGGGATGAGGGGCCCGCGAATAGAAGATTTGGACGATCCATTCCAAGCCACATTCACGCGCTCGTTTTTCCCGAGGGCAATACGTGCACCTCGGATCGTCCCGGCCGCGACGGCAGTCCCCGGCTCGCTATTAACCCGCATGGGAGAAGAAAAAGTCGCCCCCCAATCCTTGGAACGCACGTAGAAGACGTCCCCCTGGCTTGCGTCGCCTTTGAAGTAGATCATGTGGACGATCCCGTTGTGGTCGACGGCCACCTGCGGTTGTATGCCTTCATTTGGAACGCGGATGACTCTCACACTTTGGCCCTTGTCTGTTAGGGCATAAAAGCTACTGTTCACGATCGCAAGAGCAAGTATTCCCAGAACAGCAAAAGTCCATCTTCTCATCTTGTCAACCTCCGCGGGTGTTGGTCGTCGTTAATCCCAAATTCCGAAGTTGCAGGGATGAAAAGTATGTCATGCACTGCGAATGAGCCACCCTCACCCGCCCTTTGGGCACCCTCTCCCATGAGGAGAGGGAACAAAAAATTTAGATGGACTCTCCCCTCGCCCTTTGGGAGAGGGGCCGGGGGTGAGGGTTTGGAGCTAAATGCGAGAGTGTAACTCGATTCAACTTCGGAATTCGGGTTAATTAGAACGCCTTTCTTCCCGATCATTAGCTTAAACAACCCGAAGCGTTGTGTCTAGCTCATCTACCCACGGTGATCTTTGAGGCTGGCTACTCACTGGCTGAAATGGGGACGCGCTGGGCTGTGTAAAGGGTAGGCTTCCAAGGTGGCGGCCGAGACTATGCCAGAGTAATGGTGAGGCGGCAGCAAGCAGGGCGGCCGTCCGAAAGTCACCCGCTCGGGACAGAAGAGGGATGTGCAGTACGGGCTTTCTAATATAGTGTTGGCCGTCCTGGGAGCAGACCATCAAGCAATGTGCCCTGCCTTCGCTCAATCAACTCGCAATGCCACAAAGCCATCTGCTCCCAGCGACCAACAGAGGTCAGAATCAGAATATGAACTTTGCCCCGAACTGCAGGATTCGGGGAGGGCTGGCAGTACCGAAGATCTTTCCGAAATTTGGATCATTGACGTTTAAGACCGGGTTGTCAAGGTTTACGCGGTTCGTGAAGTTGAAGTATTCGGACCGGAATTGCAGGCGTATATTCTCCCGGAGTGGGATATCCTTCGCAATCGCGAAGTCCCAGGTGGCAAAGCCGGGACCACGGATCGTATCCCGTCCCGCGGTGCCAAAGGACCCTAGGTCGGTGGGCGCAAAGGCTGATTGGTTGAAAAATCCAACATTGACCTGGTGGGAGCGGTCGCCGATAGCGGTCTGCAAAGGAGTGCCAGTGACATTCGCTCGCGAGGTACCAATATAGGGCCCGCAAAGGCATCCGCCGGAGCCGAACAGATCGATCGCAGTCATCGGATGGCCGCTCCTGAGAGAAACAATGCTCGACACCCTCCAGTTGCCCAGAACCGCCCGCAGGGCAGGATTCGCTTTTTGCAGTTTCGGCAAATCCCAGACCGGGGAGAAGCTGACCACGTGCGTGCGATCAAACTCAGATAAGCCCTGGTTAAATCGCGAGCCTCGCGGATCCTGGGAGTTGAAGAACCAGGCGCCCGTCCAACCAAGATTGGAGGAATCGGTGTCAATTGACTTACTGAACGTGTAATTGGCGAGAAAGGAGAGACCGTGAGTGTAACGTTTCTCAGCCGTTAGCTGGAAGGCGTGGTAATAAGAATCGCCGTCCCCGTTGGAGACCAAGAATGACTGGAAGTTGGGGTCAGGGCGCCGCTGCTGAATGTTATCCGTGGTGGAGGCACCCGGAATGAATGTAGCCAGGTTGTTGTTGTAGCCGCCCATCTGGTGAGTGCCCCGGAGCCCGACGTAGCCCGCTCGCACGAGAAGACTCGTGCCGAAATCCCGCTCGACCGTCAGACTCCATTGATAATTAACCGGGTTCTTTGTGTGGGGGTTAAATATTTCAACGCCCCCGAAGGGCGTAGGGACAGGGACGTCGCGCGTAGGTAGGGGCAAGGGGACGCCTACCGTGCCGTTGAAAGGCGGCGCGTCCCAGGGATTGACCATATTGGGGGGATTGATAACGGTTATAGTCGCGCTGGCTAAGGGTGGACTGTTCCCCCCAGGAATGTAACCGTCCTGGCCACCTTCCTGTCCAAAGAAGCTGCCGACTCCTCCACGTATCGCCCACTTGCCCGTGCCGGCCGGGTCCCAGGCAAATCCAAGCCGCGGGGCAAACTGGTTCCAACGCTGGAACCAGCCGTATCGGCCGGGAGTCCCTGGGTCGCCCGTATAGAGAATCCCCGGAGGAGCATTGGGGAAGACCTGGGACTTCTGCCCGGGGTAGAGCCATGAATTAACCGGGATATCACCGGTATAGGCTGGAGCGCTGCCCGGTTCCCATCGAATGCCAAGATTGAGAGTCAGCCCTTTCCGCACCCTGAAGTTGTCCTCGAAATAAGCGCTCCAGATTTGGCGAACCATGCCAATCTCGGCAACGGCCGGAATAGTCGCCGACGGGTTCTGTATGCTCCACGAGACAGCTCGACCGATCAGGAAGTCGGCCTCTGGAAGCCCGGAAAATCCGCCATTGAAATGGAAAATCCCGTTATCGAGGTTTTTAAAGCCGAATAAATTCGGACGACCCCATCTCTCATAATCCCCGCCGATCGCGATTTCATGCCTTCCCTTGATCCACTTCAATGCAGCGGTATATTGATAGAGAGTGTCGAGTCTTTCGGCGCATTTGTCCTGCCTTCCTCCTATATTAACGAAGCCGTCGATGTCGAGTTCGTATTGCTTGCAATTGGGAGCGGTTTTCAACTGGGAGCCGAAGTCCTCCAAGGTGAAGAGGTGGGGCAGAGGAACCGTGAACCAGGGCCAATCGCTGTATTGGAAGCCCGCTGTTATTACCTTGTTCGGGGAGACCGACCATGTCTCCGTTACCCCGACATTATTGTTCGCTGCGTGGGCGCCCAGGGCGTTCACGGTAGTTGGTAACAGTAGGTCATTGGGATCGTTAAACGAGCTCCCGGTATTCACTGTCCTCATATATCGGCCCATGACGGCGTGCTGTCCCAGGATCAGGTCGACCCGCTGCAGGATTTCATACTGATCCGTCTTTTGAGGAATGTTGTAGGGAATCTGTGTGGCGGGTGTCGCGGCATTGGGAGTGTGCTTCATGAAATTCACCGCCACGGGATCGAAGAGAGTGGCGTCAATGACGTTGCCAGGAAACGGCGTACCCAAAGACCCGCACGATGAATTGGCTGTACGCGGATCGAAGATCGAACCAGTGTCCACCGTCAGCGTCGTTCCATTGCAGGCAGGCGACGGCACCTGCTTGGTTGTCCCGGTCAAGCGATCGGAAAAATCTCCAGCCTTTTCCGCCGCCGTCCAGGACCGATGGAAGCCAGGTACGCCTCGCTGCCGGAAGGGAATGTTCTGAAAGGCGTTGAACCAGAAGAGCTTGTTCCGACCGTCGATTACATGCGGGATATACACCGGGCCGCCTACCGCCCATCCGTATTGGTTGCGCTTGATTCCGTCGTTCTGGCCTTGAGTGTCGAAAAAGTTCCGGGCGTTGCAGCAATCGTTGCGAACAAATTCAAAAATACTGCCGTGCAGGGCATTGGTTCCCGATTTGGTGCGCGCGCTCAACTGCCCGCCCGGTCGGCCGCCAAACTCCGCCGAGTACTGCCCGGTGTTCATCGTGAATTCTTCGATGGCGTCGGGATTGGGATAAATGTTTGCAGTGAAGCGCTCCGCGTACACATTGTTGAGGCCATCGAGATGGAAGCCATTATCCTGGATTTTGCCTCCGTTGATGCTGGGCGATACCCCGTCCATAAAACCGGCGGAAGTGGCATAAAAGGAGGTGGTCACCGGATCGGTGGCCCCGGCCACGAGCATCGACAGCGCGGTGATGTCACGATTGTTGAGGGGCAACTCGACGACGGCGCGGGAATTGATAGTTTGAGCCAGCGCCGCCGTGTAGGTATTGACCAGCGTCGATTGCCCCGATACCTGTACCGTCGCGTGCACCTCTCCTACCTCCAGTTGGAAATCACGACGCACGTTCTCGTTGACCTGGACCAGCACCCCGACTGCCCTTCCGGTTTTGAACCCGAGCTTCGATACTTCTATGTCGTAGGTGTCGGCTAGCATCTGAGGGAAAAGGTATGTTCCGTCCTCGCCTGTCTGGACCGTTCGGGAATACCGTGTCGTTTGCGAGGTAATGACCACTTTAGCATCAGGGACAATCGCTCCGGTGACGTCAATAACGATACCCAAAATGCGAGCCTGCGACACGTTCTGCCCAGCGAGTCTTCCGGGCCGGACTAGCCCGAGCATAAGTAAGAAGAGTATCGGGGCTAAGCCCCGAGCAAGCACTGAGTAATTTCTGAAATAGCGAAATTGTCGTGAGGAGACAGGATACACAATGGCACTCCGGATGCGTGTGCAGAAGCTCATAGCACTCTCCTTATCCTTTTGGATTTCAGTGATTTCAAACTGGTATCACTCCTACAAGGGCTTGTCAATCGAATTCTGCATCTGTTCGTGCTGTGTTAGTTATTGGGGCTAGCTGGCAGGGGTCAATGCTCATTGACCCTGGAGTTTGGATATTTCGAGGAGCAATTCCCGTGGGTTGACCCTCACCCGGCCTCCGCGACCGCCGTCGCCGCGGCCACCCTCTCCCCAAGGGCGAGGGAGAGATCCGCGGATTAGAGCGCTGACTTGAAGGCTAACAAACAGACGTTTCATGGCACAGTGGTAACGGCGCAGCATGAAACCTCGATCTGAGCCACACCCCCATTTACTGTTCTCCCTCTCCTGGTGGGAGAGGGTGGCGCGAAGCGACGGGTGAGGGTCAACCGCGTTCTTCGGTGCCACAAATGTCCAAACTCGAGGGTCAATGCTCCGCATTGACGGGCGACGGATGACCTCGGCGTTGTCATCTTCCGGGCGGCCTGATCCGGGGATCAATCCGTCTGGCCTGATGGAACTCTGCCATGGCTCGAATCCTGTCATTTTCGGCTAGATAGACAAGCCCTAATTGATAATGGCCCGCAGCGGAGCTGGGATTGAGGTCTAGTGCCTGTAAGAGCTCCCGCTTGGCTTCCTCAGTGCTCCCGCCCCGCAAAAGGGCAATCCCCAAGCTCAACCGCAAATCGGCATCGTGGGGTTCTAGGACCACCAGTTTTCTATATTCCAGGGCAGCGGCTTGATAATCCCCTCGGGCAAAGGCTGTAAAGGCGAGCTGAAGTCGCACTCCGCTATAATCAGGCCTCTTCTTAAGCACGCCCTCAAAGCAAGTAACCGCCTTGTCGAACTCCCGGTGCTTCAGGTAATTGATGCCTTGCTCATATTCCGACCTCTCGCCGGGACGATCCCCGCCGGTGAGGAAGGTGAACTTCCTGCGCTCGGCCTGGGCCTGGTCAGACAGGCCTGCTTTCTCCAGCGCGTTGACTAAACTTTCGTAAAGCTCGCGGTTTGCTGGGTCACGCTTCAAAGCGTCACCCCAGACTGCAATCGCCTGTTGGATCATGTTTTGCGCCAGCAAGACCCTTCCGTACTCGAGCTTTGCTTCCACCTGCGCCGGATCCAATTGACAGGCTACCTGGTAATACTTCAGGCAGGCCTTGGTGTCACCCGAATCCCGCAGCACACGGCCTAGAGCCACGTGGGCACGGGCGTGGCTGGGATTGAGGCGAATGGACTGGCGCAGGAGATCAGCCGCATGAGCCCAATCTTTCTGCGCTGCCTTCGTAAGCCCCAGGTTGTAATAAGCCTCGGCGAAGCCGGGGTCTAGCGAGAGGACAGTCTGGAATTCCTGCTCCGCTCTGAGCACGTTTCCCTCCCGCATCAAGACAACACCCAGGTTTAAGTGGCCATCAATTGACTTCCAATCTGCGTGAATCACCTTTTCCAGTTGTGTGCGAGCGGCCAGCAAGTCGCCTTTTCGCTCGTAGGCAATGCCCAACGCCGTTCTGACCAACGCTTCCTTGCGAGTTCCTTCCAATGCTTCGGTCAATTTCACTATCGCTCGCTCGGTCTCTCCATGCTCGAGTGCTTCGACACCTTCGTTATAATCCAACTGGCTTCGCTCAGGCATCTCGGCAGAGCTGCCCTGAAGCCGGCGGACAGTTTCCATCCTTACAGCCGCTTTTTCTTTTTCGCCAGTCCTTGCTTGGATCAATCCCAGTTCATAGGAAGCGGTCCGATTTGTGGGATCGAGTTTTACGGCGCTTTCGAGCTCGTGTTCAGCTTCTTCCAGCCTACCCGCTCTGGCGAGAGCCTCACCATACTTCAACCGAAACTGGGCCGACTCGGAATGCAACCCCGCCGCCTTGCGGAACGACTTCAACGCCTGCTCAACGTCGTCGGCTTTCCAACGAATGATCCCGATGTTGTAATATGCTTCAGCGCAGGAAGGATTCTGCGCAGCGGCGAGCTCGAATTCCCGTAGCCCGTCCTGATAGCTGCCCGGGCGGGCTGCCAGGACCAATCCAAGCGCCAAATGGGCCTCGGGGAAATTCGGCCGGAAGCGGAGAGCGCTGCGCAGCGCCGCCTCAGCGCCATCCGAGTCTCCCCAGAGCCTTAACGCGACGCCGAGGTTATAAAGGACTTGGGGATTTTCTGGCTGTGCTTTCAGTGCTGCCTCGAATTCGGAAATCGCTTTCCCCGGTTCATCATGGCTAAGGTAGTATTCTCCGACGCGCATCTCGACGAACTGAGGCTGATTGACCTGAGGGAGGAGGAAAGGAAGGAGTACCGGAAGAGTGAAAAAATAAACGAATGGACACCCAGTCTTGTTGACGAGAATAATTTGCTCGTCCTCACTGGTCGCATGGAGGTTTCCCCGGCGCCGACCGCACCTGCCTTGAAAAACTTTCACCGCCTGGAGTCCTTCCTTCTATTTAGGCCGCCGCGCGTCCTCGAGATGTTGTTGGGCCTCGTCAGCTCGACCTGCGTCGACGAGGGCCAGAGCCAGGGCTCTTTGTACCTGGGGTGTGTCCGAACGGGCCAACGCCGCACGAAAGTACTTGATGGCAACGTCGATTTGTCGCAGTTCGTATGAAGACAAGCCGGCGTTGTAAAGAGCATCCGGAAAAGAAGGGTCTAAGCTGGCAGATTTCTCGAATTCCTTCTGCGCCGGTGCCAGGTTGCCCTCCCGGGCCTCAAGCAGCCCCATATAATTGTGTGTCGCCGCATCGTCAGGCGAAAGCTGCAAGGCTTCTTCGAGAAAATGCCTTGCATCGGCAAGTTTTCCACTTTCCAGATAGGCGAGCCCGAGATTGCGCGCTGAACTGACGTCGTGGCGAGCCGAATAGACCCCCTTGAGAGACCCCCTTGAGGGCATCAATTCCTTTGGCTGTCCGTCCTCTTTGCAGATCAACGGTGGCAGATTTTTCGAGCGCGTTGATGTGCCATCCTTCTTCTTGCCGCGCGCTTAGATTTCGGAACTTGTTATTCTCTTCTGCCGCCCGCTGAGTGTCCCCCAGAGCGCGATACAATTTGGCCAATTGGAAATGAGGGCCTGGGTCCTTCGGGTCTATTTTGGCTGCCATCTCCAGCTCAGCCTTTGCTGAGACGTGGTCTCCGGTCTGAAGCAATGCAGAGCCCAGACAGTAACGCACGAAAAAATTATCCGTCCCGTGATCGAGGGCCGTTCGCAGATGCCGGGCGGCGCTGGCGTAATCGTTCAATCGATACTCTGTATATCCAAGGTAAAATTGAACCGATGGGTAATCCGGCTTTGATTGAGCCACTTTTTGATATTCGGAGAGCGCGCCTTGCTCGTCTCTCAGGAGCGAAAGAGCGAAAGCAAGATTAAAACGCAATTCCGGCTGGTCAGGGCTTTGTTCGAGCGCTCGACGGTAGGTCTCCACCGCCTCACGGGTTTTTTCTAAGTTTCCTTCACGACCTTGGGCGAGGAGCGAATTGGCGAGTTCAACTCGCGCCTTCTCGTAATCGGAAGCTAGCTTTAGGACCTGCCGGAATTCCTTTTCTGCGCCTGGCGCGTCGCCGAGCTTCAGAAGGGCGAGGCCAAGGTTGAAATGACCCGGTGCAAAATCGGGTCGGAGCCGCGTGACCTCCCGAAACTGAGTCGCTGCGCCACGGAACAGTCCCTGACCTACAAAAACAAGGCCCAGAGAACTTAAAACATCGACGTTGCCGGCGTCTTGTTGGCGGGCTTTCTCGAGGTATTCGACTGCCGCACCAAAATCTCCCCTGGCCGACTCGATTTCCCCGGCCAAGAGATTTGCACCAGGATAATCTTCCCTCACTTTCAAGCACTTCGCTATGGCGGCACGTGCCGACTCGATTTCGCCCAACCGGTTTAGGGCATACGCATAAGCAAATTGGAAGGCGGCTTGGTTGGGCTCCACTCGGACGCTAAACCGTAGCTCTGCCGCCGCTGCCCGGTAGTCTCCTGTCGCCATCGCCCGGGTTGCGCGGGCATAAGCTTGCTCTGCGGGCGAACTGGCGCTACTGAAACCTCGAACGGAGATTGAAAGAACTAGAGCGAGAGTTAGGAATCGGCCAATGTGACTCGTAGTTTTCTCGTTGGCACGCGCAGGCAAGAGACCTCGATGCCTGCCTGCGCTCGAAGGAAACGTGGCTAAACAGGGCACTTTGCCGAACATCTGCGCCACCCATGGGTATTCTGGTATGCTCCTTAGAATTACTAATACGAGTTATACCCGATTGCACATGTCCAGAAAAGTAGAAAATACGAGTATTGTTGGTGGCCTAATAGCTGACCAGTTTGAGTGCGAGAACAAGGTAGCCATGATTTCTCACCAGATATGACCACGACCTCATCTAAGGAACAGAGAGCGTTTTGGATTTGAACGTCCTCCTCTCATTTATGGCCAGCAGATCCGTGAATAGTTGCTGCAGGCGGTGATCCTCGTGCATCCGCGCACACCCCTTGCTTGACAATCGCTGTTAAAATCACACATCATCGCTAGTGATCGGCGGGAACCGATGAGATTTGGATCTCTATCTCTATCTTTGATGGGAATGATAACGGTCTCGTTCTCCGCAGCTCAGACAGGAGACAGCGCGAAAGAGACAGGCGAGTTTTTCGAGACGCATGTCCGGCCCGTGCTGGCAAAGAACTGTTTTGCCTGCCACACGAATTCCAGAATGGGTGGCCTGCAACTGGACTCGCGGGACCATCTTCTCAAAGGTGGCAATGACGGGCCGGTAGTCGTGCCCGGCAAGCCAGACCAAAGCGTCTTGATCCAGGCTGTCAGACAGACGCATGAACGGTTCAAAATGCCACCGGGTGCCAAACTGAAACAGGAGGAGATTGACGATCTAGCGGCTTGGGTGAAAGCAGGCGCAACATGGCCCCCTGAGACCGCCGTGATTCCGCCGGCTGCGAAGGGCGACGAATATCGTATTCGGCCTGATCAACGGGAGTTTTGGTCGTTCCGACCCGTTCGGAAGCCAGCGATTCCACAGGTAAACGACACGAAATGGCCGCACAATGACATCGATCGTTTTGTTCTCGCCAAGCTGGAAGAGAAAAGGCTGAAGCCGGTGAGAACGGCCGACAAGCGCGCATTGATTCGCCGCGCCACCTTTAATCTGATCGGACTTCCGCCGACGCCGGAGGAAGTGGAGGCCTTCCTAAACGACCACTCGGCCAACGCCTTCGCCAAAGTCGTCGATCGACTGCTGGCATCACCGCACTACGGGGAGCGGTGGGCCCGACACTGGCTTGACTACGCCCGTTACGCGGACGAAAAGTTCACACGACAGGACGCCCGCCTGCCGAACATGTACCGTTACCGGGACTGGGTAGTGCAGGCCTTTAACGACGACATGCCCTACGACCTTTTCGTGAAGGCGCAAATCGCCGCCGACCTGCTGCCCGTGAGCAATCGCGAAAAGCTACTGCCTGGTTTAGGCTTTTATGCCCTGACGTCGGAGGAGCAGGACGATCGAGTGGACGTCACTACACGCACCTTCCTGGGTTTGACAGTTGCGTGTGCGCGGTGTCACGATCACAAGTACGACCCCATTCCAACCCAGGACTTCTATTCCTTGCAGGGAATCTTCAAAAGCACTCAGTATTATGAGATGCCGTTGGCGTCGAAGGACGTTGTGGATGCGTATCAGAAGGTGAAGAACGAGATCAAGCAGGAAAAATCGGAGATCGACACCTTCGTCCAAACACAGAGCAAGGGGTTGGCCAGCCTGTTGGTTGTCAAGACCTCGCGCTACATGATTGCCGCCTGGAAGGTCATGACTGGCACCGCGCCGGATGTCAGGGCAGTGGGCGAGCAGGACAAGCTGGATCCGGAAATTCTGGAACGCTGGACCAGGTATCTGAAGAATCCGCAGAAGGAACACCCCTACTTGAAGGATTGGTACGCGGTCGTTGGACGCCGTGGTTCGCTGGAGGAGCTGAGGAAAGCCGCCGCCAACTTCCAGGATTTCGTGCTTTCCATCTATCGGGAACAACAGCAAATCGATGACCGCAATTACGTCAAGCTGGGCGGAGCGGAGGGAATCAAGAACGAAGAGAAGCGCCAGTTTACAAACGTGGAATCGCTCGAGATCAAAAAGTACTATCTCTGGAGGGACCTCGCTTCCGAGCCATACACAAGGGAAGCCGTGAAGTTTGACGGCGGCATTTATTATTTCGGTCCGAAAGAGATCGACCGGTGGTTGT
>QHZP01000455.1:1497-6712 GCA_003224715.1 Acidobacteriota bacterium | reverse complement strand
CAGATTGAAACACAATCGCTTCCCCCACCAGCACCAGTGTCATCCCGATGAAAATGGGATTTCTGACTTTGCGGTACAGTCTCCTCGAGACCAGCATTTGGGGTGGGTCCCAAGGAGCCGGAGTACCTCTGCCTGACCGAGCAAAATCCCAGGCGCACCAGAAATAGATCAGCGCCCCCAGGAGGATGACGACAATGCCGAGTAGCCGGAACCTTCCTGTCTCCAAAGGAAAATTGATGGAGGACGAGAGCAAGAAATAGGGGATGATAACCGTAATCGAACCCGGTCCAATAAGGGTGAATATCAATGTTCTGATGAAAAGCATAGCTATTTACGCACTCCCAATAACGACTGGTCCTTTCTTATATATTCCATATTGCTCAGGAAATGTCAGCTGTTAATATATCCGGTAAGGGCATCTTCCTCCGAGTATCGAGGAACATCAACCTCTTGAGGCGGAGAAGAGCAACCACCAACTCTTGTATGCTGGATCAGATGACGTTCTCCAGCGACGGTATCAAACAAGGAGGAAATAATGACAACGATTCCCTGGTCGCACAATCCTGACCAAGCCTTCAAACAGGCGGGTTCATCAGGAAAGATGGTGCTGCTTGATTTCAGCGCTGCGCCGATGTGAAGCGGATGCGCCCGGCTGGATGCCGAGGTTTATCCCCAGCAGTACGTCGCAAACTTTATCAGCGAGCATTTCGTTCCCGTCAAAATTCATATCAAGGAGCGACCCCAGGACTTTGGCCGCTTTAAGGCGGAGTGGACACCAACTCTGATTCTGGCTGAGCCAGACGGCACGGAACGGCATCGCCTGGTTGGGTATTTACCGGCCGAGGATTTCCTGGCCCAGATAGAGTTGGGCCTGGCCAAGGCGGCTTTTGGTCGCCTTCAATTTGAGCAAGCCCGAGCCGCTTTTCAGGCCGTGGCGGACAAATACCTCCAGACCGATGCAGCACCGGAAGCAGTCTACTGGGCGGCTGTCAGTGGCTACAAGGCTACCAGCAACCCTGAGTTCCTGAAGAAAGGTGGGTCACTCCTTCGGGACAAATGGCCTAACGGAGAGTGGGCCAAGAAAAGCTCGGTGTGGGTTTCCTGAACCATCATCAGCCGCGGTAGGGGGAAGCAGAGGTTTCATTTTCATTCGTGCTCGTACTCGTGCTCGTACTCTTACTCGATTAGTCAGCAGAAAGCTGAGCAGGAGTAAGAGTACGAGCCCGAAGCCAGTGTGCAGGGTCGCCAAACCTGGACAAGACCATTTGATCCGAATTCCGAAGTTGAATCGAGCTACACTCTCGCATTTAGCTGCAAACCCTCACCCCCGGCCCCTCTCCCAAAGGGCGAGGGGAGAGTCCGTCTAATTTTTTGGTTCCCTCTCCTCATGGGAGAGGGGTGAAGGCTTGATAAGCCTTCACGTGAGGGTGGCTCATTCGCAGTGCGTGACGTATTTTTCATCCCTGCAACTTCGGAATTTGAGTTTGACAGAACTTGAAAAACCCTGCGTCGCCGACCACGAGGTGGTCGCAAACTGCGACCACCTCTGACGGAGTGTGTTATGGGCGTCACTGCCAATCTGATTCCACTAGAACGAATAGAGCGAGCCATTTTCTTCATTCGCGGGCAGAAGGTGATGCTGGACGCGGATTTGGCGGAAATTTACGGCGTAACCACCAAACGGCTGAACGAACAGGTGAGGCGCAATATGGGCAGGTTTCCTCCCGACTTCATGTTCCAGTTGAGTGAGCCGGAAAAGACGGAGGTGGTCGCAAATTGCGACCACCTGGCCCGGCTCAAGTTCTCGCCCTACCTACCCTTTGCGTTTACCGAGCATGGAGCTCTGATGTTAGCCAACGTTTTAAACAGCAAAAGGGCTGTGCAAGCCAGTGTGCAAGTGATTCGCGCCTTTGTGCGTCTGCGGAAAATGATGGCCTCCCACGCCGATTTGGCCCGCAAGCTCGAGCTGCTGGAGAAGAAATATAACGCCCAGTTCAGAGTTGTTTTTGATGCGATCCGTCAATTGATGGTCGAGCCAGAACCGCGCCGCCACACCATTGGCTTTCAAGCGAAATCCGGCGAACCAGCAAAGCCCAAAGGGAGGAGCAAATAAAGCAGGTCAATACCAACCGGCCTCGATAGAACCGAAGGTTGGTGTTGGCCACAGGGCTCCGACAACATGGAAACGCCAACAACGCAAAGACCGCGCCCAGGTGGCTTTCGAGACCGCCCACGAAGTGGCTAACGACATCGTCGATGCGTCTCTCAGAGTGCATCGAGCCTTCACAAAAATTCCCTGCAATAAACTCCTTCTCTACATTTTCATTAGCCCCGTGCTTCAGCGCGGGGTTCGAGAGGCCTCCCATTCTCTCCACCTTTCCAGCCGGCGGCGCTGGATCCAGCGCCGCCGGCTGGAAAGGTGGAAGAAGAGCAAACCATCGAAGAAGTCCCCCCGCTAAAGCACGGGGCTAATGATTAGTGGGCTGGCATGAGCGCTCGCTTATGAATTGGTCAAATCCGCGTCAGGGGAGCCTCTTTCAATAGATGATGGTGAACCCCTGGTCCGAATTGGAGAAAACAGCGGCCAGACTCCAGACCGGCACACCGTCGGCTTGTCCCTTCTCCTCGGTGGGCTGGTTGGCCTTGTCAAAGACCTGCCAGGCAAGGGAGCCGCCTTTTTTCCATCCGGTGTTTTCGGTCCATACCAGGATGGTTTCACCTCGAGCATTGCTGGCCACCACCGGATGCTTGCGCCTTTTCCCGTCGCCTGGAGGCGCAATTGGGCTTGACACTAGTGCAGTGGAGGGTTCAGCTCCTGCATAGTAGACTTGCCCTTCGGTCTCCCAGGCTAGAAGCGCACCACGATTCCCTTCTGCAATGAAAGCCGTGCTCATCGGGCAGGCATTGATCTTCCATTTATGAACCAGAGCCCCGTAGAAACTCCGTCCTGCGTTTTCTGAGATTAAAAGAATCATATTCCGATTAACACTTTCAGTGGCCGCCCGGTAAAGCACATAAACGGTACCTTGGTGATCTGCGAAGGCACGCATCCCACAGCAGCCGCAGGCACCTGTTGGCAGTCTGTAGGCAGGCACTTCGCGAGAAAAGGTCTTGCCTTCATCTCTTGAGAGTGCAATCCACACGCGTCGATTGGCCTCTCCTTCTGAATCGCCTTTAGCATGCCAAGCGACATAAACATTGCCCGATCCATACGCGGCAACCGAACTCCCTCCATCGAGTCCCACTGCAAACTGCATCACGTTGCGCTGTGGCTCAAAGGTGGTTCTATCGTCGCTCAGCCGCGTATAGAGCATTGGGGTTGGGCTGTGGGCAGGTTGGCCTTTTCCAGAACCCATCCAGGCGACGTGGACCCGGCCCCCTTTGCCGAGGGCGATATGAGCGCCACGAACTGTGCCAATTGCCAATGCACTCTCGGGTTGACTGTTCACCTGTATCGGCTTTGAAAAGCCGTCCTCTCCGGGACCTCGGCGAACATAGAAGAGATCGCCAGCGTCCGGAGTGCCTTTGAAGTAGATCAGGTGGAGCGTCCCGGAAGGGTCCTCAACGACCTGGGGTTGGATGCCGCCATCGGGAGTCCTTATCAGGGTTACCTTTCTTTCGTCAGCCCAAACCTGGTCGACATTTGTGCTGTATCCCAGCCCTGATATTACGACGGTCAGAGCAATTAATCCCCAGTATTGATCACGCTTCATAAAGTATCTCCTGCGGTGAAATAGACAGTACCATTCCTCCTTTTTTATCATTTCAAGCTCTAAAATGGGAGGTTTCTTTCACTAATCATCTGGACTGTGATTACTCGAATTCATAAATACGCTTTACGAAATGCCTTCCATTTCCGTGCCACTGGTTTGCAAAAATTTCATCCAGGAATGCAAACACGAATGAAAATGAAATGCGTTAACGTATTTCTCTGGAGTTTGGACATTTTCGATCACGGCATTTTTTGATCTCTTTGGAATCCTCGAGATTTTGCAACGAAGCGTCTCTTTCCCCGAAGGGGAATAAAAAAATGTCCCATCTCGAGTGAAATACGTTAACGTATTTCTGAAATCGCGCACTAAGTTTATTTGCCCACACCAGTTCACCACCGAAAGGTAGAGAGGCCTCCTCTCCGCCTGCGTCTTCTGAAAGAAAGAATTTGAAGCGGGTGTGCGACAAATTTGTAGGTTATTTCCTGAAATGCAGGCCTGTGCTGCTTGAACCGAAGGGAGCCTCGTAGAGGCGGCATCTTTGTAGAAAGACGCCTACCCTCCTGACGCTCCAAGCCCCACCGGGGCGTCATGACGCTCCTACGGAGCTCTCTCCATTTTTTGGGGCCTTTGAACTATAAATATTTCGCCTCTACGAGACGGGAGGGGTGATGTGAAAAAATTGGGAGGGCGAGTCTCCTGGCGGAGCCATCACCGCAGCAACTCCTTCTCCATGAGGCTCGGCGGGAGCCTCGCCCTCCCAATCTCCGCCGGTTTTGAATTTTTTCACACCGTCAAGGGTGCAGGGGTGGCTGGCCTCCAACCGGCAGGACCCACCCATGAAGGCTAACGCCTTCTTTCCCCTCCCGAGAGGGGATTTTCATAGGAGCCAACCATGCCGGCGGGCGGCACCGCCAAGGATGAAAATTATTCCCCCTTCTAAACGGGGTGCACAGGGATGTCCCGTGGTCAACGTGGTGCTGGAAAGCCGAAGGACACGCCCCTACACCCCCTGATAGGGGGATTTTCAGGAGACACAAAATCATGAATCAAGATAGAAGAAATTTTTTGAAGACCGCCGGTCTGGGTTCGTTGGCAGCGATGGGAAGCAGCAAAGCTGTACCCGGATCCGTTCCGCCCGAAACCATTTCAGCTATCAAAAATATAGAGCCCATGAAAATTACAAAGATCGAGGCCGTGAGGTTCAGGCCCGATTTGAAGATTGACGGGCACGGCGTTGTTTGGATGTGGGTGCGACTTCATACCAATAATGGGATCGTCGGCGTGGGGGAAACGTACCCTTTTACCGAAGGTCAAGTCGGAATGCTGAAGGACCTGGAGGAACGGAGTTGGATGGGTAAAATCCTGGGAAGAGACCCGAGAGATATCGAGGCCACCTGGCGTGATGTATTTGCGCAAATCGCGTTTCACGGATGGGGCGGAAGTGACATGCGCATCCTTACTGCCATTAATATCGCGCAGTGGGATATACTCGGTAAGGCCCT
>QHZP01000455.1:0-1454 GCA_003224715.1 Acidobacteriota bacterium | reverse complement strand
GAGGAAAGGCTCAGCAGAAATTGCGGGTTTATAACACTTATACGAGCTACTGGACCATTAACAGCATGCAAATGGAAACAGACACAGAGAAAATTGTCAGGTGGCTCCTAGATAGAGGAATCAAGGCCATAAAAATTTATCCCTATGAAAAAGTGGCGGCGAAGACCGGAGGAACCTATATTTCACCGGCCGACCTGGAAAACGCTCTCGATTGGATCAAGAGAATCCGCGATACGGCAGGCAATGAGATGGACATTGCATTGGACTTGAGCAGTCAGTGGAACCTGCCGTGTGCCCTGCGGATTGCCCATTCTCTCGAGCCATACAAGATCATGTGGTTAGAAGATGTGCTACTGCAAGACAATATGCAGTCTTACGCCACCCTGGCCAGGGAGACCTCCATCCCCATTTGCATCAGCGAGCGATTGGCGACCCGATATCAATTCCGAGAGATGCTGGAAGCAAAAGCGGTGGATATTGTGATGTATGACCTGACCTGGTGCGGAGGCATTTCCGAAGCCAAGAAAATATCGGATATGGCTGACACCTACTACATACCCACAGCTCCTCATACCTGTGGAGGCCCCATTCTATGGTTTTCCTCAATCCACACAGCCACTGCGCTGACAAATTTCTTTATTATGGAAAGCTGTTTTCACTTTTACAATTTTCAGTACCCCTACTTCATAAAAAATGTTCCGGTCCCCCAAGACGGTTTTGTGACCGCACCAGAAGGCCCTGGATTAGGCATCGAATTCCGCTCTGAACCTTTTGAACGCGGCGATGCTATCGTGGAAAAAATAGCAGAATCTTAGTGCATGATTTTCCGTGCGACAAGGGACTCATTTTCATCTTGGCGGTGCCACTCAGCGCCTGAGCGGCTCCTACCAAAATCCCATTCTTGGTGGCGCCGCCTGGCGGCATGGGAAACTCCCGTGAAAACCGGTCGGCCTTCGGGTGGGCCGTTCCAGTTTGAGACAACCCAGCTCAAACTTCGTTCTTGACTTTGAAAATGGGGTTTTCTACAGTCTTTTCAAGAACGCCTTAGGGACAAGATAGTCGAGCGTAAGGTTCATTTGTAATCTGCTTGCAAACGTTCGGGTGTCCGGAGAACTTGATTCTCTGGCTCGACATAGGAGGCATCCATGAAGAGAAAGGGATTTCATCCACACGGTGTACTGGTTCTTCTTCTTTTCCTGGTTGGTCTTATCCAGTCCAACCTCTGGGCCCAGGTGGATCGCGGGGGAATTGTCGGCACCGTCAGCGACTCCAGCGGCGCCGTCGTGCCAGGCGTCACGGTCACCATAACCAATGTCGGAACAAATCAATCCACCAAACTCAGCAGCGATGTCAACGGCAGCTATGCCGCCAATCTGCTGCATATCGTGACCTACTCGGTAACGGCTGAAAAGGAGGGATTTCAAAAAACCATCCAGTCCAACGTCGAGGTTGGA
>QHZP01000497.1 GCA_003224715.1 Acidobacteriota bacterium | reverse complement strand
TCGATTCCCTCAAACTTGTTCCAACCATACCAGCCGCTTAAGCGGTGCTTGGCACTGAAGGCATGGTCAATGCGCAGCCCCCACATATTCGTGTCATTTGTGCCACCCTGCGTCGATAGGAAGTTGTCAAAGGGCTGGTTGAAGGTGGGCGGCGGAACATATCCCAGGATGTTTTTGGCGACCGTGCTGATGCGACCCGAGGGAATGATGTTTCCGGGGAAAGGATCACGAATCACCTGCCCGTTAACTGTCCTGGTCGTGGCCGGGTCGTAGATCGGGATAAGATTTCCGCTGGAATTCCTGAGGTCGCTAAAGTCACCGTCCCGCTGCTGGGCTGTGGGAACAGTGGTTTTGAAATTGGCCGCCCCCGAGCGGTACCGGAAACCGTCATAATAGAAGAAGAAAAACGTCTTGTTTCGGCCGTCGTAAACCTTGGGAATCCATAGGGGGCCGCCAACATTCGCCCCGAACTCGTTTTGACGTAGTTTAGGGGTATTCAGAGCATAAAACCCGCGGGCATCGAGTGCATCGTTGCGCAGAAAATCGTAGGCCGAGCCATGAAGTTCGTTCGTTCCAGAGCGGGTCGTAAAAGTGACAATCCCCCCGCCGGTCCGTCCGAACTCAGCGGCAAAGTTTCCTGTTTCCACCTTGAATTCGTTAATCGAGTCCTGAGGCATGGGAATGTTTCGGAAATCTCCCGACACGTTCGTATTCTGGATTGAGGCCCCATCTACTTGAATCTCGAATGCGAACGTCTGTCCGCCGTTCACACTCGTGGCAAAGGTCCTTCCGGTGGTATTGTTGCCATATCCACCGCCGTTTTGGGCCCCTGTCACGCCAGGCACTAAAGCGATGAAGTTGATGGGACTGCGTGCCTCTCCCGACATGGGCAAGGGCAAGTCCATGACCTCTTTGTTGCTGACCGCTGTACTCAACTCGGAAGTTTCCGGCTTGAGCAAAGGTGCAACGGCTTCGACTTCCACGGTTTGTGACACTTCTCCGACTTGTAATATGATGTCCTCACGGACTGTCTGACCCACCAGAAGGGGCAAACTCTCTCTCACAGCCGTCTTGAAGCCCTGCTTTTCGACCGTAATCTTGTACGTTCCCGCTGGCAACAGGGGAACGGCGTAGTTCCCGCTTGAGGTGCTCGTGACCATGGTCTTCGTGTCGGTTCTCACATTAGTCACAGTCACGGCTGCATCAGGAATGACCGCTCCACTGGGATCGGTTACGGTGCCTGTAATGGTCCCACGGTCGCTTTGACCGAACAAAAGACCCGCCAGACCCAGCAGCATGATCAACCATCCCCCTAAGCTCACCCTCGACAATTTCATTGCTGTTCCCTCCTTACTTTTGAGGCCACGTTCGATCGCACCAAAAAGTTGTTGCACGTCAACCCTCCTGAAAATCCCCCCTATCAAGGGGAGCGGCGGAGATCGGGAGGGCGAGGCTCCCGCCGAGCCTCATGGGACAAGGACTTGCTGGGGCGATGGCTCGCCCTCCCAATTTTTTCACAGCTTTCCTTCAAAGCGGGAATATTCAATTCAGGTTAACTATCACACTGATGTTCGAAGCGAATCATAGGGAGTCAGGAACAAGCCTGTCAAGCCTTTTTTCGAAAAACGGTTTTTTCCCCGTAATTCGGAAAATAGCCAATCTCAAGCTTCGCTCCACTGCTGCTTCAAGTATTTGAGGGCCCGGGCCAAGGCGGCCTCAGGGTTATCGGTGGCGCGGGACTCAACGGTCAGCCAGCCGGAGAATCCGTTTTTCTTCAGTCCTCTGAACCCGGGGCGATAATCGAAGGGCAGGGAACCTGGCTCCGTGCGTTTTTCGCCATCAGCCAGGTGCACGTAGGCGGTGTACTTGCCGTAGCGGGTCAGAGTGGCGCCAATATCGGCCTCTTCCAATTGCATGTGGTAGAAGTCGCTCAGCAGCTTGAAGCCCGGTGACCCGACCGCCTCGATGATGCGGGCGCCGTGACTCTGCAAGTTCATGAAGTGGGTTTCTTTCTTGGTGAGCGGTTCGACCAGGATGTGGATGCCGGTGCGCTTGACGTCCCCCGCAAGCTGCTTGAGTCCTTCGATCAGTAGATGGTCCTCCAATTCATGCGGGGCGGGAGTCTTGGCTGCTTCAGGAAACCGGCAAGGACCGAAGGTTGGGACTTCAATCACACCCACGGCCCCCAGCGTGCGCGCCATCTCCAGACGTTTTCTATCAATTTCGATGGCTTGAGCCCTGACTTGGGGATCAGGCTCGAGCAATTTGATGGAGCCCACGATGGCGCTGACCACAATTCCCGTACCCTCCAAGTCCGCCAGGATCGATTCAGTCGAGCGGTCTAACCACTCCTGGCCAAGTTCGATGCCATCGTAGCCCAGTCGCTGAAGCAGCAAAGCCCGCTGGCGCAGGTCTTTCTCCTGAAATGGGGTACGCACCCCAAAGCGCACCCCGGAGGATTTTCCCTTTGGCGCGCCACGGTTGAAATTGCCTGCACCCGCTAAAACCGCCCCGGCCAAGGCCAGGCTGCCTGTGCGCAGGAAATCCCTTCTGGTCCGATCACGTAACGCTGTCATGATAGCCTCGCATTTGAAAATGGGAGAAACTCAAAACGACGGCGGGCAGGGAGGGTTGCAGCATTACCGGTGCTCCTTTCCCACCGGGACATCCCCATAGGCACGGACCTGTTCACAAATCTGCCGCAGCGCTGCTTCCACGTTCCCAGCCGCGGTACGAAACGCACTGGCGTCGATCGCCAGCGGGGCACCGATGACCACCAACGGAGCGCCGTATTTTGGCGTAGCAATCGCCTGGTCAATACTCAATCCACCCACGGCCTGAACTGGAACGTTGACGGCGTTTACAACCGCGCGAAGCTGGTCCAGCGGGCTGGGCACCGGTTTGCCTCGCTCTTTCCGAACGGTTCGCAGGTCAAAAGCGATATGATGAATGACGTAATCGCAGCCGGCGTCTTCTAACACTCTGGCGCCTGCCACGGGGTCCGGCATCCCTAGATTCTCTCCCATGACTTTGCCACCAAGATCCCTGCCGGCTCGCACCACCAGTTCGACAGTCTCTCGATGAGCTTGCCCCATGACCACGACCATGCTGGCACCGGCTTTGGCCATGAGTTCAGCCTCGAGCCAACCTCCGTCCATGGTCTTAAGATCCGCGACGATTGGAGTAACAGGAAAAGCGGCCCGCAATTCGCGCACGCCGCGCATACCCTCCGCGATAATGAGCGGTGTGCCTGCTTCTAACCAGTCCACACCCGCCCGCGTCGCCATTTTGGCTGTTTCAAGCGCTTCCGGGACGGTGGTTAGATCCAGTGAGATTTGTACGATTGGTTTCATGGGGTTCTATTTAGGGACTGGCCGTGACATTTGTCAAACCAGTTAGCGGATGTCCTTTCCGAAATACGGAATCGATGACCTCTTAGGAAGGAAGTGCGAAGGCCTTTTAGCTATCCTCGAGAGGTGCCACTGGTCGAAACCCGCAGCAAGGTTGGGTCGGCAGGGGGCAGTGCCATTTTTCCCGGTGTTGCATCGGTCGCCTTCAGCGGCCCCAGCATTCTCGATATTTTCAAGCCAGCCTGTCGGACATCATCTCGAATACCTGAGAGCTTGGACTCCATGCGGCTTGTCGGACCCGAGACACTGAGGCCCGCCACCACGCGGCCCCGCTGGTCAAATATGGGAGCGCCCACACAAATGACGCCATCCACGTTCTCCCCGAGGTCATTGAGTGATGGTCTTAGCAGTCATCTTGATCAGGGGGTGTTCCTCCAAGACAGGTTTCAGTTCCTCCTCTGGAAGGAAAGCAAGAATCACTTTGCCCAGAGCCGTACTATGTGCGGGATTACGATCCCCCGGGTTGGCGGCGATGCGGAGGGCGCTGGGACTTTGCAGCACCTCGATATAAGCCACCTGTCCTTCGTCGAGGACACCCAGGTTTACGGTTTCCGAATAGCGGACCAGGAGATCAATCATGACTGCCTTGGCCATTGATTGCAATCTCCGGAAATGAACGGCTGGTTCAGTAAGCTCAAAAAACTTGGCACCCAGACGATAATGCGCCTTCGCGTCTGCCTTCTCTACATAGCCCAATTTTTCAAGAGAATAGAGAATACGATGCACTGTGGTTCTGGCAAACGGCAGAGCACTGGAAATTTCCTGAAAAGAGATGGCCTGCTGTTTGGCCCCCTCCTTGATAAAGTACTCAAGCAGAGAAAAAATCTTAGCTGTGACGCCGATATAGTTCTTGTCTACTTGCTTGCGTTTGGGACTCGGCGGGCGCGATTTCATGAGAGCACCTCACCCGTTACTCAATCATTTCATTCTTCATACTCCTGCCGCAGGCAAAAGTCAAGGTAGTCGGGATTTGGGAAGGATTTGGGACCACGACTGAGTTGTCCTGGAAGGCAACTCCTTACTTTCCCTCCGGCGCTGGATTTTTCTTGATTTCGGGATATTTTTTCAGATAGACCGCAGATTGATACCTCAGTTACTGGGGGTGGAACGCGCGCTCCGTCGCGCGTTCATTCAGCGTGCGCAGAGCGCCCGCTCCACCTCTTGTGCCTTTCCCCACCCGTAACTAAGACATTACGCCGAAGATTAAATTGTGCCTGACAACATAATTTCGTGCTGCTACATAAGCCCACACCTGCCAATTCCAAGGGTTACTACCCAAATCATGTGCCATTGGCATTAGCCTCGGAGAGGCGCAAGATAATAGCCCACGGCGTCAGCCGTGGGATAAGGTAGATGCGTGAATCAGCCCCGGAGGGGCGACAGACAAGCCACAACAATTTTATCTCCCATTCGGATTCTTTCGCCCCTGCCGGGGCTTGGCTCCTGTATGACGCTAACCCACGGCTGGCGCCGTGGGTTACGATCTGACGCCCCTCCGGGGCTATCTAATGACGCCGACGATGCATAACCACCTGGTTACTATGAAATCCCGACCGGAGCCGGATGGGGACTTCAATGTCGACGAATCGGTTAGCGACCCCGAGGATCCAGATGCCAAACTCAACATGTTCGTTACTGGCTGGGAAGAGCAGATGTGCCAATGAAGGTGGATCTGAAGGGACGAGTTGCTCTCTTAACGGATGGAGCACACGACGTTGGACGCGCCATCGTGCAGGCTGCTTAGATGCATTCTCTGTCTGGCGCCCCTTCAGGGTGCCTTCTTTCCTTGGACCGGCACCCGGGGGTATCGCGAGGGACAGTTGCCCCTCGCTCGACCCCCGGCTACTCTCTGGCAAGCCTTCAGCTTGCGCAGGAGATTGGACCTGCTCGCAGAGATAAGCATTCTTGCCTGGCGTGGGCTATTTCGGGGAATATCTGTCCCTACCTGGTCTTAACTGCCAGATTTCGAAATGTCCAAACTCCAGGGTGCGAAGCGCCGGGTGAGTGGCCTTCCGAAGGATAACGATTGGCTCCTTTGAAAACCTTCCTCATTTACTCTTCTTCTTCGGAGGCTCTTTGAGTTCAACCACCAAAGCAAAAATTTCCGTAGTCCCTACGTTTTCGGAAGCATGGGTAATGGCTTCGCTCCAAAAAACTTCCCCCGGCTTAGCCTCACCAATTGCGGTTTCACCATCGGGCGAGGAGTACTTTCCCCGGGCAGTGCTCAAAGAGTAGGTCAGATGCGGTGGGTGCGAATGCATGGGGATTTTCTCTCCGGGTTTGATGCGAACTTCGTAAACTCTTACTCGGTTGTTTTCCAGCACGACCTTGATGTTCTTAGGGGCTAGCCTCACCGGATCTTGGGCATTTGTCGGTTCACCGACCAGCAGCCATAAAGTCGTTGACAAAAGGCCTAAAGCAAAAGTCCGCAGTGGTCTCATGATGATTTCCCTCTCTTAACCTCGATTTCCAAAGTTCCCTCTCACGTGGCTCAGTCTCATTCCGTCAGACTCAGCAGGACGATAGATTAACCGAGCAGGAACAGAATGATGCAGAGACAAATTATCGCGATTCGACAGGGAAAGAAAGGAACTTTTATGGAAGCTCCCAATAGGAGGAATTAGCTTGGTCCCTTGGAGTCTGGAGTGCGCCGACTTGAACGTGCTTGGCCCTCATGTAATCCGAATTCCTGCGGGATACTCTTTTCCGTGCTGGCGATAGAGATCGATTTGATATGGGGCAAGGAAAACAAATAAGAGACTAGCTGATCTATCTCCCGCGGAGATAGATCATAGCTGGGCATGATGGTGTCGGGCGAGTGCGACTTTGGATTGCGAATCTGCTTTCCGACCCACTCTTTGGTTCTTCTCTTGAACAGCCCGTTCAGCGATGGTCCCACCTTCATTCCCTCACCGTTGACGGTATGGCAGGTCCCGCACTGGTTAGCCTGGTAAATCATCGCTCCTTCCACGGCATAGGTGGGCGCCGACTCGAGGCCTTTGGAATTCTTGGGAGTCAACTTCCGCAAAAAGGCTGCCAATGCGGCGAGCTGAGCATCACTGAGGTGTATGGGCGGCATGGAGCTACCCGGAACCAGCTGCGAGGGGCTCTTAAAATGCTCAATCATCCACGCCGGCGTTCTTCGGACGGCGGTGGTCGCAAGAGCCGGACCCACCTTCGACTCTCCCTCTGTCAAATTATGGCAACTGGAGCATTGCTCTCCTCGGAAATAACCAATGCCGGCGAGTGCTTCAGGCGAGAGTTCCTGCCAGTCCTGGATAACAGTTTGTTCCCCTTCTCCCGAGGTGGGTGTCTTCGGAGTCGTCACAATGGCGGTGACAGTTAATCCTGTCCATCCGATGAACAGCAGCCCAACCACGCCAACAGCGACTGTCCGCTGGGCTAACCTCTTGGCCGTTCCCCGATCAAGGAAGGGCACCAGCAGAAGTGCCAATATGGCCAAAGTAGGCAGCAACACACTTCCGACAACTTCGACGGGTCCTCGGAACAGTTTCAGTATTTGGAATAAAAACAGAAAATACCAATCTGGGCGGGGGATGTAACTGGTATCGGTGGGATCGGCCAGTCGTTCCAGAGGAACTCTAACCGCGACTGCCAGAACAAACAAAATAACAAAGGCTATGAA
>QHZP01000496.1 GCA_003224715.1 Acidobacteriota bacterium | reverse complement strand
CGGGGGAACTCTAAAGATCTGGCGAAGTTGGCCCACAGGCTCACCTAATTGCCGGATCTTCCTAGAATGGAGGTTTCCGAGGAAGCCCCCGGCAACCAGGAGGTGTTGCACCCTCTCCGGCCTGAGCCCCATCAGCCGCGCAACCGTGGCATCGGCTGCCACCGGGTCGTCACCGATCACGATGACGCCGAGATTTTTCTTCTCCCCGTGCAGCGGGCCGTTGCCCTCCATTCCCATGATCCCGTCCGCAATGACCAACTGGATACGCAAGGTGGCACAGATATCCAGAATGCTCTCGTTTATTCCTTTCCAGTGGAGAATGTTCTTAGGCCATCCGTACTTGAGTCCAGGGACAATTCCAAACATATTCTTCATGCTCAGCGTCACGCCGGCCCAGTGGTGAGTTTTGACTTTGGGCATGGAGACCACAAAGTCGGATTCTAGAACGGACCTGGGGAGCCAGAGATGATCGATGCCGGTATAGTGGGTTTTCAACCTGGTTTTGATCAGCTCGTCGCAGTTGAGGTCAACGAAGTCTACCCTTCTGGCTTTGAGCTGAGCTTCGAGTCCGCTCTGCCAAAGTAATAGTTGGGTATCGCGCTGATGTCCGGGCCCTTCACCGACTACAACCTTTTTCGCTCCCAAGTGCAGGAAGCACTCGGCAGCCGCTCCTACCAGCGACGGATGGGTATTGACTTCCTTGCCGGGTAAGTATTCCACCAGGTTGGGTTTCAGCAATACGGACTTTCCGCGCACATCCGGCTTGAATAGATTCAGCCCTTCCATCAGGATCTGATCAAGCCTTTCGGAGTAGGACTCAGCCTTCAGGACAGCAACTCGGGAAATTTTGTGACGCCGGTCTCTTACCGAGGTTCTTGGAGGGATGAAGGAGTATGCGCACAGCGCTCCAGCTCCCAGTGCCAGACAGCCTTTCAGCAATTTTCTCCGGTCAATGGTTATTGCTTCCTCCATGGGTGTTTCCTCAGAAAGGATTGGCTCCGTCGGCCATCTGCAGGGCCAGTCGAGTTAAGGCCAGCGTCTGGCAGTCCCGGTTTAATCCGCGTTCAGAGTAAAGTCCAATGAGCTTCTCTAAAATGGAACTGATCGCCTCGCGATGCGCAGCGAGTGCAACAGCCATCCACGGCAAACTGTAAAGTGAATGTGTTGGTTCGATTTGATGTTGCAGCCAGTCGAGGCTCCTTTTAACAAAGGGATGATCTCGCTGCGGGATCAAAGCTAGAAGAGCCAGCGAGGTAACGTCGGCGTGAGGTGTCAGTGGAGTTCCATTGACGACCCCGTTTCCTGCATTCCATCCCCCACCGGGACAGACTCGATCAAACAGCATCTCGACTCCCTTTCTGAGCCGCACATCCGCCGCTTCCGTCATGCAGCATATGAAACGGCTCCTCAGGGCCATCAAACTGTAGGCTGTTGGCACCACCCAACTGCTGGTTCCTGCTGTCCAGGGCCAGCCGTACTTGTCGGGGTTGAACCGCACTTTTTGGTCTGTGGGTCCGATATCTCCATTTCATTAACCAGTGCGATTCCTGTCCCTGCCTGCTCAGGAGCCAGGAGACCCCGCAGTCGACCGCCTTCCAGTCACCCGTAAGGCGAATTAGGGTTATCACTACAAGCGCGGTCACCCAAGATCCCTCCTGATCGTCGTCCGCAAAGGCGGGCCAGCTACCGTTCGAGTTTTGACAGCGCAGCAGGAACGTCAATCCTTGCCCATAGACCGTGCTGGGCTCGAGCCTCAAAGCCAGCAGGGCCAGACAGGTCGGTTCTGTTGCCCATTGGTTGTTCTTGCCAAATCCCCATCCTCCCCCAGGCAGTTGCCGATCGAGAATCTGCTGTTTGCAGAGGTCCGCAAGTTCACGAAGACCCTTCATGACAGTTCCTGAGTCTCTTCATTTTCTGTTCCATTCCGAGTTGTGTAGGGAAATGATTTCAAACAGGCCGAGCTCACTTGGAATCGGATGCATTTTGGGGCGATGGGAGCTGCCCGCCAGCAACCATCATTAAACGCTTGAACTCCTCCTTCAGGTCTCTTAGTTCATCGAGCTCCGCGCGTGTAAGAGGGGTAGAGTTGACGGATGTGTCCATCTTCGAGGAGAGCGCCACCGTTGCCTGGTGACTCATCCTGGTGTCGGGGTTACCTCCGACTGGTTTTTGAAGCACCACATAGAAGCGAGTATTGCCGGGGACGGTTACCACGATGCTGCCGCTCATGGCAATTTGTTGCATTTGCTGATCTCCTGCCTGGGCGATGTTATTAGCCAGGCGGTCCCGAATCAGGACGCTGTTGCTAATGGGCCCATTAAACCCGCCTCTCAAACCGATCACCTGGGAAGCGACTACACCCACACCGGTCACAGCACGTGTCATAAAACGAGTGACATTTTTCTTGCCGTCCACTCTTCCTTTAAGCGGTCCGTAGTCGAGCCCCTGGGCTGAACCGTCAATCTTGCGATGGGTCCCGTTAGGCATCTCGATCATGTCAAACTTGATGGAAACATGGCCCGAGCGGTTGGCTTGCTCCAACTTACCGAAAACCTTGGATCCTGCCGAAACGATGATCTCTCCGTCCTTTTCGTAATTGTACTCAACCATCGCCACCGCAGGCGTTATCACGGCAGTGGTAATGGCCGACTGCAACCTGGCGATGAGGCGCATTCCCGCCGGTAGTTTCAAAGAATCGCCAGAGTCTCGAGCATGCCTGTTCACAGAGGCAGGTCTCGGAGCGGTGGCCGCCGATTCAAAACTTAGATTATGGACATAGACCAAGGAAGGCTTGGCC
>QHZP01000495.1 GCA_003224715.1 Acidobacteriota bacterium | reverse complement strand
AGGGAGTCGCTGATTTGCTGACCTACAGCCCGGTTCTCCCGAGCGTTGGCTTGGGATTCCAGCTTTGCAATGCGAGACTCCACCTCGGCCAACGACTCCTTTCCTTCACCCGAAAGATCCGAGAATTCGATTCGACCGAGAGCATACCGGCCGGTTGTGCCTCCAGGCGCATTACCTCCCGATGGCGGGGGGAAGGTAGCCAGAGAGGGAGGAGAGGCCGTGGAGGCAGCATGGGATGGAGAAGGCACAGGGCTCAAGTTGGGCAAGGGGTTCCTTGTGCTGCTGCCCTGCAGGTCACTTGCGATTACCAGACCGTGGCTGGTATCCGGCGGTGAGCGCAGATCGGCTCCCATCAAAGGAGTTACCGAGCGACTTGGGTCCTGAGCTGGCAAGAGGGGATCGGTCGCCAGGGGCCTTCCCAAGTTGGGAGTCCGGTGTTCCGCCACCTGTGCTCTTCTCTTGCCTATGGGTGTAGAGAACATCCCAAGTAGTGTGACCACCAGCGCGACCGCGGCCAGTAAGCCTAAAATGAGTGGCTTCATGCGGTCCTTGGTCGCTTTTGGGGGGAGGGTTTGAGGTGCTTTCGCTTCCATGCCTCGCTTAAAGCTTGCAATCCAGCGATCGATGGGACGTTCGGGTTGTTCCGGTGTCTCTTCCCCAGCTTGAGTATCTTCCAGCTGATCCTCATTTACCCCTAGTTTGGTTTTACTATCGCTCATTTTCTTACCTCTCATTTCCAAGGGTTGCTCATGCCAAGTCGGATCGGAATTAGGACTGGTAGGTCCACGGCCTCAGATTCGGCAATCTGCAGCAAGTAGGATTCGTAGGATTGCTTAAAAACTGGTCTTTCAAATTGGATAACACCATCAGCCCGCTCGCCTCGCTTCAGCTTGTTGCGGCTCAGGCGGAATTGGAGG
>QHZP01000480.1 GCA_003224715.1 Acidobacteriota bacterium | reverse complement strand
CCGACACCTCTTCCCACACCCGCTTCAGCGACTCGGGCGTATTACTATATCAGGTCGGCCACGCTTAGCTGGCGCTCCTGAGACGTAAATCGCAATTAGTTTTTGAAAATTCTAAGGTTGCAGAACTGGGGTTGAGCTTGAATGGCATCGACAGCTCAGAAGCTCTGGGGAAATCGGACACTAAATTTTCTACCTGGCAATCTCTTAATTCACTTCTCTGGTTTCTTTATAATTCCAATCACATTGGCAATCGGCCAGGCCTTACTATTTTCGTCGTTTTCGTTAAAACTGGTTTCATAACTGCCAAACTTATCGATCTCTACACCCTTTGCCGAGAAATAAAGGCTGGCTTCGGGCCCCCCCTCTAAATATATTGCGCTGTAAATCGCGAGCGGAAGAGACAACAATATACTCACAAAATCATGCACAGAATAAGGGGACCGTGTAAAGATGAAGAGGACGTCGCCACTCCTGGCCATACCGATAGCCACTACGCTCCATTTCCGGGGCTGCTGACTCCAAACATTCGTTTGGCGGCAACTCACCATTCGAATACTTTGAACGATAGTCTGATACTTTTTCCAAAGCTGATCAAAATCCTGGCACTTTCTGTCGATGATCTGAACTTCCGGCACAGAGAAGTCAATAGGGTTAAAGACAAAGAAAGCATTCTCTCGATTCAACTTTGGATTATTGAGATGATTGAAATTCTTCATGTAGCCCACACTTGTGATGCCGTCCGACTGAAACATGCCTGCATTTACAGCAGAGATAAGTGCATGCTGCTTGCACCATTCCTTGGCCGTCATTCTGCTGTTCTCAAACTCTGAGGCAGATAGGAGTCTAAAGGAATAATACCTTGGCGCGGTCCGCACAACCGTAATTTTGGAATCACCCATCCATGATTTCTGAGGGGAATCAAATTCACCGATCGATAATCCCGCGTCGATTTCCTTCCAGGTACGGTCCTGTGCCTGTGGAGAGTCGAACCCCTTAAACAAAGAAGCTCCCAAACTAAGAATCAGGATGACTTTGACTTGTTTCACGTTTTCTTCGTATGACCTGAAAACGCTCCGTTGATAAGTATTGGACCTTGCGAATGACTGAAGATGCGGACGACCCGTTGGGCTGAATGGGATTCTTAGGGTGATCGTTTTGAGCCATGGAGCCCTGTTAAAAGGAGAGTGTCTGGTTGAGGATCTTAAATTAACACCCTCACGGATTGAAGTAAAGAGGCTGTTCCATTGGTCCCAATCGGACCCGCTCCCGCCGCCCCGGGTCTCGAGAAGGGGTTAAATAGCTGCCTGGCAAAGGTGCTGGAGACGATTTCTGACCATGGGTCGTCAAAACCTTTCCTAGGACGTATGCTGCGATGAAGTTCGAGGACTTTGAGGCCTCGTCAGAACTTATCGCTGTTGATAGCCTCACTATCCGATTTGATAGAAATCAGACTGTTCCGCCCGTCCGAGTCTATTTCTCGAACAAAGGTCCGACTTGAAGAGTATGTGTGTTCCAATCCTTTGGTTATGATGAATGAGTGCTGTCTCATCCCTATCTTTGGCCTGTGGTAGGCTGATTGCATACACCATAGTAGCTCCATGCGGGAAAGACCACCAACGGCGGCCTAGTTAGATGAACAGAAGAGAGGGGGGTAACCTGAATGAGAGAGGACGCCTTTATATCAAAAACGGCAGTCAGCTGCGACCGAGTATAATCTGAATTGAAAGCCATCTCCTGCTGTCGCGAATCCGCTTCGCTTCGCCCCTTGGTCTCGGCGGGGAGAGAAAAGCACTGTCCCCTGCCGAGAGTCGGGGAGCAACTTATGTCGCGCCCCGTTAAGGTCGCAGCGAGACCTAACATGGAGACCTCAACATGAATACACCATTAAGAACACTGGCACGAGTGGCGGCAGTTACTGCGTTCTTGCTCTGTCTCGTGGGCGGACTATGGATTCTTTTTCACGTGGGCTTTAAGTCCAATGATGACGCCGTGTGGACAGGCCTCGGATTATGTTTTGTCGGCAAGGCATTCTTCGTTGGCCCGATGCTGCTCGTCGCCGCAGAACAGCTTGGCAAGGACAACAAATAGCCAACCATCCGGTTAACAAACGAGCGAACCGCTGCCCGCTCAGTGCTGGGCGGCCATCCGAAGGCGCCCTACTCGCTGCAGCGTCCCTGTCGGCGGCGGTCGCTCACGCTCTGTCGATTTGGAGTTCGAAGTCGAACCATGTTCTCATTAAGAACCTAAGGGTCGAATCACAACCGTCCGCTGAGCAAAGGAGACTTTCATGAAAACCAAAACCTTAGCGATCATTTATGTTCTGGTTACTTTGTTAGCGATACCGCCTGTCAGCTTGGCCCAGGTACCGAACGGGGCAAATCGTGAGTGGACAGCCGTCATGGCTGTTCAACTCGGAGACAAGTTAGCCGTCAAGCTGAAAGATGCTAGAAGTATTGAGGGAAAGTTAAGCAGTGTTTCCGAGACGACACTCACGCTGTCTCGCGACAACAAGGCGACTGACTTAAACCGAGAAAATGTCCTTAGGGTTTACCGGGTAAGTGGAAAATCAGCTAAGTCTTCAACGTTAATTGGAGCGGGAGTAGGAGCAGCTGCTGGTGCTGCCGTGGGTGCCGCGACAGGTGGCGACGCGATTGTTTCCAGGTCAGAAGTCACCTTAGTAGTAGCGGCAGTTGGAGCCGTCGTTGGGGCGCTTGTTGGATTCGCATTCGGGAAAAATCGACAAAAGCGAGTCCTCATTTACGAGGCCAGGGCGCAGCAATAAGAGGATGCTAAAGACGAAGGAAGATCTAAAGATCCGAAGGACCTATTTACTCAAAAACGCCAACCAATAAGGATTGAGGTGACCTTAAGGGTCGCTTCTATCGCTTGTTCAAGTAAGCCACGCCGAAGACGCAAGAGGTTCGGTAAGGGTACTGGGATAGAAGAGAGTGCAGTCGATCAGAGAAGATTCACGTGGAATAATCTACCTCAAGCCTAACCTGCGCTGGAGCAGTTGTGGCCAAAGACCTGGGTTACGGCGACACCGCGAAACTTATGGGGCTGCTGGCAGAAGTCAGTCGGCTACTCAACGCCTACCTCAGAGCCATTCTGACTCCTGGCTCTTGACTTCTGACTTCTTCTCGCAACCAATGGCCCGGTAGCTCGCAGAGCACCCAGAGATATCAAGGGTAAAGCCCTTGCCTAGAGGCGCGTTGACACTTCCTTGCTGAGGGTATAAGCTGGCGGTAATTTTCTGGACCATATCGAGAGTTCTTCTGATGGTTCTGTCAGCGGTTGCCGGCCCTTACCTGCTGAAGAGCGGCTGCTATATCCGAACGGTGCGGGAACTGTTGGGCCATCAAAACGTCCGAACAACGATGATCTATAAACATCTGTTAAACCGGGGCGGTCGGGGAGTTCTCAGCCCGGCCGACCGAAAGAGGGAGTAATGCGCAATTGGGGCATAATGGTAACAGCATTTTACGCCTTAACTGTTTTCGTCCTCCTAGTGCCGGAATACGCATCCCAGGGTCAGCGCCAGAGGGATCTTTTAGTATAATAGAGTTCGTGAGCGCGCATAGGTGTCAACGAAAGTTGCTGTGCCTTCTGGCAGCGG
>QHZP01000479.1 GCA_003224715.1 Acidobacteriota bacterium | reverse complement strand
TAACTCCTCCTGGCATTCCTTAAAACGATCGAAGGTTTGAATGGCGGACTTCAATAGCTGCAAAGGATCCGCATCCCTGGAATTCAATTCGAGCAGCAGACATCCTTGATAGTGAATCTTGTCGAACGACTTCAATACCTTGGGCCATTCGATGGACCCTTCAAAGGGAAGCAAATGTTCATCCTTCCTGCCGCCATTATCATGCAGGTGTGTTGTTACGATCCACCCTTTTGCGGTTTCAATTTCTTCACAAGGATTGGCTAGAAGATTGGAATGCCCGGAATCAAAGCAAACACCAATGCCTGTCAGTCGAGTCTCTTCGAGAAACCTGAGAATCCTTTCGAGAAGGGAGAGCTGATTGGGAATGTTTTCCAGTGCCAGAGTTACACCACGATCTCGAGCAAAGGGGATCAGGGTCTCTAAACTATAATAAACAGCATCCAGGTGTTTAAAAGTGTATGGATCATCGGGAGTGCCCATATGCACAATGGCAAATGGAAAGGAAACTTTTTCAGCCAATTCCAAAGCGCGCCTGATCTCGTCAACCGCCCTTTCCCGTTTCAGCTTTTCCAATTCAGCAATGGATAACCAGACTCTCTGCCTGGCTTGATAGTCCATACAAAAGGGTGTATGAATAGAGTGCAATAAAGGGCTGTGATCTGCGAACCAAGAGGCCAGGCCCGAGACTATCGATTTGTTTTGATAATCCAAATGGGGTTTAACGGCAAAGATTTCGACGCGTTCGAACCCGCTGGAGATAATCGATTCAAGTCGGCCAATGGTGAGTTTTTCTGCAGCAAAGAGATGGGTTGAGAGGCCTTTGATCATGATTTGAATGGGCCCTGCCCAGCGATTCGAAGGCAGAAGGATACTATCATTATTTGTTTTTGATAGAAAGCAAGGAGACAGGCATGAGCAAAAGAGATCGGCGTGGTCACAGGCCCGGTCGGTGGCGAGATGGTATTGCCGACTCAATTCTTCAGTCGCGACACGTGGACGAGCAGACCCACGCTGAGATCCGCTACCTCACCAATTTGATCCGCAACCGGACTCCAGTTGTTGTGAAACTCTTGGATGGCAAGGAAATTGAAGGATGGGTTGAATACTACGATAAGAACTTCATCCGGGTGACTCGAGGCAAAGAGCCCAACATTTTCGTCTTCAAAGACAAAATCAAATATATTTTTGAGAAGTAACAGAACCAGTGTTTGACTTGTGAGTCGGACGGTAGGGTTACTTGGTGGCGACAAAATTCAAACTTCGGTCAAGTTTGTTAACCTGCCGTCCCCTCACCCCCAGCCGCTTTCCCCTGGGGAGAGCGTCGCCGCGGACCGGGTGAGGGGTCCACTGCTTCAGGAGACCCGACCCTTGGCGGTCTGATGAGGTTGCTCGCTACCAGTTGAAAGGAAAGAAGGTACTATAGGCAGGGTGAAAATATTTAAAATTTCCTGGGTGATATTCAGTGCGACGGTTTGACGCCGCTTTTCCGTACTCGCTTGCGCAAGATCGGCGTCAAGTCGCCACACTGCAGAGAATCCTAAGCCTGAGCTTCCACTTGAGCCCGAGTCGGAATGGACGTTTGGGCTCCCAGCCGGGTCACCGAAATCGCGGCGGCGCAATTGGCGAAGGGAATTGCTTCCCCGAGGGACTTACCTTCAGCCAGGGCCACGGCCAGTGCGCCGTTGAAGGTGTCGCCGGCCGCCGTGGCATCTATCGCCTCAACTTTGCGGGCCGGGAAGTACTGGCTCCGCTGATCCTCAGCCAGCCAAGCACCTTTATCTCCCAACTTCAAAATCACACGCCTTGGCCCCAACTTGAGCAGGCATTGCGCAACCTCGGGAGCCTCTTCGAGTGAGATGCTGCTCCCTCCACAACCCAGTATTGCCAGCGCTTCGCTTTCACTGGGAGTGACAATATCAATTTTGCGTAGTAATTAGGAGCTCAAAGACCGTGCGGGCGCGGGATCCAAGATCGTGACCATGCGACCAGCCCGACCCAGCGTGGCAGCGGTTTCCACCGTTTCAAGGGGCGACTCCAATTGCAACAAAAGGTAGCCCTCTAGAAATGAATCTGTTGTGGTCTCCAAGTCGCGGGGACAAAGCGTCGCGTTGGCTCCTGGGACCACCACGATCTCATTTTGTCCCCCATTCTCAACCAGAATCAAGGCGACGCCAGTCGGTTCACCGTCGGTGGTCAGCACACCACTCGTGTCCACCCCGGCAGATTCCAGATTTGATTTCAACTGTTGACCGAAAATATCCTTTCCGACCCGGCCTATCATTTTTCCCCGTCCTCTCAAACGGCCCACTGCGTACGCCTGGTTAGCTCCCTTGCCGCCGGGCAACATCTGGAATCCCCAGCCGCTGATGGTTTCTCCACGCACGGGAAGTTTTTCCATCTGCACCACGAAATCCATATTAAGACTGCCAACAATCACAATTGTCTTGTTCATTTGCTTTCTCTTCTCAGGAAACGCTAGAAGATGACTTGCGCGCTTAACCAATGCAGCCAGAGGGTTGACGTGATAGCCCAAGCCCGAAGGGCTTCAACCTGAATAGCCAGGGGCGAAGCCGTGAAGCGCCGGTTTGGCGCTCCGGGCGAACCCCCTGGGCAACCGAACCCTGGCGGGCGTTGAACCTGGCATGAACCGGGGTCGCTTCGACCCTGCCGGGGTCTTTCATCTTTTGGCGACCACGGGGCCCGCTCGACAGGGTGCCACGGCAATTCCTTGATTGTTGGCGTGGTTTAACGTGCCCGATATTGGATCGCGGTTGCGATGGTCAACCTTTTCCCGTTCGCTCGCGGAATTGGGTCGTCACGCGTCACAATTCTGAGCTCATGCTTGCCGGGTTTAAGGCCGTAGGTGTGCCAAAGGTCGTTGTCATGGGTTCGGGAAATGATGTAGGCATCGATTTCTCCAACTTTTTCACCGTCCAGGTAAACGTCGGCCCGACCGCTGTGTTGCGAATAATCGCCGACCAGGGCAATGGCAGAACCCGTAAAATTCAAAGTGGCCTCAGCCTTTCCTCCGCTATTGATCTTTCGACAGAGAAGGCCGTTTGTCCCCCAGTAGTGTTCCTCTGACCAGTTCCCTTTCCAGTTCCAGGCCGCGTCCAGAGTATCAATGCGCTTGTCTGGAATGCCCATGTCAAATTGCTCCAACTTGGGCGCTTTTGGCTCTTGATAAGGAATGATGAATTCATCGTTTGTCACTTTGCCGCCTGCCTTCTCAACCACTTTAGCGGCGTGGGCCACGGTGAGACGGGTAATATCATTAAATGAAGAGTTGGTGAACGCAAATTTGGTATCGGCGAGCGGAGGGATTCCTGCTTTCCAAATCTCCGGGATTCCCGAGTAGCCCAGGATCACTCCCAAAACTCCCGCCGCGTTCGAAGGGTTGCAATCAGAGTCTTGGCCGGCCCGTGTCGTGATTTCCAGAGTCTTGGCAAAGTCACCGTTGCCATAAAGCAGCCCAAGGGCGATGTAAGCCCCATTGAGTTTAGCGTCAATGTTAAAAGGGAGCAGAGCACCATCGGGGCAGGGATCGTCTTTGTCCCAGTTCTGTTCGATCAGGTGCCACGTCCTTTTCCAGTCTTGGGGGTATTTCGCCGACCAATCGAGCACATCACGGATGACTTTGGCGTAACCGCTACCAGGGGCCATGCAGGCCAATCCCTGTTGGACTACCTTTCTGACATCCTTCTCGAAGAAGGCTGCAGAATACATGCCACAAACAAACATCCCTCCGTAGAGTCCGTCACCGTAGTTCATGACGCGGCCGACCCGGTCGCAGTATTTATTGGATTCCT
>QHZP01000055.1 GCA_003224715.1 Acidobacteriota bacterium | reverse complement strand
AACATGAAAACTGGGAGATCCTGGATGAACATAAAGCCAAAAATAACTATTGAAGACTTATATCACCTGCCCGAGAATGGCAAGGCTGAAATTGTGAATGGAGAGCTGGTTTATATCAGCCCGGCTGGAGGCGACCCCGGATATGCGGCTGATGAGATTTTTGTTTCCTTGAGAGTTAACTTAAGAGACAGGTATGAGAGCCAACGGGCAAGTGTGGGGAGGCGGTCCCCGACCGGCGATCAAAAGTTTGTGTTTTACAGTCCCTGTTTCCTGTTAAACTCGCCCCGGTCGCTGCGCGGGGCCCCTCCCATATTCTTAACCCTATGCCTCAAGGCCGCCATTACCAAGGATTCCAAAGGGGAGACCTACAGGGGGGTCGTATCCTCACAGTGGGTTTCGCAGGGATGTCACGAGCGAAGCCCTTGGCTAGAGCGTTATGGACGTTACAACGAGAATTTTGCCCTCGTGCGGAGGTCTGTGAGCCCGAAGCGCAAGCGAGGGCCAATGACGATGACCCTCGCTTGCGCTTCGGGCTCCTGTCAGGGGTGGGGCGGGGATATCAAGGGCGTCAGTCCCTGGTTAGTTAGTGGGCAAAACGCGCGGACAAAGCGTTCGTCCTGGCTTCCTGGCAACTGACCGCGGACACCGGACGACGGACTACTGACTCTGAGCTAAATATGGATGGCCTGGCCGAAGGCCGCCGCAGTGGCTTCGTGCACGGCCTCACTCAAGGTGGGATGCGCGTGGATGGTGCTTTCGATTTCCTCGTAGGTAGCTTCTAATGTCATGGCGAGCCCCAGTTCGGCGATCAATTCAGTGGCTTCAGCTCCGATAATATGGGCGCCCAGGATTTCTCCGTAGGGTTCGCTGATAATCATTTTGACAAACCCTTCTGACTCTCCAACCGCTAGCGCTTTTCCACTGGCTTTAAAGGGAAACCTGCCAACCTTAAATTTCAGCCCGGCTTCCTTGGCTGCTTTTTCTGTCATCCCGATACTCGCGACCTGGGGTTGACAATAGGTACAGCCCGGAAAGACCGTCACCCGTTTCGGTTGGTGATCCGTAAACATCCCCTCCACAGCCTGGATGGCCTCGTAGAAGGCCACATGGGCGAGCCAGGGTGGACCGATGATGTCACCCGCGGCATAAATCCCTTGGATGGAAGTCTCGTAGTTGTCATTGACCTTGACGAAGCCCCCTTCCAGTTCAAGACTCAGTCCCGGCGGCAACAGAGCGGAGACCCCAATCGCGACCAAAGCGAGGTCTGCTTCGACGACTTCCGATTTCGGGCCGCCGAGGTGCACCTTGATTCCCTGAGGAGTTGCTTCCCCACCCTCGACCTTGGTATTGGTACGCACTCGAATTCCTTGTCTGGTGAAAGCCCTCAGCAAGACTTCTGACACCTCCTGATCTTCCACAGGCAGCAGATGAGGCATCATTTCGACTAGAGTCACTTTGGTGCCAAAAGCGTTGAAGAAGTAGGCAAACTCCACCCCAATAGCCCCGGCGCCGATGATGACTATGGAAGCCGGCTGCTTCTTTACGACCATCGCCTCCCGGCTGGTAATGACCGTGTTCCCATTAAAAGCCAACCCAGGCAAAGGGCGCGGACGAACTCCGGTTGCTACCAACACCTTTCTTCCTTGGAAGGTTTTTGCTTTTCCGTCATTCAATTTGACGCTGACTGTGTCTGGGGCGGTGATTGTACCCTCCCCCAAGACATATTCGACTTTGTTCTTCTTGAAGAGAAACTCAATGCCGCTGGCCAGTTGGTCGGCCACTTTTCGACTGCGACTAATGATTTTCGACCAGTCGTAACTGAGATCACTAAATTTAAAGCCGAAGTCAGCGGCACGATGCTGGATCAACTGATATAGTTCGGCATTGCGCAGCAGCGATTTGCTGGGAATGCACCCCCAGTTGAGGCAGATTCCTCCGGCCCGCTCCATTTCGATACAGGCCACCTTCTTGCCCAGTTGGGCGCCGCGAATTGCGCCTACATAACCTGCCGGGCCCCCGCCGACAACGAGTAGATCGTACAAGTCAGGCATAGTTCAACCTCGTCGAGCGTCAGATGAGCATCAATGTGGGATTTTCGATTAATTTGCGGAGTTCTTGAAGGAAACGCGCTCCGGTGGCACCATCCAGAACGCGATGGTCGCAACACAAAGTGAATCCCAAGCGATGGCCGACCACGATTTGATCTTGGTTGCCGACGACGGGCTTCTTGATAACGCTCCCTACCGCCAGGATGGCGGCTTGCGGCGGGTTGATGATGGCTTGGAAGTTATCAATGTCGAAGCCGCCCAGGTTGGAAACGGTGAAGGTGCCGCCCTGATATTCGTTGGGCTTGAGCTTTTTGCCGCGAGCCCGCTCGGATAATTCTTTGGCTTCTGCACTGATCTGGCGAAGGCTCTTGTTTTCAGCATTTCGAATGATGGGGGTAATGAGTCCTTCTTCCAGGCTCACGGCGAACCCAAGATGGACACGCTTGTATCTGAGAATACCGTTTTCCGAAAAAGAGGAATTCACTTGAGGTACACGACCCAGGGCTTCGACACAAGCTTTGAGGACGAAATCATTGATGCTGAGTTTCCCTTCGCCGGATATGGTCAGGGATTTGTTGGCCTGAGAGCGAAGCTGCAGCATAGGCCCAGCGTCCAATTCCACCTGCAGGTAGAAATGAGGGATTTGACTCTTGCTTTCAACCATTCGCTGGGCAATGACCCGACGCATGGGGGTGAGCGGAATTAATTCAGCTTCTGCAGCGGAACCAACGGGAAGGGCGACCACTGAAGGAGTGGAGACAACTGCCTTCTGCCCGGCTGCCGCCAGAACATCTTCCTGAATGATTCGCCCTCCAGGGCCTGAGCCTTCAATTCGGGAGAGATCCAAGTTCATTTTGGATGCCACCTTCCGAGCCAAGGGTGATGCTTTCACACGCCCCCCAGCCGTGTCGCCCGCAGCCCCCGGGCCTGCGGTCCCGGCCCTTTTCTGGTGGACCCGCGAGTAGCCCTCCTCTACGTCGGCTGTGTCACGCGCGTGCTGTACCTCGGCCAATTTAGGTTGAGGAATCCTGGCCTTTTCTTGAGCGATACGCCGTTTAGGTACGGCGTGAATTTTCTCCACTGTCTCTGGAGATGCCGATTCCTCTTCCTCTCCCCTTATGAGAGCAATCGGCTCGCCGACGGCGATCTTTTGTCCTTCCTGCACATAAACTTCTTTCAAGACTCCTTCGTCAAAGGCTTCCATCTCCATGGTGGCTTTGTCGGTCTCAATTTCCGCCAGCACATCCCCCATGTTGACCACGTCGCCTGCTTTCTTGAGCCAGCGCACCACCACCCCTTCGGTCATGGTATCACTGAGTTTGGGCATGATAATCTGAGCCATGGTCAAACGTCCGGCGACTAGAGATGCTTGCTGGCGAAGAGGTTCAATCTTCGGTCAAGTTTGTTAACCTCTCATCCCCTCACCCCCAGCCCCTCTCCCAGGGGGCGAGGGGAGAGTCAAACCTAACTTTTTTCTCCCTCTCCCTCGGGGGAGAGGGTGGCCGAAGGTGAAGTCTTGAAGACTTCACGCGGTCGCGGAGGCCGGGTGAGGGGTCAGTTGCCCGGGGGGGCCACACTCGTCGGCGATGCGAAGTCGCCCTCTACAAGTAGCAGACCTGATAGACAGCCTCGATAATCTTTTCCTGGCTCGGCAGGACGGCCGCCTCAAGACGTTCGTTGTAAGGCATGGGGACTTCTTCCTGAGCTACCCGCAGCACGGGGGCATCCAGTTCGTCAAAGATCTCCCGCTGAACCTGGAAGGCAATCTCAGCGCCGATTCCGCAAAACGGCTTGTTTTGTTCGGCAATCACGCAGCGATGAGTTTTGGAGACCGAACTTATGATCGTTTCACGATCGAGAGGCTTGATGCTGCGCAGGTCAAGCACCTCCGCTTGAATACCCTGCTTGGCCAGATATTCAGCAGCTGCCAAAGCCATTCGCACGGTTTGGGCATAGCAGATAATCGTGACATCGACGCCTTCACGCTTGAGCTCAGCCTTTCCCAGTGGGATGAGCAACTCAACCTCTTTGTCTTCGATGGGACCCGCAATGTTGTAAAGTAATTCAGATTCCAGGACCAGGACGGGATTGTCATCGCGAATAGCAGTTTTCAGCAACCCCTTGGCATCACGGGGGGTTGCGGGGACAGCCACCTTAAGTCCCGGGAAGTTTGAATAAAGGGGCTCGGTGGCGTGGGAATGAGTGGCGCCAAGCTGATGGGCAGGACCGTTGGGACCGCGAAACACGATAGGGATATTAAACTGGCCCCCGGACATGGTAAGCATATTGGGTGCGTTGTTAACCACCTGATCGAAGGCCACCAAGGAAAAACTGAAGGTCATGAATTCAACGATGGGCCGCAATCCGACCATGGCAGCGCCGATGCCGAGGCCAGCGAATCCTGCTTCGCTGATAGGTGTATCCAGGACTCGTTTGGGACCGAATTTCTCCAGCAAGCCCTGACTGACTTTATAAGCGCCGTTATATTCCGCCACTTCTTCCCCGATGAGAAAGACATCGGGATCCCGCATCATCTCTTCTTCCATCGCCTCATTGAGCGCTTGCCGGTAACTAATCTCTCTCACCGATCCGCTCCATCCACGAAGGTATACTTATGGAGATCCTCCAGGGGTAGTTCCGAGCTTTCCTCTGCAAAGCGCATGGCCTCGGCGGAGAGCCGCTTGGCCTCGCGGTCGAGTTCTTGAAACTTGGTTTCATCCAGTTTGCCCTCTGAGAGAAGGATGGCCTTAAAGTCGGCGATAGGGTCTTCCTGTTTATATTTTTCCAGTTCTTCCTTGGTACGATAGGTTGCCGGGTCGGACATTGAGTGGCCACGATAGCGGTAGGTGCGGGCTTCAATGAAGAAGGGATGGGGTTTCTTGCGCATGGCCTGCAGCGCTGTGTAAACGGTGTCTCGCATATGGCGTACGTCCATGCCGTCGGCGATCATCGAAGGCATATCGTAGCCTTTGGCTCGAGTGGCCACTTCTTTTACAGAGGCGGCGCGCGCCACGTGAGTTCCCATACCAAAGAGATTATTCTCACAAATAAAGGCGACCGGCAGCTTCCACAAGGCCGAAAGGTTGAACGCTTCATGGAAGGCACCCTGGTTAATGGCGCCATCACCCAGGAAACAAAGAGTACAGCGATCTTCTCCGCGATATTTACTGGCAAAAGCCAGGCCGCTGGCGAGGGGCAGGTGCCCACCTACAATGGCATGGCCCCCATACATGTGATTGGCACGATCGAAAAAATGCATGGACCCGCCCAGGCCTCGCGAGCATCCGGTCGGCTTGCCCAGGAGTTCAGTCATGCAGGCGTTAAGACTGGCGCCTCGAGCAATGACATGGGCGTGATCGCGGTAGGCGGTGATGACGTAATCGTCCTCGCGCGCTGCAGCCAAGGCTCCAACTGCAACGGCTTCCTGGCCAATATAGAGGTGACAAAACCCTCCAATTTTTTGTTGCTGGTAAGCCTGAGACGCACGCTCTTCAAAACGCCGAATGAGAAGCATCTGGTAGAGAAGGTGAAGCTCTCTCTCCAGGCCGGGGAGCTTGGTGGCGTCTTTTTCGACCGGAATCGTAGCGGGCATAGCGTTATCTGTACGCAGCGTCGTTAGTTTTGTCACTCCCTCACCCGGTCCGCCGTCCGGCGGACCACCCTCTCCCGCGAGGAGAGGGAAACAAAATTAGATTGACTCTCCCCTCGCCCTTTGGGAGAGGCATGGGAGCTTTGAGAAAGCTCCCTGGGTGAGGGATTGAAACCAATGCGAGAATATATCTCCATTCAACTTCGTATTTCAGACTTAATGTATCCTTTTGTTCGCACTCGGTATGACGCGGTGTTTCAGATTTGACTCTGGCACTTCGGAAGCCCAGGCCACCGCGGACCTGTCTCCGAGTATAGTTTGACAAAATACACGGAGAGAGGCAATCTTTCAATCCAATTTTCTACAGGCTACTGGAGCGAGGTCCGCGGTAGGAGCGTCTTGGGCGTGCTGAAGAAATCGTTGATGACCCCGCGTGCCCTAATCAAATCGGGGCAGCGATTGACCTGCTTCCACAGATAGTGGCCAAAAAATACCCATTTGTTTCCCCAGGCCAGGAATAATTTCAGGCGAGGCATCTGCTCGGCAGGGGCAAAATTGGACTCTAGTTGATCGCAAAAAAGGATTAAAGCCCGGTGGTACTCCAGCCCTTCTTCTTCGGGCGTTCGAGGAGCTGGCTCGCCTTCCCGACCCAGAGGAGGGGGCAATCCCAGCGTCTCACCCACTTGCCAGAAGATCCAGGGACGGGCCGTGGATACTCGGGCCACCATCACTCCGTCGCAGCCCGTCTCCCTTTGCATTCTTAGAACATCTTCCGATTCCTGAATGTCGCCGTTGCCTACCACCGGAATGCGAACGGCTTCTCGAACTCGACCGATGTATTCCCAGTTGGCACGGCCTTTGCGATGCTGGGATTGAATTCGAGGGTGCAGCGTAATCCAGTCCGCGCCTGCCTCTTCCAACATCTTCACAAATTCGATCAAGTAGACGGGATCGTCACTAAGACCCGTACGCATTTTGACAGAAAGAGGAAGATCCGTAACTGCGCGCGTCCCTCTCACCACTTGCTCAGCATAGCGGATGTCTCCCATCAAGCCGACACCCCAATTATGCTTTAGCACCTTGCTGACGGGACAACCCATGTTAATGTCGATTCCGGCTGGAGCAATGCTTTGCAATTTCTTGACAGAATGGTCAATCAGTCTCTCATCATTTCCCAGCAATTGAGAGATCAAGTCTGTCTCCCCATCGGCAATTCGAGTCTGCGGTGTCTGACCTACATCTTCCAGAGGTAACAGGCGAGTGGAAAGCATTTCCGTGAATAATAAGGTATTAACGTGGGCCGGTAGATAGGAACGCACCACCTGGCGGAAGGCGACATGAGACAATCCAGCCATAGGAGCAAAGAGAATCGGAAAATTCACCTGACGCCCGTTGGCGAATGTAATTCGACTGAGGCGGCTGGCAGTTGAGCAGGGAGTTTTGTGAAACGTGGTTGGAGAAGAAGTCACTTCAATTGATCTTGAGATCCATGCTGGCGATGGCCTCCAAAGCGATCGGATTTTCAGGGTCGAGATCTAAGGCGCGAACATATTCGTCCAGGGCCTGCATCTGGTCGCCCTTGGCCATATAGATGTGTCCCAAGTTTAGGAAAGGAAAATGCTTTGGCTCGTAACGCTGGGCCGTTTTGGCCGTTTGCAGCCAGGGGACGGCGTCGTCCAGGTGTCCGAGCTTCATTAAGTAAACTCCAATGTCATTATAAGGATTTCCAAATTCCGGATCGACGTTAATGGCCCGCTTGCAATCCTCCATAGCTTCCTCAAAGCGACCCTGGAATGAGATGGCCCAGCCCCGATAGGTGTATCCTTCAGCGGTCGGGTAAACAGCCAGGCTCTCGTTAAAGCAATCTACAGCACACTGAAGATCACCCTGCATCAAGTGTTGAACGCCTAGCTCCCATAATTCTCGGGCTCGCTCTTGATCGTCGATGGACTGGTTCACATTCATGGGGACATTCGTTCTGAATCCCTTAACAAAGCCTCGGGTTAGGCGGAAACGAGATTTTGGTTCTCGTTTTGGGAAAGTCTGAAAGCCCGAAGCGCGAGTGAGGGTCGGGGACTACCCTCGCTCGCGCTTCGGGCTCTCAACGGTGGTCCTCCAGGAATATCAAGGGTCCGAGACCTTGGTTAGTTAGACCTGATCGAGGCTCTGATGTTCTCAAGGATCCCCTCCACGCGTAGCCCCGACTGGAAGGAGGAGCTGAGAGTAGGTCATTTTGATTGGGCCTTTCCCCGTTCATTATCATCGTGCTCATCTAGAATCCAGCGCTGCCAGCTCGGCGGAAACAAGTAAAGCTGCCCTAGCATCCCTCTTTTCTCTCTCTCGTCGGGATTTCCGCGGGATTTCCAGATTTCCCAGATCTTGAGTACCGAGAGGGTGAGCAGCAGGGTCGCCATTCCAAACAGAAACAACCGATCCACTAGCTCGTATACGTGTGTCGCGGACAGACCCAGGATCGCAAGGGAAAGCAGAAACCAGAACACTGCCCGCAATCTTCGCTTCATGCTGCCCTTCCTGGAGACTTGACCCGCCGTCTCTTCAAGTCCGCCGCCACCGTCACTTTCAGCCACACTGGCAACCCTTATGCAATCCCACGCAAAGAGGATGAAAGGCTCTTCACATTCATGTTCTATTATACAGCAGGTCCTTATGTGAAAAGAGCTGCTCTTGCTATCCGCAGCTCACCAACCCACGGCACAACCATCCTTCCTGGGGTCCGAACCGCCCAGAAGGATCCCTGTGTCCGGATTGATCATGATGGCCTGGTAACCTCCAAATTCGCCGACCGCCCAAACAATTTTGTGTCCCTTGTCAATGAGTTTACGCCGAACCTCAGCACCTATTTCGGATTCCAGGGCCAACCCCTCCTCCAGGTCACGAAAACGGGCCGCTTCGCCAGCCAGTTGAACGTTCATTCCGAAATCTACTATGTTGATCAGTACCTGAACATGGCCCTGAGGCTGCATGTCTCCACCCATGACTCCAAAAACCAGCCAGGGTTTTTCGTTTTTGAAAGCCATGGCTGGGATAATGGTATGGAAAGGTCGCTTGTGAGGCTCAAGGCGATTCGGATGCTTGGGGTCGAGCGAGAACAGAGCCGCCCGATTTTGCAAACAGATACCTGTGTTCCCCGCCACGATGCCTGATCCGAAGCTATGAAAGAGGCTGTTGATAAACGAAACACAATTGCGGTCCTTATCGACGACGGTCAGGTAAATAGTATCCCCCTGCTCCGATAATCCAGGCGCCACAGCTTTTGCAGCTTTATTTGTGTCAATTCGTCTGCGCTGGCGTTCTCCATATTCTTTGGAGATTAATTTCTCAACTGGAACCTTCGCTTTGTCCGGATCTGCGTAATAAGTGTCACGATCCGCAAAAGCGAGCTTTTTGGCTTCAACCAAGAGATGAAGGTACTCGGCCGAGTTATGCCCCAGAGACTTGAGATCAAATCCTTCCAGGATGTTCAGCATTTCCAGGGCGGCGATCCCTTGACCGTTGGGCGGTAGTTCATACAGCCTAATACCCCGGTAAGTGGTGGAAACTGGCTTTACCCAGGTGGAACGATGCTCTGCAAAATCTCTGGTCGTCAGTTGCCCTCCCAGTTTTTGCAAGGAGGCCACAATCTCCTGACCAATATCGCCTCGATAGAAGGCATCGCTTCCGCCACCGGCGATTTTCCTAAGCGAGTTGGCCAGATTCGGTTGAACAAATATCTCACCCACTCGAGGAGCGCGGCCTTCCACCAGATACGTGCTGGCCGTGTCGGGATGAGCTTTGAGCTTTTCGACGCTCTGCTCCCAGGTTGCCGCGATGACTTCAGAAACTGGAAATCCTTTTTCGGCGTAATCGATAGCCGGCTGCAGGACCTGAGTCAGGGACATGGTTCCGTATTTCTTGAGCAGAGTCTCCCATCCGTCCACGGCGCCAGGAACTGAAACCGAATGCACGCCGGTGGTAGGTACTGCCTTCATCCCCTGCCGAGTGAAGAAATCAATCGAAGCAGCATATCCTGAACGTCCACTGCCATTGAGTCCGGCCAGTTCCTGAGTCCTGGCCAGGTAAACAATGGCGAACATATCTCCGCCGATACCGGTGGACATGGGTTCGACTACATTTAAGACAGCCGCCGTGGCAACGGCCGCATCAATGGCATTGCCTCCTTGTTGTAAGATTCTTAGCCCCGCTTGTGCCGCCAAAGGTTGACTTGTGGCTACCATACCGTGGCGGGCCAGGACGGCAGATCGGGTCTGTTGGGGGACTCCGGCAGGTCGGTCTCCAGCCATCAGGAACTCTCCTAACATTATTAGACACAAAACGAAATGACTGATTATTTTCATCTCAATTGCCTCGCAAAGCAATCTAGCCTGAGTAGCCTGGAAAGACAAATGTTATTGGCGCCTGGGCCAGCCATGCCACCCAGTCGTCACCCAAGGAACCGCCAGGGAGCGGGCCAGGATGGGGATGACGCAACGCAAAGCTGCCAGTTAACGCAAGGAAATGTGCCCTAGCTTCATGAGGGATTCCCGTTATTGATTTTCATGCCACTTCCTTTGGTTGTAGGTGATTCTTGGAAGGTCAGTTCAAAGGCTGTTCCCTGATCACTGGATTTGACCGAGAGCGTACCCTCCAGTTGGGCGCTCAGAAGGTTGACCAGACGCAGACCAAGCGTGTTGGTGTTGTTCAAATCGAAACCGGGGGGCAACCCCACTCCGTGGTCGCACACGCTGAGAGTGAGCTGCTTGTCCGGGCCGGCCCGCAGCGTAAGTTCCACCACTCCGCGGCGGCCTTCCGGATAGGCGTATTTGAGGCTGTTGGAAACCAACTCATTTACAACCAGCCCCAGCGGCACCGCCGTATCAAGGTCCAGAGCGACCGGGTCGAGACGAGTTGCGAGCTGAACAGCTGCGGGATTAGCCACGTAGGTGTGGAACAGCAGGGAACCGAGGCTGGAAAGGTATTCGGAAAAATCCACACGCGCGAGCGATTCGTTTTGATAGAGTTTTTCGTGGATCATGGCCATCGAACGGATGCGGCTCTCGCTTTCCCGGAACAACGCCAAGGCTTCAAGGTCGTGGATGTATCCGGATTGAAGGTGCAAGAGGCTGCAAATGACTTGCATGTTGTTTTTCACGCGGTGGTGGATTTCCTTTAACAACACTTCTTTTTCGTGGAGCGAGGCTTTGATCAGCTCCTCGGCCTGCTTGCGCGCGGTGATATCGCGCATGAAGCAGAAGTGGCCGGTGAAACGTCTCTGGCGATCGTTGGTCTTAACCAAAACGAGTTGTTGGTAGAAGAGGGACCCGTCCTTGCGCACGCCCCGGACCTCCACTTCGGCCTTGTCCTGGGTAAGCATTTTCTGGTAGGCCGCCATCAGCTGCTCCTGGTCATCCGGAAGCACCGTCCGCTGCCATTCCATGTCTATCATTTCTAGTGGCTGATAGCCGCACGAGGCGGCATAAGCCTGGTTGACCGTGACGTAATGGCGTTGCGGATCGAGCCGGGAGATGCCTTCGGCGGCGTTCTCCAGCGCGACATTCCTTTCCTGCAATGCCTCTTCCGCCAACTGGCGTTCGGTAATTTCCTTCTGTAACGCCCGGTTGGATTCTTCGAGGGCAGTCTTGCGGCAGAGGTCGACAAACACAGCCACTTTAGATCGTAGAATGGCCGGATTGACTGGCTTGGTAAGGTAATCGACGGCTCCGGCCGTGTAACCCTGGAGCACATGTTCGTCCCCGGCGTAATGAGCGGTAAGGAAGATGATAGGGATGTACTGAGTCTTCTTGCGCTCCTTGATGAGTTGGGCCAACTCCAGACCGCCCAGCCCCGGCATTTGGACGTCCAGGACGAGCAGCGCGAAATCGCCGGTGAGAAGTGCCATCAGTGCCTCTTCTCCCGACTGGGCTTTCGTCAAGTGATAGTCAGGGGAATCCAAGATGGTTTCTAACGCCATCAGGTTCTTTGGCTCGTCGTCCACCAGCAGGATATTGATCGGCGCTTCTACAGGATTAACAGTCATGGTCTGCAGCGATTAGCTTTGAATGATGTGGGAAGTCTTGCGGCCGGCCGAATCCGATGGCTGAGTGCAGCGTGGACCCAAACTGACAGGCAACAGAACTGGCTCGGCCGCGCCATGTGCCGAGAGGTTTTTGACCATCGGCCCATTGGTTCTTCAAGAGATTTCATTCACGCCGGCCAGGTAGAAGGCTGATGGCTGACAGCGGACGGCTGTTTACCGATACAGCCAGACCCGCAAGAGCGAGAGCAGTTGCTCGGTGTTTACCGGTTTGGCGATGTAATCCGAGGCACCGGCGGCGAGGCATTTCTCGCGGTCGCCTTTCATGGCCTTGGCGGTCAGGGCCAAGATTGGCAGGGCATGCAACTTCTGCTCTTTGCGGATTTCGCGCATGGTTTGGTAGCCATCCATCTCGGGCATCATGATGTCCATCAAGACCGCACTCAGGTCCGGAGTGTTCTGGATCGCCTCGATAGCCTGATGACCGTTGGTCGCGCTCAGCACCTCCATGTCATTGTTTTCGAGCACAGTGGTCAGGGCGAAGATATTGCGGACGTCGTCGTCTACAACCAGCACTTTGCGACCGCGCAGCATCTCGTTGGAGCGGTGAAGCCGATCGAGCATCTTTTGCTTGGCCTCGGGCAAATCGGTCACCACGCGGTGCAGAAACAATGATGTTTCATCCAGCAGCCGTTCGGGCGACTGGACATCTTTCACCACGATGCTCTTGGCCACCTGCTTGAGCTCGGCCTCCTCCGCGGTTGTCAGGTCCTTGCCCGTGTACACGACGACTGGCAGTTCGCCTAGGCTGGCTTCGGCCTGAATCTTGTGGAGCAGTTCGAAGCCCGTCATGTCGGGCAACCGCAGGTCGAGCACGACGCAATCGAACTGCTGATGAAGCAAAGTATCCAATGCCTCGGCACCCGTGCCCACTGCGGTGATTTCAATATCTGTATGGCCCAACAACTCAACCACGGACTGACGCTCGGTGTCGTTGTCTTCCACCACCAGCAGCCGTTTGGTGCGGGGAACCGTGAAGTCCTTGAGGCGATCCAGTGAGGTTTCCAGGCGCTGGGTGGTCGTTGGTTTTACCAGGTAAGCGAAGGCCCCGTGTTGCAATCCGTGTTGCCGCTCTTCCTCCAGGGTGATGATTTGCACGGGAATATGTCGCGTTGCCGGATCGAGCTTGAGATTGTTGAGCACCGTCCAGCCGAGCATGTCGGGCAAAAAGATATCCAGGGATATGGCCGTCGGGCGGAACTGGCGCGCCAAGGCCAGGGCCACATTCCCGCGTTGGGCCACCAGAGCCTTGAAGCCTCGGTCGCGGGCCAGACCGAGCAGCACTCGCGCATAGTGCGGGTCGTCGTCCACGATGAGCAATGTCGCGTCACCCGGCTGGATGCTCTCACGGTCGTCTGGGATGATTTCATCTCGAGCCACGGGTAGCGCGGCAGCAGAACTCGGCGGGCCCCGTGTAAACCAGCGGCAGGTAGAGAGTGAAGGTACTGCCCTTGCCCAGGACACTGGCCAGACGGATTTCGCCACCCAGCAGCGTGGCCAACTCGCGACTGATGGCCAAACCCAGTCCGGTACCGCCGTACCTGCGGCTGGTGCCGGCATCGGCCTGCTGGAAGGCCTCGAAGACTATCTTCTGTTTCTCCGGCGCAATGCCGACGCCGGTGTCGGTGACCATAAAGGCGACGACTCCAGTTGCGCGGTTGAGCACGGGGTGGTCGGCGCTCCAGCCCTCGGATACCATGGCGACTCGCATGGTCACATGACCGTGGGAGGTGAATTTGAAGGCGTTGGAGAGGAGGTTTTTCAGAATCTGATGCAACCGTTTAGGGTCGGTGGTGAGCGCGGCCGACAGGCGTACCTCGAACTCGTTGTGGAATGGCAGGTTCAGGGATTCAGCCAGATGCCGGAAATTCCGCTCGACGGTGTCGCGCAGGGCGGCAAAGGCCGTTTCCTCTGCTTCCACGGTGACCGTGCCGGACTCAATCTTGGACAGGTCCAGAATGTCGTTGATGAGATTCAGCAGTTCTGACCCGGCAGAATGAATGTTCCTGGCCCACTCGACCTGTTTGGGAATGAGATTGTCACCCGCGTTGTCCGCCAGTTGCTGTCCGAGGATAAGGATACTGTTGAGCGGCGTACGTAACTCGTGCGACATGTTAGCCAGAAACTCTGACTTGTACTTCGAGGTCAAAGCCAGCTCGGCCGCCTTTTCCTCCAGGGCGCTGCGGGCCTGCTCAACTTCCTTGTTTTTGCGTTCGACTTCGACGTTTTGTTCGGCCAACTGCTTGGCCTTTTGTGCCAGCTCTTCGTTGGTCTGCTGCAGTTCTGTTTGCCGAGTCTGCAGCTCGGTCGTTAATTGCTGGGATTGCTTGAGCAAGCCTTCCGTGCGCATGGTTGCCTCAATCGTGTTCAGCACGACGCCAATGCTTTGAGTCAGCTGCTCAAGGAATGCCAGGTGAGTGAGCGTGAACGTCTGCAGCGAGGCCAGTTCAATTACCGCCTTCGTCTGGCCTTCAAAGAGTACGGGAAGGACCACAATGTTGCGCGGCGTGGCCTCTCCCAGGCTGGATTCGACACGGATGTAATCGGCGGGAGGCTCGGGCAGGAGAATGCCTTGTTTTTCCACAGCGCATTGGCCTATCAAGCCCTCGCCGAGCGCGAAGCGCGCTGGCTCCTTCTGGCGCGGGCTGTGGGCGTAACTGGCCAGCAGCTTCAGAGGCATTTCGGTGTCGGACCGCTCCATTTGATAAATCGTTCCGTGCTGCGCGTTGACCAGGGGGGCCAACTTGGACAACAGCATCTGGCCCACGGTGAACAGATCGCGCTGGCCCTGCAACATGCCAGCGAACTTGGCCACGTTGGTCTTGAGCCAGTCCTGTTCCTGGTTGCGCTCGGTGGTGACGCGCAAATTGTCGATCATGGTGTTAATGTTGTCCTTGAGTTCGGCGACCTCACCGCGAGTCTCGACCTGAATGGAACGGGTCAGGTCGCCCTTGGTAACGGCGGTGGCAACTTCCGCAATGGCACGGACCTGGGTGGTCAAGTTGGCGGCCAGCAGGTTGACGTTACCGGTCAAGTCCTTCCAGGTCCCCGACGCTCCCGGCACGTTGGCTTGACCGCCCAGCCGGCCTTCCACGCCCACTTCGCGGGCCACGTTGGTGACTTGCTCGGCAAAGGTGGCCAGCGTGTCGGTCATGTTGTTAATGGTCTCTGCTAACGCTGCCACTTCGCCCTTGGATTCCACAGTCAGCTTTTGCCGCAGGCTGCCGTCGGCTACGGCAGTGACGACTCTGACAATGCCCCGCACTTGATTAGTGAGGTTGGCGGCCATGACGTTGACGTTGTCCGTTAATTCCTTCCAGATGCCGGCAACTCCAGGAACCTGGGCCTGTCCGCCGAGTTTGCCTTCGGTGCCGACTTCGCGGGCCACGCGCGTGACTTCGGCCGCGAAGCCGTTCAGTTGGTCCACCATGGTATTAATCGTGTTTTTCAGTTCCAGGATCTCGCCTTTAACATCCACCATGATTTTCCGGGAGAGGTCGCCCCGGGCGACAGCCGTCGTCACTTCAGCGATGTTGCGGACCTGCGCGGTCAGGTTGGCGCCCATGGCGTTGACCGAGTCGGTCAAGTCCTTCCAGGTGCCCGCCACGCCGGGCACCACGGCCTGCACACCCAGCCGGCCTTCGGTGCCCACTTCACGGGCCACGCGTGTCACTTCTGAGGCGAAGGAACGAAGCTGTTCGACCATGGTGTTGATGGTTTCCTTGAGCTGAAGGATCTCACCGCGCACGTCCACCGTGATCTTCCGGGAAAGGTCGCCCGTGGCGATGGCGGTGGCGACGTCCGCGATGTTGCGGACCTGGTTGGTGAGGTTGCTGGCCATGGAATTCACGTTGTCGGTCAAATCCTTCCAGGTGCCCGCCACACCGGGCACTGCGGCCTGGCCACCCAGTCTGCCTTCCGTACCTACCTCGCGGGCCACGCGGCTGACTTCGGAAGCAAAGGCGTTCAACTGGTCCACCATGGTGTTGATGGTATTCTTCAGTTCGAGAATCTCACCTTTGACATCCACCGTGATCTTGCGCGAAAGATTGCCGCGCGCCACGGCGGTGGCGACTTCGGCAATGTTGCGGACCTGGTTGGTGAGGTTGCTGGCCATGGAGTTGACCTTGTCGGTCAAATCCTTCCAGGTGCCCGCCACACCTCGGACTTCCGCCTGGCCGCCTAGCTTGCCTTCGGTGCCGACCTCGCGGGCCACGCGTGTGACTTCGGCCGCAAACCCGTTTAACTGATCCACCATCGTGTTGATCGTGTCCTTGAGTTCAAGGATTTCTCCCTTCACGTCCACGGTGATCTTGCGAGACAGGTCGCCGTTAGCGATCGCCGTGGCTACTTCGGCGATGTTGCGGACCTGCGCCGTCAGGTTGTTGGCCATAGAGTTGACGTTGTCGGTCAGGTCTTTCCAGGTGCCGGCCACGCCCTGGACCTCCGCCTGACCACCCAGCTTGCCTTCGGTACCCACCTCGCGGGCGACGCGGCTCACTTCCGAGGCAAATCCGTTCAACTGGTCCACCATCGTGTTGATGGTTTCCTTGAGCTGAAGGATCTCACCGCGCACGTCCACCGTGATCTTCCGGGAAAGGTCGCCCGTGGCGATGGCGGTGGCGACGTCCGCGATGTTGCGGACCTGGTTGGTGAGGTTGCTGGCCATGGAGTTGACGTTGTCAGTTAAGTCCTTCCAGGTGCCCGCCACGCCAGGCACAGCCGCCTGGCCGCCCAGCTTGCCTTCCGTGCCCACCTCGCGGGCCACGCGGCTGACTTCGGAAGCGAAGGCGTTCAACTGGTCCACCATGGTGTTGATGGTGTTCTTCAGTTCCAGGATCTCACCCTTAACATCCACTGTGATCTTGCGCGAGAGATCGCCACGGGCCACGGCGGTGGCGACTTCGGCAATATTGCGGACCTGGGAGGTGAGGTTGCTGGCCATGGAGTTGACCTTGTCAGTTAAATCCTTCCAGGTGCCCGCCACACCTCGGACCTCCGCCTGGCCGCCCAGTTTGCCTTCGGTGCCGACCTCGCGAGCCACGCGCGTGACTTCGGCCGCGAAGCCGTTCAGTTGGTCCACCATCGTATTGATGGTGTCCTTCAGTTCGAGAATCTCACCTTTAACATCCACCATAATTTTGCGGGAGAGGTCGCCACGGGCCACGGCCGTCGTCACTTCGGCGATGTTGCGGACCTGGTTGGTGAGGTTACTGGCCATGGAGTTGACGTTGTCGGTCAGGTCCTTCCAGGTGCCGGCCACGCCAGGCACAGCCGCCTGGCCACCCAACTTGCCTTCCGTGCCCACCTCGCGGGCCACGCGTGTCACTTCTGAGGCGAAGGAGCGAAGCTGCTCGACCATGGTGTTGATGGTTTCCTTGAGTTGAAGGATCTCGCCGCGCACGTCCACCGTGATTTTGCGGGAGAGGTCGCCGTTGGCCACGGCAATGGTGACTTCGGCGATGTTGCGGACCTGGTTGGTGAGGTTGCTGGCCATGGAATTGACGTTGTCGGTCAGGTCCTTCCAGGTGCCGGCCACACCGGGCACGGCCGCCTGGCCACCCAGCTTGCCGTCCGTGCCGACCTCGCGGGCCACTCGGCTGACTTCGGAAGCGAACGCGTTCAACTGGTCCACCATGGTGTTAATGGTGTTCTTCAGTTCCAGAATCTCACCCTTAACATCCACTGTGATCTTGCGCGAGAGGTCCCCACGGGCCACGGCCGTTGTCACTCCCGCGATATTGCGTACCTGGGCCGTGAGGTTGGTCGCCATGGCGTTGACCGAGTCGGTCAGGTCCTTCCAGGTACCGGCCACACCGGGCACGACGGCCTGGCCGCCCAGCTTGCCGTCCGTGCCCACCTCGCGGGCGACGCGCGTGACTTCTGCGGCGAAAGAGCGGAGTTGGTCCACCATCACGTTAATGGCTTCCTTCAGTTGCAGAATTTCGCCGCGCACGTCCACAGTGATCTTCTTCGAGAGGTCGCCGTTGGCCACAGCGATGGTCACACCGGCGATGTTGCGAACCTGGGCGGTCAAGTTGCCTGCCATCTGGTTGACACTCTCGGTCAAGTCCTTCCACACACCGCTGACCCCTTTGACTTGGGCCTGGCCGCCCAGCTTGCCGTCCGTGCCCACTTCGCGGGCCACGCGCGTGACCTCAGACGTGAACACGCCCAGTTGTTCAATCATCTTGTTAACGATTTTGGCGTTGCGTAGGAACTCGCCCTCCAGCGGGCGGCCGTCCACTTCCAGCGCCATGGGCTGGCCCAGGTCGCCTCGGGCCACGGCGCCAATGGTACGGGTGACTTCGGCAGTGGGCCAGACCAGGTCGTGGATCAGCATGTTGATGGATTCCACTTTGTTGGCCCAGTCTCCCCTGGCGCCACCGAGGGACATGCGTTGCTTCAGCTTGCCTTCTTTGCCCACGGCACGGCTGACGCGCGCAGTTTCCGCGTTGAACCTTTCGGCGATGGCGATAGTGTCATTGAATGCGTCGGCTATTTTGCCATAGACGCCAGTCCAATCAGACGGCAGACGCACCGAGAAATCGCCGTTTTTGAAAGCCAGCATGGCATCGAGCAGGGGCCTGGCGGAGTCAGAAGCTTTTTGCGGCTGGACTGCAATGTGCTTCCCGTTATCGGGAAGGATGCTTTTCCTCTTCTTCAGAGTGTGTGTGGTATTCATTGGATTCATGGAGATTTTGGTGTTTTTAAGCAATCGTAACTCCTCGAGGATGGAGCTCGTGGCCACTCCCTGGCTTGGGCAATGATCTGGTTAGTCAGCTCTGCTTGGAAGCTGACATCCCCAGGGGGGGTTTCACACGCTTCAGGCTCCCTTTTGGGAGCGTGAATTGGTGACTTCTCTTTTCTGTGCGTACATTCTTTGATCCGCTATGTTAATGAGCTCGTTGAGGGAATAGATCCGGTTGGGGTCACAACGAACAACTCCAATGCTAAAGGAGACCGGATAGCTTAAACCCGCTCTTGAATTGAAATGCTCTAAGCTTTCTCTTAGCCGCGCGGCAAAGCTTTCCTCGCTGTAAGCGTTGGTGACATCCAGCGCCAGAACTGCAAACTCATCGCCTCCCCAGCGAGCCAGGATGTCGTGAGTGCGAAAACTGGCCTTAAGGATCTCCGCTGTGCTGATGATCGCTTGATCTCCTTTTTCATGACCCAGCGAATCGTTAATTTGTTTCAGCCCATTCAGGTCAATGAAGCACATGAAAACTCCCATCTTGTTGCGAGCAGCCAACTCGAAGTTCTGCTGCGCTGCAGCCAAAAAGCCACGCCGGTTGTTCAGTCCCGTCAGTTCATCGGTGAGCGACAACAAACGAAGTGTCGCTTCCGTCCGCCTGCGCTCACTGATGTCTCGAAAGATGAGAACAACATCAGTGACGTGTCCTTTCGAATCTTTGATGGGTGACGCCGTTTCTTCAACCGGAATTTCTCTTCCTTGCTTGGCCACGAGCAAGGTTCGATCTCCCTGACGGACGATCTCCCGGTCACGCAGCGCCTTCACGGCCGCGCTTTCCATGGGTTGCCGTGTTTCCTCATGGATGATCCTCACAACTTCGGATAAGCCCTTGCCGGCGGCCTCTTCTTGTTTGTAGCCGGTCATGACTTCGGCCACCCCATTCATGAAAGCGATGCTGCCCTTTCCATCAGTGGCGATAACGGCTTCACCGATCCCTTGTAAAGTTGTGGCGAGCCACTCTTCCCGCTGCTTGAGCTTCTTCTCCATCTGGGCTCTGTAAAGGGCCACCTCCAAAGTGGCATGCAGATTTCTTTCGTCGAATGGTTTGAGGATATAACCGAAAGGTTCCAGGCTCTTGGCCCGTTGGAAAGTGGTGGGGTCTCCATGAGCGGTGAGAAAAACCACCGGGATCTCCAGGCTGTCCCTGATCCGAGCCGCCGTTTCTACGCCATCGAGTTGGCCGGTCAGCGTAATGTCCATGAGCACCAAGTCGGGGTTTGTCTCTGCTGCTCTGCAGAGAGCCTCCTCACCCGAGGAGACAATTGTGGGGACCCGATAGCCAAGACGGCGCAGACGCATTTCGAGATCTGCCGCCACCACCCGCTCGTCTTCCACCACCATGATTTGCGGACTATTCATACGGCCGCTCAACTGGTGCTTTTTTGAGTTTTTCTGGAACAACGATCTGACCAAGAGCCGAGTTCAATTTGTTACTGGAGCAACCTAACCGAGAACAAAACGTCATTTAGCTAGCTGACGTAAACCTGATAGTTCCTATCGGCTAGGCGTCGAACCAGATTACTAAAAATTCGTGGACTCTTGGATGTTTGACGAGAGGCCAGGAGAGTGTCGTTCTCGACGTCTTGCTGCAACTATCGTCGCCCACAACTGCTGCATTCTCCCGTAATGTCAATGATGATTACGTTTCTATTTTGGAAGGCCTTTTTGCTTCACATTGGAGAATCATTTCACGGTGGAAGTTCCCGAGTGGACTAAGCAAGTGATGAGGTATGGGATAGACGTACAGTGTCCATCGGAGCGCATTAGCCCCT
>QHZP01000478.1 GCA_003224715.1 Acidobacteriota bacterium | reverse complement strand
ATAAGTTCCCTTGGTGTCTTTGTGCCTTGGTGGTAAATTCTTCGTATGTGCAGGCATCAGCGAAAGCAACTACTGCCACTTGTATTCCTGGGCTCCCTGCTTGGTTCTCTTCCCCATTTTGGGGCAGATGACAACTCCGACTCTCATTTTCGCCGGGCTAGTCAAATGGCCCAGGAGGGGAAGATTGATGCGGCCATTAGCGAGTACCACTTGGGACTAAAGCAAGCCCCAAATGCCTATGACGCCTACAACAATCTTGGAACGCTCTACTTCCAGAAACAGGACTTCCAGAAGGCCGCAGCGGCTTACCGGGATGCCGACCGTCTGAGACCCAGAGACCCGGAAATCAGCTTCAATCTGGGCCTTGCGCTCCTCAAGTCGGGAGATTTCAACGCAGCCATTCCTTATCTAGTTCTGGGAACCGAATTCAAGGCTCGGTCCATCGATGCCCATTACCTGCTCGGGTTGTGTTATTACGAACTCAAGGATTGGAAGCAAGCCATCCAGAAACTGGAATGGGCCCGACAAAGTCAACCCAGCAGGGCTGAAATCCTCTATCTGCTTGTGGAAGCATACCGAAACCATCGAGAACCAGAAAAGGCCATGGAAGATTTTGCCGAGTTGCTTCGTAGCAATCCAGACTCCCCTTTTGTACACAAGTTGTTGGGTCTAGCTCACGACGCAGCCAACCAGTCGCGGGAGGCGGAGGAAGAGTTTAAAAAGGCAATCGCCGCTTCTCCTACCCTACCCCAATTACACTTTGCTTTGGGGTATCTTTACTATCGCGCCGGGCGCCTCGACGATGCCATTGCGCCCTTTCAGGAAGAAACAAAAATCAATCCTGATTCAGCCCAATCCCACTTCTATCTGGGGGACATCGCCCTCAAGCAACAGCGAACTGAAGAGGCAGTTGAGTATTTCCGCTCCGCACTGCAGCATAATCCATCCTACGGGGAAGCCTGCCTGGGACTTGGCCAGGCTTATGTCAAGTTGGGAAGAATGCAGGAATCCGTTGAACTCTTCCGCAGGGCGGCCCAGTTGATGCCGGATAATGCCGAATTTCAGTACTGGCTGGGGAGGACGCTCATTAAGCTGGGACATCCTGCCGAGGGCGAAAAAATTCTCCTGGAGGTTCAGGAAAGCCACAATCGCAAACGAAAAGTGGCGCGAGAAGATCTGAACCGGGGTATGAGCTCAGTGGCACCCAGCGCCAAGAATATCCCGCCACAATGATCGCCCGCTTCCCATCTCTTTTCCCTCTGCTGGTTGAAGCAGGTTGGATAGGAGTGCTGTCTTTGACGGGTCGGGCAGCAATTGGAGCCACGGTTGGACTGCCGTCGCAAACCAAGCTAGAAGAATTCGTCGGCTCCAGGCGATGTGCAGAATGTCATCGCGACATTGCTTCTGTGCAATTGAGTCAGTGACCACGCCCAAACCCTCAGAAGGGTAACCGATATTCCTAAACTTCTGAAAAAAGTCCCTCTGGAATTCTTTGATAAGAACAACGCAGTTCAATATCAGCTTCAGAGGTCGACTCTTCCAAATGGCGCACTTGATTTGACTGCCTCGAAGGATCATCGAACCGAGAGATTGCACCTCATTTGGGGATTTGGAACAGGAAGAAAAGGTATTACGTTCATCGGCCAGAATGAGGCGGCCGGCTTTGGACAAAGCCGAGTGAGCTGGTATCAGGCCAGCGGTGAGCTCGCCATTACCCCAGGACTTGAGAACAAGGTCAAGGATAGCGTCGATGCCCTTGCAGATTGGCAGACTCCGTCGAAAAGAGAACACTGTTTCAGTTGCCATGTAACACGACAACCGGGTGCTCGGCCCGATCAAATAACGGGTGAGATCGCAGAAGTGCAATGTGAGCGTTGTCACGGTCCCGGGCGAAGCCATATTGAAGTCGTAACCCAGGGCTCGAACCGGCCTGGGATGGCCATTTCGAACCCCGGTAGGTTAGAGGCAAAGGAGCTCTTGCAATTCTGTGGCGCTTGCCACGGGGAACCTCCGGAGGAATCTGATCTTCCGGCTTTTTCTCAGATCATCTCTGATAAGAGGTCCATCCGATTCCCTGCAAAGCGACTGCTGCTAAGCAGGTGTTATGACGAAAGTGAAGGCAAGCTCCAGTGTCTCACTTGCCACGACCCGCATGAGAATCTGCTGAGTCACTATCACATTTTGACAAGAAATGTCGGACCTGCCATTCGGGGGAAGGCTCGTTGAGAAGATTTGTCCGGTCGCAGAGAGAGATTGCGTATCTTGCCATATGCCTCGGGAACAAATTATGGGACATCTGGACTTTGTAGATCATTGGATTCGGAAAGTCGAGAGAAAGTAAGGTCAAAAGAGGTGGAACGCCAGGCTTCAGAGGGGTCACCGCCGTTATGTAATAGCCCCTTCCGTCAGGGTGGGAAGAGACCACGAGGTAGCAATTTACAACTTCAGATTTAAAGCGGAAATCTGCTGGCACCGTTTGCAACTTGACGCCTAACGTTTCACCAGCTTAAAAAAGACATTCTCGTTGTGATGATTGCTGGAAAAGCGAAGGTCCCATCGTTTGGAATGGACATGCAGGTATTTTACGTGTTGCATCACTTCTTGGGGAATGACTTGGAGGGCCCGGGCAATCTCGGTGTAGGACACATAACCGAGACCTGATTTCATTTTTTCATAAGCTTGGATGAATTTTTCAGCTTGTGCGGGTCCGAGCGACAAAGGCCGTGTTTTCTGGTAATTCATAATGTCCAGGTAAAACCCAAGCCGTGACACTAATTTTGCTTCGACTTCTGTCTTTTCTTGTCTTGCCTTCATGATCCCTTAAGATTTACTCGAGGTCGACCAACATATCGACCATTTTGCAAGAAAAATGAGATTGCAATTCATAAATTGTGCCAGAAGCCTCTTCGCCACGTTACCGGCCAAAACCGCCCTTTGTTCAGCTTACTCTAATCTTTCTCGACCAAGAAAATCAAGTCAGCAGGCCCACCCACAAGTGGTATCAAAAATCTTTGCTATTGTCAGGTTTGGGTTCTATGATGGAAAAAGAATAATGGAACTTGAGTCACCCTGACTTCACTGCAGGCCTTCTCATAATGAGATTGGGAGATTACGTTGAAGACGAGCTTTCAATATACCCGTCGGATCATGATTTCGTCAGGCTTGCTGCTAGCCATGAATTCATTGTTCAGGGCGGAAGTCAACGTTCGTATCTGTGAAGACGTCACATTCAAAAGCGTCGATGGAATGAAGATCTACGGCTACCTTTACAGGCCAAAGGGCGGCGGCCCGTTTCCGGCAATCGTTCGAGTTCATGGGGGAGTCCATGGGCAAGCCAAATTGAGAAACCAGGATTTCTTTGTTGATAATGGTTATGTGGTTCTGGACGTGGATTACCGAGGCAGCGAAGGCCACGGCAAAGATTACCGGAATAAATTGGCCATGGGCGAGAAAGAAGTGGATGATGTGATTGCCGGGGCAAAATACTTGCAAACGTTGCCCTTTGTCCAAAAAAATAAGCTGGCGGTCACTGGGGATAGTCGTGGAGCATATATTACCTATTGCGCCCTAGCTCGGCCCAATCCCTTTAAAGTGGCGGCCGCCATCAGTGGATTTACAGATCTTACTAAACAATATCAATACGAAGAACAAATTGCTCCCAATTTCATGGGAATTCAAAAATTGATGCGAGGGTCCCCCTATACCAG
>QHZP01000461.1 GCA_003224715.1 Acidobacteriota bacterium | reverse complement strand
GACGCGACTCCATTATGAAAGGTACGTCTTCAAGAAGTAGGCTTTTTCATCTGGATGGAAAGGGGAATCTGGGCTGTTTTTTCGGCCTCTTGATGATTGGGGCAATGGGGTATGGGGTCTACAAGTTTGGCCCCCCCTATGTGCGTCATTACCAACTTAAAGATGAGATCCAGCGGATCGCCACGCTGAGCGCAGCAGGTGCCCTCCCAAGAGTAGGAGTTCCCTCGGCAAGAGTCACCCCTTCTATCACCGAGATCAAAGACGCGGTTATGGGGAAGGCCAGGGAGTTAGGAATTCCTTTGCATAAACAGGATATCGATGTGCACATAGAAGAAGAAAGGGTTTTCATTGCGGTCAAGTATATCGCTCCGATCGATTTGCCCTGGGCACTTATGATTTCCATTTTGATCTTTCTGGCCATAACTGAAATGGCTTTCTTATGCGAAGGAAATGCCATTCGCTAATACAAAAAGGGGTTGACAAGCGGCAACAGATTACCCCAGTTCTCGACACGAAGCCATGGTTAAGACGCTGAAGAATGAGTTTTGACTTTGGCGTTTGTTTCGTTGTGAGAGGTTGGAGGGGGCTCAGATTCAATGCTACGAACTTCCTTTTCAATGGTAGCTACCAGTTCATTGCGAGCCCGGTGAAATTCCGCCAATGCTTTTCCGAGAGATTTTCCTATTTCTGGCAACTTACGTGGGCCAAAAATCAGGAAGGCTAGGATGAAAATGACAACGAGTTCGGGAACACCTATTGGTCCCATAAGACCCTCTTATGAAGCTTTTCTCTCATTGCTATTATCATACTCTCTTTTTCGCCTGAACCACCCACTTTTCTTTTTCCCGAAGCTGTGCTCACCTTTACCATACGAAACTTGACAAAAACCTGTCCAAAAACGAGAGATGACGGTGCATGGGGAGGTCCTGTGGCGAACATGGCACTGGAAGGCCGAAGGACACCCCCTTCACCCCTCTGAAGCTCTGAAAAGATTCAAAACCGGCCGAGATCGGGAGGGCGAGGCTCCCGCCGAGCCTCATGGGGTAAGGACTTGCCGAGTGACGGCTCACCAGGAGGCTCGCCCTCCCAATTTTTTCACACCTTCCCTTGATAGGGGGATTTTCAGAGCAGGTTCTTCTCTAGCTCTGCATAGATGCGTCGAGCTTGCTCAGCCAGGCGCAGCGCTTCTTCTTTTTCAGTGTCGGTGGCAAAGCGGGCGCCGGTCTTCAACCAGTGGATGGTTCCTTTAACATATTTCTGCAAGTAACGAATGGAGGGGAGTTCACGCACCGTGGCACCATTGCGGAGAAAATAGACTGGGTTGGTATGGGCGAATACCGTCAAACCTCGAGGGAGTATCCGTTCCTTGCTGTCGGGATCCTCGGCGACGCGTGCAGCTAGCCAACTGCTTTGCTGCAGATCGACGGTGGCCTCGAGGTCCACGCTATAAAGGCCGTCAGCTCGGGGATTGTCTTGAGAGGAGATGCGCTTGATGGCGGCTGTCTCTCCATTGACCACGATTTCCAGAGTCCCAAAGGGAAGAATGGACTGGGCCGTCGCTCGCACTTTCACCTGGCGCTTGCCGCTAAATTGCATCACTTCACCCGCCGTCTTACCATCTACTTCGAAGGTTAGCATCGGGCCATTGGTGACGAATCCATTTCCCGCTTTAAGACCTGCCAGCCATCCCTCGTAGTCAGGTGTGTTCACAAAGCGGGCGTAAAGGCGATTGCTCCCGACTGGAATATTTTCGCCCATCTTATCCGTACCGGCGGCAATGGGTAGCCGAAACCCGGAATTGAGGTATTGATAATACAGGTCCATGGCTCGCATGACGGTGAATTCGGCCTGAGACATTCCGGAGTTCTTCCAGGGTCCCCAGTGGCTGGGAAGCTGCGTGGGGTCGTCATACGTGATGAGGTCAATGGCATCGAGTAAACCCAAGGCAATGTCGATAGGCGATTCTGCTCCTGGCAGGTTACAAAAGTGAGCCCAAGTAGCGACGCCCCCCTGGTGCCGTGCCGCCCGCAGCGCTCGTGCCAGCACGACATTCGGAAAACTTCTTCCCTGGAAGGTCCCGCCAAAGGGTGCAAAAGGCTGGACAATTTGTTTGATGCGCATCAAGACAATGTGCCCCTGCTGCCAGTCCCGGGCTTCCTGGCCGACATAAACGGCGTTGCTGGGCGTTGAGACCGGGTCCAGCTTGCCAGTGAATTTCTCGACATCGTTGGTGAAGTCGCTGACCAGGAGGTTCAAGACATTCAGATCTTCGGCCCGCATCTGCAGGTGGGACTCTGCTTGCGATAGCAGATGGACGTGTGTGTCGCCGCTCAAATAGCCCAGCTCGCGCATGTCGATCCAGCGGTGGACCCGAAAGGTCAAGGCTTCAGATTTCTTCTGTGCGAGATCCACGTCTGTCTTGAGAGAAAGTGTCTCAAGCCCGCGTCTTACCTCGACCACCAGGCGATTCGGCCGAGCTTTTAAGGAAAAGGCTCCATCGACATAACACCTACGCTTTCCCAAATATTCGACGTGGGTATGCTTTCCTTCAATTTCGAGTGGCTTTCCTTCTCCGTCGGTGATCATAACGGTGGCCGCGACCGGTTGGCCGGTCTTGTCATCGACGATCTGTCCTTCCAGGCGGTCGGACCCGAGGTACTGATAAGCCAGCAGGAGGAGGGCGCAGAACAGGGCCGCCAGAGTCAGACGGGGGAGGGACGTTTCACCCATGATCAAGTCCTCACCGATATACTGAAAGTCTGCCAGTTTAGCCGCGACCGTCTGCTTGTGTAAAGTCAACTGCTACTCTTGTCAAGCAAATTCCCTAAGGACGGCGCGACGACTGATTGGATGCGAGCCAGTAAATCCTCCGCAACGACCCAACCGCAGGTATACTTGCCCACCTGAGACAGGGGGTTCGGTCCAAATGACCCTTGGCCCGCCGCACACCTAAAACGAAGTCCAGCCGACCTCGGTGTGGTGTTGTACGCCGAGGAGGTGAGAGCAACCAGAGTAATCGATGTTCTCGCTGAAATAAAGGTGGTATATTCCTATACAGGCACTTTTAGCAGAAGGGAGAGAAAGATGAAAGTGAGCCGGATTTTTGTCGGAATGCTTCTCAGCTTCAGCATCCTGGTTTCTTTCGGTTGTCGTCCCAAAGCATCGAAACTTGGGGACCCTCTTAGGGGCTTGACCAAGGAGCAATTGGCTCAATTCGAACAGGGCAAAGTAGTTTTCGAGCGCGTTTTTACTCCAGAGAATGGCTTGGGTCCGCTCTTCAACGGCAACGCCTGCAGTGAATGTCACGAAGATCCGGTCGTCGGTAGAGTGGGTGACGAAGTAGAGGTGCATGCCACTCGCTTCATCCCACCGAATAGTTGCGATCCGCTCTTTCAGGAGGGTGGAGCTGTGATCCAACAAAATGCGACGCCTTTATTGCAGGCGCAGGGCATTCAGAAAGAGGAAATTCCTCCCAGCGCCACCAGCCAGGCACGACGTAGCACACCGCCCGTATTCGGCTTCGGCTTAATTGATGCCATCCCCGATCAGACCATCCTTGCTTACGAAGATCCAAATGATAAGGATAGGGACGGCATTTCCGGACGCGCCAACCGCTCCATTGATGGCCGTTTAGGTCGATTTGGCCGTAAAGCGGCGGTGGCTTCCCTGTCTGATTTTAACGCCGGGGCCTTTCCCCAGGAGATGGGAATCACCACGCCGCGCTTCCCGGTGGAGGAAACCATTAATGGACGCCCTGTGCCCCAGGGGAGTGATCCAGCGGCGGATCCCGAGATTTCCCTGGCGGAAGCAGAGCAGGTAAACAATTTTGTTCGCTTCC
>QHZP01000460.1:5459-5975 GCA_003224715.1 Acidobacteriota bacterium | reverse complement strand
CGCAATTTCTAATTTTCCCCTTTTCTGTGCGACGGCCCCAGTGAAAGCACCCTTCTCGTGGCCGAAGAGGTCACTCTCTAATAGCGGTTCGGCCAGCACGGCGCAGTTGATAGCCACAAAGGGTCGGCTGGCGCGAGGGCTATTCAAGTGGAGCGCATAAGCAGCCAGTTCTTTGCCAGTGCCACTTTCTCCATAAATCAAGACCGTTGCCGCGGTCGGCGCCACCCTGGCAATGAACTGATAAACGGCAGCCATCGGTGGACTCTCCCCGACCATATTGTGCTCAATATGGATCTCGGTTTGCAGCCGCCGGTTCTCGCTTTCGAGCCTCTCGACGTGGCGGCCATTCTCCATGGCTTGCGCGGCAATGGCGGCAATGGCTGTCGTCAACTGGAGGTGATTTTCGTCAAAGCGAACCGTCGGATCACTGGAACTGAGGTAGATGGCGCCGATCGCATGCCCGAAGACGACCAAAGGGACGGCCAGCAAGGAACGCACTTGGGTGTCCACCAGGCT
>QHZP01000460.1:0-5441 GCA_003224715.1 Acidobacteriota bacterium | reverse complement strand
CACGGTGCGACTCACCTGAAGCGGTCCGTCTGTCCGCGAAGTCCGGTTCCAACTTGAGACGGCAGTAAATTCTTCCAAGCCCTCTCCTACCAGCAGCAGGGCGCCGCGTTCAGCCGGAACCACTTCGAAAATCAGTTCCAGCAACTGCTGCTGTAACTTTTCCAGATTTCTGACTGAGTTAATGATGGTGCTGATTTTCAACAGAGCATTTAAGTCGCGGGCCACCCGAGCGGTCGCCGGCAATGCGGCCAACACTTTCTCCGGCTGGAGGTAGACCGCCTCATCCCGGCGCAGTTGGATAGTCGTTCGAGTGATTGGCCCTGCCTCGTCCAGTTGAGCCAGGGCAGGTTTTAAGGGAGCTTCACCCTCTTCGAGGAGAAAGAGGAACAGCGAGTCACCAATTCTGATCTGATCGCCGTGTTCCAGGAATCGGTCCTTAATGGGCAGTCCATTGACGAAGGTCCCGTTGAGACTATCGAGATCGCTCAATTTGAATCGGCCGGCTTGTTGCCTGACGCAACAATGACGTCGTGATAGCGCCGGATCAGCGATCTTGAGCCGATTGGAGTCTTCGCGACCGACTGAAGTTTCTTCCTCAATCAACCTGATGGTTGTCCCTTTTAACGGCCCGGCACTGGTTATCAGTCGTGGATTCATAGGAATTTCTCACGAGTATACTTTAAGCAGCGAATGCCCGGCAACCTGAAGTTGTCACCTGCAAGGACCTCAGCCTCTTCCGCTCGCGATGCCGTACAACTTGAGAACATAAGGTTCAGGGGCGATCAAACGTTTGTGGTACAGTCCATGCTTCCTGTTAAACCCGCGCCGGTCGCCGCGCGGAGCGCACCTCCCACATTCTCGGGGAGTAAGCATTCATAACTCACCTGAATGGATAGTCTCTCTATCCAAACAGATAGAACTTGGGCAAGTCTGGCCTGAGGATTGTGCCTCTGCCAGAGTCCCTTCGTTGAAGTTCATCTCAGCTTTCTTCAATCGGTTGAAAGTATCCCAGTCCTGACGCGCGACCGCAGTTAGAGGTATGGAAGACCAGGTGCCTAATTCAGGTCGCTCGGAGATTTTCAGAAATCTTTGAGACGGATCGATCCTGAAGAAATAGTGGTGAAGCAGTTGGTCGCGCAAACCAATTCCACTCGAGAAAAAATCCGGCGCTCGGTTGCTTCGGCCATCGCCCTAAAAACGACCTGAAGGAGGTCCTATGAAAAAGCAAGCGTATAGGAGTTTCGCAACGTTCCTGCTCCTATCCCTAATTTGGGCGGCCCCATCTCTCTATGCACAGTCCAGTCCGATGACATTCAAGATCCCGTTCCATTTCAACGTCGGAAAAACCTCACTCCCCGCAGGCGACTACACCGTGAAGCCTGTATCTCCAGCGGCACTGCTAATAAGAAGTGAGGACTGCCGCTCCAGCGCTATTGTTCTGACGATCTCAGCTCAAACCAGTCAAGTCCGAGAGAAAGGGACATTGGTTTTTAACCAATATGGAGACCACTATTTCCTCTCCAAGGTATGGCATCCCGGCAATAACATGGGCCGCGAGTTGCTGCCCTCCAAGCTCGAACGCGAGTTGGCCCAAAACATGTCGAAACCTCAAGCCACAATTCTGACGGCTCAAAAGCGCTAAAGGTCGAAACTGTGGTAGCTTTGACCGCGACAATTGGCGATTTTGCTTGAAGTCATCCTTCGGCAGCCCGATCCCGACTTTTCGGGCTGCCACTTTTGTTTCCGTCCCACGCGCCTGCTAGCACAAGACCTTTGAGGATTCACTAACCAAAGGCTCGCTCCTTCGTATCGGTCCTCCTCGTCGTCGTCTCCGTTCTCGCCCTCGAAAGCCAACGCCCCAACGCGACAACGATCAGGAGAACGACGATGATTCCAGAAACGAGCACAAAACTACTTCGTAACGTCCGGCATAACGGCCTGGGGAAAGCCTTCACTCTTGATGTCCCGGCGGGATACGGAAGTCAGAGGCTAGAAGCCACGAGTTGGAATATCAACCGCGTGAGGAGCCATAGCTACAGCCCGGTACGGGCGCAAGAAAATAGCCCAGGTGGAGCGAAGCGCAACCCTGGGTTCATCGTCCCAACCGATTTGTTCTCCCTCTCCCTCGCACCAGCGGGGGAAAGGGCCGGGGTAAGGGGGCTCGCTGTTACGTTAAGAGATGGGAATGAGAACATAAGGTGCAGCGCAGGAGGCGGTCTCCCGACCGGCGATCAAAAGTTTGTGTTTTATAGTCCATGCTTCCTGCTGGACCCGCTTGCTGGTCGCCGCACGGAGCACGCCTCCCACATTCTTAACTTGACACCTAACGGAATGGCACACCGATTGCTTTCTTCTTGAGTGCCTCGGGAGGTCGCGATTCAAACGTCGAAGCAAAGAAAGACCAAGGCAATTAGTAAACGAGAGGTGCCTTATGAACGCAACACCAAAGCGAACGACAGCAACTTATTTTGGTCTGAGAGTGGAAGTGATCCACAAAATGGAACGCTGCTCTTTGATTCGTTATCAGGGACGAGAATTCATTGTGGATACCGTAGATTTGGCAATCAGCTGCACGGCTAATAGCGCAGCCTGAAAAGGGGAGGTCAAGTGAAGAACCAGGTCTTAAGAATAATTGTGACCCTGAGTTTCCTAGTCCTGCTGGCTGGAGTTGCCGTCTACCCGCAATCTTCCGGGATAATGATAGCCAACATCCCCTTCAATTTTTTCGCGGGCAAAACGGCCCTGCCGTCCGGCGAATACGTGGTCAAACCCATCTCGCCTGTGGCGCTGCTGGTTCTAAGCGAAAACGGGTCCGGCCGCGTAATCGTTATGACAATGCCGGTTCAAGCCAAAAAGAGTTTGGACAAGGGAAACCTGGTCTTCAACCGTTATGGAGAGCAGTACTTTCTTTCGAAGGTATGGCATCCTGATAATAGAACTGGCCGCGAACTATTCAAATCCCGCCTGGAGCGTGAGCTGGCAAAGGGGATGCCAGACCATCCAATAGTATCTGTCACCGCACTATCTGAAGCAGTGCAGGTCGAATTGCAATTCTAGACGAAGTCAACCACAAAGGCACCAAAAACACCAAGCAGACGAGGTTGGGTTCCCGTCCAAGAAGAGGCGCCCGAGGAGGCGACATCGGCTTTCCATTTTAGTCCTTCTTCTTTGTGCCCCTCGTGTCTTTGTTCTGTTAGAAGGAAAAAGAGGCCGGCAACGGAAGGCTGCGGAAGCACCCGATTCAGGCCGTTTTGAGAAGGCGGACAGTAGGGAATCGAAACGGACGCTACAGCGCGGGAGCTGTTTTCCTGCATTCCACAAATCCGGAAGTACTAACTGTTCTCGCGCAACGAGGCGCAATTTGGCTGAATTCGCCGAGTATAGAGTCAGATAAACGCATCAATCTTCCCGCCCTACACTTTCGCGTCAAATGACAATTCTTGAATCATTTGGTTTAGCAGGGTTTGAGCACCATCTCGCTTCGCTTCAAGGTCCTGGATCTCCTTCCGTAGCGTTTCCAACCGCGTCTCTTGCTGATTCAGCTGCTGTGTGTATCGTTGCACCAGGGCCTTTTCTTCGGCACTGCCTTTGAGCGCTTTCAGGTTTTCTCTCAGCCGCTGCTGATCGTCGAAAATCTTCTCCGTTTCACTATCGCGAGCTTCTCTCTGGTTTTCCAGGTCTGCAACGACACTTTTCTGCGCGAGAATTCTGCGCAGCGCGTCCTCAAGTGCTTTATCGACCGACCGCTGGCTGACAAAAGAGGCAACCTGTTCACTCGTTAGATTGCTCAGACTGTAGGTTGCCTCAACTTGGCGCGCTTCCTCAACCACTAAGGAACGCGAAACCTCATCCACGCTGCTGTCGTTCCGGCGGCACGGATCTCACTGCGAAGTTAATAGCCGGCACGCGCCGGATGCTCGATTACCACCGTCCGTGGCGCGGTGTCTGCGTTACGGATCGTGTAGGTCTTCTTTTCACGAATCTCGCTTTCTTGAATCATGATACCCCGGCTCACTCGCACTCGCGATACACGCTGTCTTTCACTGCCGAGGTTCGAGTTTATATTCAGAGCAAGATCTGTTGCATAGCCGATCAGGCGTTTCTCATCTGGTCTAATCGGGTCGAAGAGACCCTCGCCAGAAAACGTCTCCTCCTCAATTATGCTGAAGCTGCCGCCGTCAAGTGTCATTCCACTCGAGTTCGTTAGCCACAGCGCACGCTGAGGCCGCGGGAGTCCGGCTTGTTCGTTCCAGATCGACACCTTTTCCACTGCGATGGGCGATTGAATAATAGGCAAGAGCGCTGACCGGTTCTTAGGGATAGTGATCGGTTCCTTCAATTTGTACTCGAAGAGATCGCCCAGTTCCTGCGCCCGCGCGACTGCCTCGGCGCGAGAGCGGGCATCGCTCACCGTACTGGAAGCGATTCCGGAGCCTGCGCCGCCGACGACGGCTCCGCCTATCCCCCCCCTGCGTCCGGCTCCGCCGAGCCTGGAACCGCTGCCAAGAGCTCTCCCGCCGCCCGAGGAGCGTGCATCCGCATTCGCAGCACTTGTTTCAATACCCTGCGTTTCACCCGCTACCGTTACGGTCTCGGTCATACTGCCGATTTCCAGCTGCACATCTTGCTGCACAACTTTAGCGGTCGACAGCCGCAGGCCTTGATGGACATTCTTATTGAATCCAGCGAGTTCCACCTCGATGGCGGTGTCTCCCTCCGGCAATCCCTCAAGTTCGTACCGACCTGATGCGTTGGATGTACCCTCCCCTACAATCTTACCCGTACTATCGAAGGCTCTGACCCGTGCTCCGCGGACTGCCGCCCCCGTCGGATCGGTAATGGTGCCTGCTATGCGCGCACCGCCCGAGCTCAGCATCGATTCATAAGTCTGCGGAGCAATATTCATGCTGCCCTGGAGCTCAACGACTGGTCGACGGGCATAGATTGGTTGCGATATGTTCTGAACAAACGATTGGGGAGCGCCCGCCACCAAGGATAACTCGACTTTCTCCCAGTCCTGCCCAACCGTGTTGTCGACGATCGCCCATCCCTGCAACATCGGGCCTCTACCAGCTTTTGAATTGAGCACGATGCGATAGGTTGCTTTCCAGACTGGCACCTCGCTGATGTAGCTTACAAAGAGCCCCCGTACGCCAGTCCCTTCTGTGGAGATCGCCATATCCCGCAGATGGGTTTCGCGTCCCAACGAAATCAAGTCCAGGTAACGATCCAGCTTGGCCGTCAGATCTTTCTCGAGGAATCTTACGGAGAACGATGGCAGCAACTCCGTTGTACGTACCTCACCCGCACCTGAAATCAATGAAACGTACTCGACCTCCAGCGTTGTGCCACCGCCCGTGCGCGTCTTACGCTCGGTGCTGAGCAGGCGGCCGGTAATCGCGGTCGTACCGCTGCGAACTTCGAGCCGGGCGCCCCGAAGG
>QHZP01000459.1 GCA_003224715.1 Acidobacteriota bacterium | reverse complement strand
TCGATCCAAACTGGCTCCCTACGAACACGAGATTGTCGAGCTGCGGAGGCAACGTCCACCCGTTTCTTATCGCGAGATCGTGAGGCGGCTCAAGGAGCAATATGATGTCACCGTCACCATCAATGGCGTCTTTGCTTTCCTCAAGACCAGAAAGAAGTGGGACCGCCGGGCGGCTGCCGAGAAGAAACCCGCCGTGGCAAGTGCCCCTTCTTCGCCGTCTCAGTCCACCAGGCCGTCTGCAATGACTGCTGGCCCCGCTGACACCGGCAGCAGCACGGACCGACGCCAACGCTTTCACTTCACCTTCAGCAACCGGTACAACCTGACTCGCCTCAGTCCGGAAGAGAAAGACTCTCTGGAGAAAAAACTGAATGACCCGTTGAAAGGACAATCATGAGCTCAACCATTCTCTTTACCGCCGGCGCCAAGGGCGGCAGTGGCAAGTCCACGGCCGCCCGTTTTCTGGCCACCTATCTTCGGGATCATCAAGCCGATCCCCTGCTGATGGATCTCGACGACGAGAACAGGACCCTCTCCCGATTCTTCCCCGAAGCCGTTTCCGTCGAGATCAAGAAAAAGTCCTCCCACGACGTGTTGGCTGAGCGGGCCCTCGGCGGCCATCATTTGCTGATTCTCGCCGACCTGAAGGCCGGCACGGGTCGAGAAGTCCTGGAGTGGCTCCTCGACGTTCCTTTTGAGGAGCTCCGGGCACTCCAGGTCTACTTCGTTTGCGTGGGCTCGATTACCAGCTCACCGGACAGTGTGCAGTCCTTCCTGAACTGGGCCGGCGAGCTGGAGGACCGGGTCTCCTATCTGGTCTTCAAGAATCTCAAAGACGGTGAGGTCCTGTCCGACTATGAAGAGACGCAGGAAGGGATAGAGTTTCGAAAGGCACTCACTAGCTAGAGCGGCTGAATCTCACCATCAGTGAGGTGCTGGATTCCAATGATGGGATCTCCTCACGTGGCAAGCCCATCGGCCCAGTCTTGTCTCAGCTGCTGGTACGAGCTCGTCTACGCAGCTACCAGCGCCGGATTTATGAACAACTCCATGACGCCCACAACCTTTTTTCTCCCACGTCAGGGGGAACGCCCATGAATGAAGCTGGTGACGGCCCATTGGATCAACTTGCCGAGGGGCTTTCCTCCGAGCAGCGCTCCGAGTTCTTTCAGGCGCTGCACCAGGCCGGAATCACCCGGCAGGATGTCGAGCTGGCCCGGCTGCTGAAGGCGCTGCAGCTGTACAAGGCATTTTATGAGGAGATCCCTTCTCGCGTGTCTCAAGCTCTGAAGGACGCCGACACTTGGAGTACCAGGATCTGTTCTTTGCATGAGAGCATGGCCGCTCGGCTGGACAGCGCCCTGATCCAGCTGGAGCGGAACACCGAAGCTGCCTCCAGGATCTCAAACCAGTGAAGCCAGAACTCTCTTGGCGGCTGCTATCAACAAGTCGGTTAACCACGTTGTCCTGGTGCTCGAGTCAGCTATCCAAAAATCCCTGACGGCCATGCTTTTGGAGCCGCTGGAGGGCTCTTCTGGACGACCTCCGGGATCAATGTGCTCGCATTGCCACGGAGGCGAAGCAGGTAACCTCTCAGATCATGCTGGCCAGACGGATTCATATTGGCGGATATGCTTTGGCTGCTGCAGTCATTACTCTAACTCTGACTCTGACGGTCTGGTTCAATCTGGCCAGACGTTGTTCCGATCGCGAAGAGGAGTTGATTCAACAGATCGATCAGAACCGCCAGGTTCTCTCAGAGCTCGCACGCCGGGGCGCTGTCTTGGAGCTCCAGCGCGACCCCGCCGATTCCCGCAAGCTCTATCTGCTCATGAAGCGAGCGAAAACATGGACGACCGACCGACACGTGATTGTCGAGGTGAAGTAGCCAGGGCCGGCAACTCCATCGGATTGGCACTGCCCAGGTCGCGGTGGCCATGGACTACAGAGCTCCGGCACCTCTCGGATTAGACCCATACGAAGGAGACCGAAACCCATGCCAATTGCACCCACCGGACCCCGAGGCGACAACGATCTCGATTTTCTGGACCGTCTCACGAGCCTCGGAACCCTTCTCACCGTCAAGGATCTTGCCCGTATCCTGGCCATCAGCGAGAAGACCCTTTACGGTTACGTGGCCCGAAACATGATTCCCTACCTCAAAATTCAATCCAGTGTTCGCTTCCGACCTAAACATATTGCGCAGTGGTTGACCTGTAAGGACGCTCGTTCGGATCAAGTAGTGGGCGGGAAAAAGTTCTAGTTCAGAAGGTCCAGCCAGTTCTTAGCCGGAAAACTTGGGTCAGGAGGGCGCATAAACACGCCGAATATCTCAAGCCAAGATCGGATCTCTGATGCCAATATCCGCGTCCCACCCCTTATATGTCAGGCTCTCGATATCATTGAGGTGAGAGCATGGAAGAGAGAGCCACCCACCCCTGGTCAGATTCATATTCAGAGATTCAAGACCTACCAAGTTCCCTGGGCTTTGTCTCTCTGAGCGAGCGAGGCTGGCTGCTCCTGTGGTCTTCCTTCCTAACGGACCACAATCAGCTTCATTCAGCGCCTGACATGGAACGCGAATTTCGCTCGTCGGCCTCGGCGCCTTGATAGTCCCCAACTTCACTCAAGTGTAATCTCATCTCAAAGCGATCCGAGCCCGTCGACTTTGTTCTTACTGACGTGGGAACGAATCTGAGAGAGTCGATGTTGGCATTTATCTACCAATTGGGAGTGCTGTTACGTGTCGCCCATACGACCCCAGCGCCCGCGCTCATCAGTATTAAGGCGAAGCCAAACCCCGTTGCTGGACCGAAGGCAGCCCACAACCATCCGACGCAGACACTGCTCACAAAATCGCCCATACCATTCACAACTGCCATAGTACCGAACCCAGTGCCACGCAGTGCGCCGGGCAGCAGTTCGGCGGCCAGTGAATCTTCCACCGTCTCTTCAATACCAACATAAGCTCCGCCCAAAGCAAAAGCCGCCGCGAGCAGCACCAAGGAATTGATTCCGAATTTCGTCAATCCGATGGGATATTTGCGCACTAGGTAAGTAAGCATCGTTCCGACCACAGTGGCTATTGCGTAGCCGTGAGGGAGTCCGTAGGCGATGAGCCCGACGAGTATCACAATGGAGAAGTCAGTCTTAGAGTGGACCATGTCGCTCATCAGCAACATGAGGGCTAGACCTTCAAACAAGAGCAACACGCCGAGAATGGGCAGGGGAAAAACGCCGAGGACTTTATCGAACCCCCTGCCAAAAAATAGCCCCAGAGTTAAGTAGAGCAACCCTTAGATGATGATTGATCCGCCGGTGCGCCCACCCAAGGCGTAGTGGCCAGCCATGCCGCCTGACCGTGACAGGTCGGGATGCCGCTCAAGAACGGGTTGATCAGATTCATGAAGGAGTACGTGAGGCTGATCTGGCGCACGGAGAGGTGTCTCTCCGGGAGAGATCTTCCGCGATCTGATTGGTGGCCAGCACCGAGTTGCAATAAGTGCGATCTGTGGCAAAGCGAGGACCGGGAATCCGGTTACGACGTCGCTCCAAGTGGGTATGTACGGCTGCGGCAAACTGAGGCCTATGCATCGAACTATGGTTGGGATATTC
>QHZP01000458.1:2298-7574 GCA_003224715.1 Acidobacteriota bacterium | reverse complement strand
AAATGGGAAAGGGGCTCTGCTCCATCTCCGGCCCCATCCAGCCTACCAGTCCCAGCGCCAGGGCGCTGGCCAGTAGGCCAACGCCATAGCGACGCCGAGCACTGGACCTTGCTTTGGTCAGGTTCCAGATGATGTAACGTGTCTCTTTCTGCTTAGTAGACATTCCTGCGTCTCACCTACTTTTAGGTTAGAAATGTCGTAATTTCTTCATTGAGCACCATCTTCCTGCCAAACAGGATGGAAATCTGTTCAAAATTGATCAATTCTAGAAAAACTGATTTGTTTCGACGGGAATCTTAGAATACATTTTTCCGGTGGGTGCGTGATGCGCCAGTGAAGATTGGGCTGGAATACAGGGGGTGTTCTGTGTCGATGATGGCACTCGAAAGCCGAAAAACACCCTCTATACGGCCCTTGATGGTGATTGGGGGATTTTCAGAGGGTACTGGCTGGAACGCCAGTCTTATCAGAATTTTTCCTAATTATTAGATCTATTACTACAATTTATTACTGCTTTTGGGCCGAAACTCTAGTGGTTTGTCTTTTGGCGAGATTGGCAGTCACCTCCGTCAACTCGGCCGGATCAAACGGCTTGGGCATGTGCACCTGGAAACCTGCCGTAAGTGCCAGCATGCGCTCCTCAAACCTCGCGTACGATGTTAGAGCCAGGGCTGGGACATCTCCTCCTTGCTCTGGCCCTAGCGTCCTCACTTTGCGAATGAGATCGAACCCATCTTCAGTTGGCATCCCGATGTCCGACACCAGGACGTGGGGCTTCAAACGAGGCAATGCCTGCAGCGCTTCGCCAGCCGAAGCCACCGCTGTTACCTCGGCTCCACCATGTTCTAACACAGCGATCAGCAGCTCACGGGTGTCGGCGTCGTCATCCACCACCAGTACCCGGAAGCCGTCCAGTGGGCGAAAGGTTCCCAGAGGTATGCTACCCCCAAGCGCCAGGGATGCTTGCTTCTGACTGCCATCCTGAGAAACCTCCTGGTCTGCGACCATTCTCTGCGGAAGCCTTACGGTGAAAGTGGCCCCTTTCCCCTCACCTGGACTATCAGCCTGAATTGTTCCGTCATGCATCTCTACTAGTTGTCGCACAATCGCCAGTCCCAACCCCAACCCCCCATGTGGCTTGCTGGTTGCCGCCTCGGCTTGACGGAAACGGTCAAAGACATAGGGGAGAAACGCGGCGCTAATACCTCTACCGGTATCTTTAACCACAATCTCCGCCTGACAGTTGGTCTGTTGGAGTCGCACTTCAATCAGGCCTCCCCCAGGGGTGAACTTGATGGCATTAGAGAGGAGGTTCAGCACGACCTGCTGCAAGCGACTCGCATCGCCTGAGACTAAGCCAACCGCGGGATCAAGCACTGTTTGGAGCTGAATGCCCTTGGCAACAATCGAGGGGCGCATGTGACGACCGAAAGGAGCCCAACCAACCGGATTTCCAGACTGAGCTTGCCATTGATAATACGTGAAATGTCCAAGAGGTCCTCGATCAGCCGTTTCTGAGACTTCGCATTGCGCTCAATCACTTCATGAGCAATCGCGCGAGTGGCCTCGTCCAGGTTCTCCGTACGCAGCATTTGGGCCCACGACAGTATCGAGCTCAAGGGCGTGCGAAGTTCGTGGGACACGATTGCCAGAAATTCGTCTTTGAGCCGATTGGCCTCACGAAGTTCTCGAGTGCGCTCTTCGACGACCTGCTCCAAATCGCGGGCATGGTGCTCCAGAGCCAACTGCTTCGCTTTTACTTCATTCCGCAGTTGGCGACTCTGAATAGCCCGCATCAATGAGACCAAGAAGTAATCTCGATCAATGGGTTTCTGAATGAAATCGTAAGCCCCGCCCCGCAACGCTTGTATAGCCAAGTCACGGTCCCCATGACCTGTGATAAGCAAGACGGGCGTATCAGGTCGCAACTTGTCAACTTCGGGCAGGAGTGCCAGACCGTCCATCCCGGGCATTTTGATGTCTGCAATGATAGCGTCATAGTCCGTGATAGCAATCCGATCCAGCGCTGCCAGGGCCGACTCGCACGTTTCTACCCTCACTGCCTCGATACGTAAATGCAGGGTTTCGCGGAGAGCTTTGAGTAAGGCAGGGTCATCATCTACGATGAGGATATGGAGCTCGTTCATAGAAAACCTTTAAGAATGGAGAGTGACTGCCTACCGTGTCAACGACGGTCGGATGTCAACTTTCGCTCCTGCGAGCGAGCTGGCGCTTTCGAATAGCGTCATTTAACGAGGCCATGAAGGAGTCTCGATCAATAGGCTTTTGGATAAAAGCGTACGCCCCGCCCTGTAAGGCTCGCAGTGCCAAATCATGCTCTCCATGCCCGGTAATGAGCAGTGTAGGCGTGTTGGGCCTCAATAGGCGTATTTCGGCCATCAAAGCCAAGCCATCCATCCCGGGCATCTTAATATCAGTAATGATAGCGTCGTAATCACAGGCGGCGATCCGGGCCAGAGCCCGCGAGGCAGAGTCACAGGTATCGATCCTCACGGCTTTCATGCGCAGTCGCAGTAAGGCGGGCAGCGCTTGCAACAGGACCACGTCGTCGTCAACAATGAGGATATAGGGCTCGCCCATAATTAAAAGGATTGCGAAGATTTACTGCCCGCCAGAGGAAGCTCAATCAGAAATGTGGCTCCCTCGCCGGGACGTGATTTTCCAACCGAAATAGCGCCGTGATGTTCTTTAATAATACCGTAGGTGATTGAGAGGCCCAAACCTGTACCTGCTCCCACTTCCTTGGTTGTGAAGAATGGGTCAAAGATACGCTGCTCTAAGCCCTCCGCAATTCCCGGACCTGTGTCGGAAAAAGCCAGCTTTACCTTATCCTCAGCGATCTGGCAACGGATTTGGATGAGTTTGCGAGGCTCATTCGACAAAGCGTCTCTTGCATTTGTCAGTAAGTTGACGAACACCTGCTCCAACTGGATCGGATTGCCGATCACCAGAGGATCCTCGGGACTCAGGTCCAGCTGTACTTCAATCTGTCGCAAACGTAATTGCTCCAGGATAAGCGAGATCGACCGCTCAATGACCATTTTGATGGGCACCAGTTCACGGCTCACGGAGGTGGCGCGGCCGAACGTACGCAGGTGTGAAATGATCTCGGTGGCCTTTCCTACCTGCTGCATGGCGCTATGCAGCTCCTCCCGGATTTGATCCTTCCTCCATTCCCCCAGATCAATTCGATCGATGGCATTCCCCAAAAACAGGCCGATATTGTTTAGCGGGTTATTCAGTTCATGAGCGACCCCGGTCGTGAGTTCCCCGAGTGTGGCCAACTTGCCTGCTTGTACGAGCTGTTCTTGTTTTTCGGTCAACTCCTTTTCACGTTGCTTGATTTCCTCAGTAGTCTTGCGGAGATCGTCCATGATGTGAATCATCGCTTTGCGGGTCTTCTCCAGGCGCAAATTGGATTGATGGGAATCCTGCAAAATGTGCAACAGGGCCCTCCGCGAATTGTCCAGCCTTTCCGTCTGGGCCGCCGTCCATCTGCGATCCTTTTCATAATCACCCAAAATGTGGATCATGGCTTTGCGCTGCTCCCCTAATCGCTTGTTGAGCTCGTTCATGTCGCTCATGATATGGATTAAAGCGCGGCGACGCTCTTCGCCTTTGCGCACCCGCTCTTCCAAAACCCTTAGCTGCTCGTGCAGAGTGGCTTGGGTCTCAGAGGCAAGAGCCTCGCGATTGTTCTTTGGTGTTCCCACCAATTCGGGGGTCGTGGCAACTTCCACTGGCGTTTAGTTCCGTCCTTCCCGCTTCGTCTTTTCCAGTTCTTTCCGCAAGGTCTCGAGCTCTTTTCTAAGGCAATCATCTTAAGTTCTCGACCCACCACCACTTCTTCAAATTTCTCTAAATCCAGAATCTTCTCTTGTAATTCCGTTTTAGACTGTTCCAGATCGCGCACCACCCGCTCGTAAGCCCGCATATCCCGCAGAATGCCGATGGCGCCGATCACCTTCCCATCGGGATCACGCAAGGCCGAAGCATTCAAGGTAGTGGGAATGACCTCGCCCGAGGCACTCCGTGGATTGAGCCGGGCATTACGAGTCACCCCGTGCTCCACCACTTCCCGCAGGGCCGCCGTAAATTCCCGGGTTTCCTCCGGGCTAATAAAGCGGGAGAGAGATTGTTCTAATACCTCATCCGGACGAAAGCCCAGGAGCTGCGAAACCGCATCGTTGGCTTGCAGAATCTTGCCTTCCAAGTCGCTGACAAAGACCGGGTCGGGCGCATTCTTGATGAGACTCTCGGCGTAAGCCCGGGCCTTGTCCAGTTCGCGCATATCGCGCAAAATGCCAATGGCACCGATCACTCGGCCATCGGAATCACGCAAGGCCGACGCGTTCAAGGTGGTAGGGATGCTCTCGCCCGAGGCACTGCGGGGATTCAGCCGGGCGTTGCGAGTCACGCCCCGCTCCACCACTTCCCGTAGTGCGGCCGTAAATTCCCGGGTCTCCTCCGCACTAATAAACCGGGAGAGCGACTGTTCGATCAGTTCGTCCGGGCGGAAACCCAATAATGAAAAAACCGCATCATTGGCCTGTAATATTTTGCCTTCCAAGTCGCTGACAAAGACCGGGTCGGCCGCATTCTTGATGAGACTCTCGGCGTAAGCCCGGGCCTTGTCCAGTTCGCGCATATCGCGCAAAATGCCGATGGCGCCAATCACCTTGCCCTGGGAATCGCGCAAGGCTGAAGCATTCAAGCTAGTAGGAATGATCTCACCCGAGGCCGTTCGTGGATTGAGTACCACGTTGCGCGTGATGCCACGCTGTTTTACTTGCAGGTTTTGGGACGGGCGATCCCAATTATCCCGGGTGTCTTCTTCGCGCTCCTCACGTTCCACCACTTCACGCAGCGCTGCTAAGAATTCACGAGTCTCATCGGGAGAGATAATGCGGGAGAGCGATTGTTCAATCAACTCATCTGGGCGAAAGCCAAGCAAGGCGAAGACGGCATCGTTGGCTTGTAATATCTTACCTTCCAGGTCACTGACAAACACCGGGTCGGGTGCATTCTTGATCAGGCTCTCGGCATAGGCGCGCGCTTTGTCCAGTTCGCGCATATCACGCAAAATGCCGATCGCTCCGATCACCTTCCCGTCGGGGCCACGCAAAGCCGAGGCGTTGAGGGTCATGGGGATGATCTCGCCCGAGGCACTGCGTGGATTCAGCCGGGCGTTGCGAGTTACGCCCCGCTCGACCACCTCATCCAGAGCTGCCATGAATTCCCGCGTCTCTTCGGCG
>QHZP01000458.1:0-2217 GCA_003224715.1 Acidobacteriota bacterium | reverse complement strand
GCAAAATCTTGCCTTTGAGGTCAGAAACGAACAAGGGATCCGGAGCATTTGCTATGATAATGTCAGCTTCGAGCGCTTCTTGCGGCTTGGTGTTGCCAACCGGCGTGATCGACCGATTAACCATGCTTGTCATGATTTTAAGTCCTCCACTGGGGTGAATGATTCCTCAAGTCCTAAGAAGGATTTCTGGCACAATGATCCGTTCTTAGGGATCCATATGTGTGTAGCTGTAGTCTTTAAAGCGTTCCGGCGTCTATTTATTATAACTTGCTCAAGAAACGAATAGCAAGAAAGCAAAGGTTTGAAGTAAGTAGCCTGACAATTAATCGTTCTCGTCCTCCTCAACGCTTAGAGATTTTTTAGTCACGGAAAGTCTAGCACTCGATGTGGGACCAAGGAACTAGGGGAAACCCTAGTCTTTAGACAAAAAGGCCCCTAGATAGCTGCGAAAACGAATCGGTAGCGCGCGTAAGTCAAGCTCTATCAGTCCGCTGGCAAAGCCGCTGTTGGACTCCCCTCATTCACAGTCGGAGTACCGATGCCCTTGCCGTCGACTTACGGACTTATCAGTTTACGGACCGATCAGTGGCCCGACCCTGAGGGAGGGCTGCCCACTCGCGATGATTTTCACACAACCCTGGCTGCGCTGCTTCGGACTACCGAGGGGTGCTTCCGACTTCCATCCCCTGCCGCCCCTTGCAAGATTTATCAGGAAAGGGGTATTCCAAACAGTCCAATGCCCGATTCCTCATCCTCAGAAAAAGGGCGGGTTGTGTAATTTTGAACATTCTTATCTGCCAACCGCGATCAATAATGAAGCCTTTGGGCAACGGCAGCTCTTATTGCTTTAGCCTGAGTATGAACACGGGATGAAGATGAAATGGATAGAAACTCTGAGGGCGTACCCCGAGGGCATGACAAGGAGGATCGTCTGGTCCCTCGGCCCCTCAGCACCACGACCGTAAAGGGAGTGGCCAAGGTTGTTTTTAATAAAAAGCTATCGAATCAATTGAAGTAACTCAAGCTGAATTCGATTTGCTTTGGAGGTTGATTGGCAAATGGGCTTCTCGACTGATAACCCCCCCTGGTTTGCCTTGCGAATCAGATCTCGTTGCGAAAAGAATGTAGCGGCGATTTTGAAGGAAAAGGGCTTTGAAGTATTCTTGCCCCTCTACCGCTGCAGACGACGTTGGTCGGACCGCATCAAGGAAACGGAGGAACCGCTTTTTCCCGGCTATTTGTTCTGTCGCTTTGACCTACAAAAGCGCCTCCCCATCTTGATTACGCCTCATGTTATACTCATTGTCGGGTCAGGTAAGATGCCCGTTCCGGTGGATGATACTGAAATTGCCGCTCTGCAATCCATTGTTGATTCCGGGCTACAAGCTTGGCCTTGGCCTTTCTTGAGACTTGGGCAGACCGTTCGTGTCTTGCAGGGGCCCCTTAACGGTGTGGAAGGGACTCTAGTTGCTTTTAAAACTGGTCATCGTCTGGTAGTTTCTGTGACGCTTCTGCAGCGTTCCGTCGCAGTTGAAATCGATCACGATTGGGTAACCCCCATTGCTTCAAAGCATCACTCTGCCCGTGTTGTTGGTTTTCCTGCGGCGCCGAATCGTTCCGCGTACTTGTCTTAAGTTTATACAGAAATCCAGGCATCGAGGGAGACAAAGGAGATGACCATCAATCCAACCCGAGTCTTAGTGGTCGACGACGACGCGGCTATGCGAGAAGTCCTGGAGATGCGCCTTCAAGAATGGGGTTTTGATGTTTGCCTGGCCTCCGATGGAAATCAAGCCAGGGAACTCACCCAATCCTACGGACCCGACATTGTCATTTCCGATGTCCTCATGCCGGGACTCTCTGGTCTGGAGCTGCTGCGCTTGTTGAAAACGGCTCGTCAGGCCAACCCTGTGATTCTCATCACGGTGCAAGCCAGTGTGGACGTGGCCGTCGAGGCCATGAAACAGGGAGCCCAGGACTTTCTCATTAAGCCGCTGGACTATTGCAAGCTCAAATCGACTCTGGATTCTGTTAAGCGCAGCATTAAGATGCGCCGGGAATTTCGCAAGCTGGGGGCGCGACTTGAGCAGGGGGCGGGCCTTAGAGAGTTCATCGGAACCAGCAAGGAGATGCGGGAGGTCTACGATTTTGTCAAGGTCGCGGCCAACAGTGATGCATCCGTCTTAATTACGGGCGAGAGTGGAACGGGAAAGGAAG
>QHZP01000475.1 GCA_003224715.1 Acidobacteriota bacterium | reverse complement strand
GTCATAGACCGGAAGATTTTGCCGACGTTTAATTCTTCCAATTTCAATCACGCAACGCGAGCGTTCGGAGAGTAGCTCGGCCAACTGTGCATCAATCTCGTCGATCCGCTTTCGCCAGTCGGCAATTTCCATGAACTAACCTCCTCCTTTTAACCAACGGGTGAAGTCTCCCACTCTTTCTGTCAAATGAGGATTGCCTAAGTTCTCCTCGATACTCCGCACAATGGCGCTCCCCACCACAACGCCGTCGGCCACGCGACCTATCTGTTGCACCTGTCCGGGCTCCGAGATTCCGAACCCCACGGCCACGGGCAAGGTTGAATGGGCTCGAATCCTGTCAACCAAGGGGCGGACCTCTTCGGAAATGGACTTTTGCATTCCCGTCACCCCGGTGCGCGAGACGGCATAAATAAACCCGGAAGAAAATCGAGCAATCTTTTCAATACGCTCCTCGGTGCTAGTTGGCGCCGCCAAAAAGACTGCATCCAAACCCATCTCCTTTATGAGACCGACCGGAACCTGGGCTTCTTCCACAGACAGATCAGTTATCAAGAATCCGTCGATTCCACTGGCCCGGGCCTCTTTGGCCAGAGCGGGGAGCCCATAGGCAAAGAGAGGATTGTAGTAGCTGAAGAGCACTAAAGGCAGTGCCGTTTGTTTCCGGACTTCAGAAACCATCTTCAAACCCTTCTTGAGGCTGAAACCGTTGCGGAGAGCACGCTCCGAGGCTCTTTGAATCACGGGGCCGTCAGCCAGCGGATCGGAAAAGGGAACCCCCAATTCGATTATGTCAGCACCAGATTTTTCCAACTCAAGAACGAGCTGGTGGGTTGTTTCAAGGTCGGGGTCTCCCAAGGTGATGTAGGGAATAAATGCCTTTTGCTTTCGATGTTTGAGCTCCTGAAATTTCTCTTGAATCCGAGTCATTATTGAAACGCCCGTTGTAGGTTGTCGACGGACTACGGACCGCTAACCAATTGTGAGACCGTCTGAACATCCTTATCTCCTCGGCCGGACAGGTTAATAATGATGATACGCCCCCGGCCAAGTCCTGGAGCCAGTCGCATGGATTCAGCGACAGCATGAGCGCTTTCCAAGGCTGGGATGATTCCCTCGAGTTGGCTCAATAGGTGAAAGGCCTCCAAAGCCTGTCCATCATCAACTGCCGTATAGCGGATTCGTCCCAGATCGTGTAAATAGGCGTGCTCGGGACCCACAGAGGCATAATCGAGCCCCGCAGAAATTGAATGAGTGTTGGCGATTTGTCCCTCTTCAGTCTGCAAGACATAGGAATAGGTTCCCTGTAGAATACCCGGCTTGCCTCCGTTGAAGCGGGCAGCATGCTCGCCCAAGGCCTTTCCGCGTCCTCCAGCCTCCACTCCAACCATAGCCACGTTTTGATCCTTTAGGAAGGAATAGAATAGACCGATGGAATTGCTTCCTCCGCCCACGCAGGCCAATAAGAGATCTGGGAGGCGGCCTTCTTGGGCCAGAACTTGTTCTCTGGCTTCGCGACCGATGATGGATTGAAAATCTCGCACCATGACTGGGTAAGGATGCGAGCTGAGAACGGAGCCTAAGAGATAATAGGTATGGCGCACGTTGGTCACCCAGTCACGGATGGCTTCATTGATGGCATCCTTGAGAGTCCTGCTCCCACTGGAAACCCGATGGACCTTGGCGCCCAGAAGTTGCATGCGAAAGACATTGAGTTCCTGGCGACGCATGTCTTCTTCACCCATATAGATTTCACAGTCCAGATTGAGTAAAGCACAAACTGTAGCGGTGGCAACACCGTGTTGTCCAGCTCCAGTTTCGGCAATGACGCGCTTTTTCCCCATCCGCTTCGCCAACAGGCCTTGCCCTAAGCAATTGTTGATCTTGTGAGCACCGGTGTGGTTGAGGTCCTCTCGCTTCAAGTAAATTTTGGCGCCTCCCAAGTGCTCGGAGAAGCGTTGAGCAAAAAATAGAGGCGTCGGGCGGCCGGAATACTCACGCAACAGGCGATCCAGCTCTGCTTGAAACGCCGGATCATTTTTCGCTTTCAGATAGGCCTGCTCCAGCTCTTCCAGTGGATGCATCAGCGTTTCAGGGACGAACTTACCACCATAAGGGCCGAAGTGGCCTTGCGCATCCGGAAGCTGATCTAAATTCAGATTTATCATATTGGCCTCATTCGGCGGATGCACGCGTCAGCACCTGGCGTGCTCGACCGATTTCACGAAACAAAGCTTCCATCTTCTTGACATCTTTCCTTCCTGGTTCAATCTCAACTCCACTGCAAATGTCCACTGCATACGGTTCCACATTGCAAATAGCTTCGTAGATGTTTTCCGGCGTCAACCCCCCGGCGAGAATGACCCGCCCATGCCTCTTGGCCGCGATGGCCACGTCCCATTTAAACGCCTTTCCTGTACCTCCCAATTGGCCTGGAACGTGGGCGTCCAATAGATAAGCATTGGCCGAATAAACCTCCAGCTGCTTAAGCTCAAAGTTCTTGTCGACCCGAAAAGCTTTGATCACTCGGAGTTCACTAAGTTTTCGCACATACTCAGGAGATTCCGACCCATGGAGCTGTACGGAGCTGATGCCTATGGCGTGGGAGATCTTCATTACGCGGTCAGGGCTGTATTCGTCGACAAAAATGCCGACCAACGAGACCAAAGGGGGAAGCGCCTCGACAATGGGCTTGGCTTGTGACGGCTCGATGTAACGGGAGCTTTTCTTGTAAAGGTTAAAGCCAAGGGCATCAGCGCCTAACTCAATGGCACTCACAGCATCTGGAAGATTGGTGATTCCACATATCTTGACTTTAACCATGAGCCTCCTCCCTTCAACAATCCACCTAAAACTTTGATTCTTAAGTCAACCGGTTGAAGCCTGTGCCAGCCAAGCGGAAATCACCGAATCGTACCCGAGTTTGTGGTCAAGTCAAAACTACGGATGATTAGATCCCGTAAGGCTCTTCCCGGATGGGGAGACTTCATGAAAACTTCTCCGACCAAAAAGGCATCGCAGCCGACGTCGCGCAATATTCGAATGTCATCAGGGGTGTTAATTCCACTTTCACTGACCAGAATCACGGGGTCCGGCACATGAGGGGCTAGTCGCAATGTCGTTTGAAGATCAACCCTGAAGGTTTTCAAATCGCGATTATTGATCCCTATGATTCGAGATTCGCACTCCAAGGCCATCTTCAGCTCTTGCAAATTATGAACTTCCACCA
>QHZP01000474.1 GCA_003224715.1 Acidobacteriota bacterium | reverse complement strand
TAATCTCTCATTCGTGGCCAAGGCTCTCCGATAGAGGGATTCCGCCTCAGAATAGCGCCGTTGCGCCTGGCAAATGTCGGCGAGGTTATTCAACATCAAAGGAAGATCCGGATGTTCGGTTCCCACGGACTTCTCCATGAGGCGGATGGCCTACCGAGTCAGAGATTCCGCCTCCCTGAAACGTCCTTCCTCTCGATAAACCCGTGCGAGATCGCTGAGGCTCGTCGTAACAGCGGGGTCTGTCTCGCTCAATGCGCGCCTTCGGATCAATAAGGCTTTGCGATGGAGAGTTTCCGCCTCCGTGTACTGACCGAGGCAAAAACGCAGTTGTGCCAGACTGTGAAGGCTAGTGGCGACCTGAGGATCATCCGGCGCCAAGGCTTTCTCCCGGATTGCTAGAGACTGCTGATAGACAGTTTCGGCCTGTCCATAGAGGGCCTGGGCTGAGTAGAGATCTCCCAGATAGTCCAGGCTCTTGGCCTGTTCCAGATGCCCGGCACCAAAGAGCTTTTCCTCAATTGCCAGTGCGCGTTTTAGCAACGGCTCGGCCTGAGCAAATTGCCCTTGATCCTGATAAAGTCGCGCCAAGTTATTAAGACAGGTGGCCACATTTTCGTTCTCCGGTCCCAAAGTGGTCTCCCAAATTGTCTGTGCCTTTCGATAGCAGAGCTCCGCGTCAGCGTAGCGGCCCTCTTCGTGATAGGCTGTGGCCAGTGCGTTCAGGCTTGCCGCAAGCCTTGAGTCTTCAGAGCCAAACTGCTGGGCAGCGCTCACGGCGGCCAGATAGCTTCTCTCAGCGTCAGCCAGACGTCGTTGTTCTCGATATTGTTTTCCTTGCTGCATGAACTCCTGCCAGAGCGTCTCTCGGTCAGATGGACTTCCGGACTGAAAGGCCGAGCCGTCCAGGGTCAAGGAAACAAGACTCAGAATCCAAATCAGCTTGAATATTGGGCTCATGGGATTTCCCTCCTCGCCGCATAAGGCGTGAAGAGAATCCAAATCCGTTAATGAGTCAGTCAGATTTTCGCGAGTTTCTTCTCATCGAGCCCTGATCGGCCCTACCGAAGGTGTGAGAAAGCACCTGCCCAGTGGTATAATGAGGCCCATTTTCTTTCTATTTGCTGCGGCGGCGGGGTGCCCCAATGGCAGTACCTTCTTCCCCGGAAGTAACGAAGCTTTTGCTGGCCTGGAGCCAGGGAGAGCAAGCAGCCTTACAAAAGCTCATTCCTGTGGTTCACGCGGAATTGAGCCGACTGGCGCATCACTACATGAGCGGTGAGCGAACCGACCACACGCTACAAACCACAGCCCTGGTGAACGAGGCTTACCTGCGCCTCGTGGATTCGAGCCAGGTGCGCTGGCAGAACCGCGCTCATTTCTTTGCCGTGTCGGCACAACTAATGCGCCGCATCCTGGTCGATTTTGCCCGTTCACGGAATTACCTGAAGCGGGGCGGTGGAGCGCAGCAGGTGATGCTCGACGACGCCATGCTGATTTTCAAGGGTCCTGATATTGACGTTGTCGCGCTCGATGACGCCTTGAGCGCACTGTCTGCGGTGGACCCGCGGAAAGCGCAGAGTGTGGAGCTGCGGTTTTTCGGCGGTCTCACCGAGGAAGAGGCTGCTGAGGTGTTAAAGGTTTCGCCCGAGACGGTTCGGCGCGATTTGAGACTGGCCAAGGCGTGGTTGTTGCGAGAGATGGACAAGCGTCAGACTTAATCTTGAAGATGTCCTCATCATTGCGGTGTCAGCAAGGCATTCTGGAAGGGTATCTGTGGACATCTTCGCCTTCGGATTTCTGCTCGAATGAGTTCCGATTGTTGGCTGTTGAAAAATAGGCCATCCTGACAGATGCGAACCAGGACTTGCGCCTCCCAATGCGCCGTCATGATTCCTGTCGGTGAATGAGAGTTAGAGCCAAGAAGCAAATGCCCGAGCTCGTGGGCAACAGCATGTGCCAGAATCCTTGGAGCGTGAACGTTCAGTCGTCGCGTCTGTTCCTCAACTCGATTCCAAAAGATGTTGGCGATACGAGCGGCCACAAAGGATTCGCCGCCATGATCCATTTTGGTCGCCGTGGTCGGAAAAATCCGGAGGAAGAGCTGTGTGCCATCGACTACTTCTGGACACCCTGGATACAAGGCAGGATCTTCATCATTCAAGGGACAATCTGCGAATGAGACCTCGACGCCTGCCTTGCGAAAGATCAGACTGACCCGGTCCTCAGCCTCAGTGAGAATCTGGCTTGGCAGATGTGCGTAATTGTGGAGGAGAACTGTGACCACAATCCTTTGTTCCGGCGAGTAAGAGGTCTCCCGTTGATATTGCGAGTCCTGGCCAGTGTTGGGAGATGATGCAAGGGCCAGGCCTTGCAGGCTCAACGACAACAGAAGATTTAAGATGCAACTGAAATTGCTGTTTCGACTCATGACATGTTCCTCCTCGCTGCATAAGGCGGGAAGGAAGTCAAAAGCCGGCAAAGTCAGTTTGATTTTTTGGAAATGAGGAGGAATTCCTCGGGCGGACAGTTATTGGAAGGTTGTCGCCCCCAGTCGTGATAGTATATACTGCGAATCTATATCCATACTGAGGTGTCATGTGAAGACTGCAAAGATTTTTAAGAATGGGCAAAGTCAAGCCGTGCGCCTGCCCAAGGAATTTCGCTTCGAAGACGATGAAGTCTTTATTAAGAGGACTGGGAGTGCTGTCCTGCTGATTCCTAAGAGAAGTTCGTGGGATTCGCTGTTGAACAGCCTGGAAAAATTCTCACCGGACTATATGAATGAAAGAGGACAGCCGAGCCGGCAGACAAGGCGGGAGCGGTTTAGGTGAAATTCCTCTTAGACACCAACATCTGCATCGCGCTGATCAAACGGAGGCCCGAGAAGGCATTGCGGCGGTTGTCTGTCTTATCCGTCGGTGACATCGGCTTGTCGGCGGTGACGCTAGCCGAGCTCCAGTACGGTGTAGCCAAGAGTGTCTACAAAGAAAAGAATCAACAGGCTCTCAAGGAGTTCCTGATCCCTTTGGTCGTTGCGGATTTTGACGCGGAGGCTGCCGGAGTGTATGGCCAAGTCCGTTCTGACCTGGAGAAGAAAGGCACCCCTATTGGATCACTTGATACTCTGATTGGTGCCCACGCGCTGAGTTTAGATTTGACACTGGTAACCAATAACCTGAGGGAGTTCCGTCGAATTGCTGGTCTGAAGGTCGTCGACTGGACAGTGTAATCAAAGCTGCATTGCGACATAGCATCATGGTAGCGCAGACCGGTGCCTCTGCGGGTCTGTGGCATTAAAGCTGGGGTTCGGCTAGAACGTCAGGATTACAAGCCGCAGACCTGGAAAAGCAAGGTCTGCGCTACCATTTTGTCAATGATTGGTTACATTCGATTCTCGTCACTCGGCACTCATCACTCCTTTCATGACTTCTAACCGCTGGGAAGAAATCAATCGTCTCTATGACGCCGCCGTGGAGGTGGAAGAGACGGAGCGCACCTCGTTTTTGGAGAAGGCCTGCGGAGAAGACGCGGAGCTGCGCCACGAAGTGGAGTCGCTGCTGGCTTACGACAAAGAGGCCCAGCCGCTTCTGGATCGACCGGCGTTGCAGGTGACGGCGGAGAAGCTGGCGGTTGAGCCGGCGTCGCTGCTTGAAACAAAACTAGGGCCTTACCAGGTTCAGGTTCTGTTGGGCTCGGGAGGAATGGGAGAAGTCTACCGGGCCAGAGATACCCGGCTGAATCGAACCGTAGCGATCAAGGTGTTGCCGCGACATCTG
>QHZP01000473.1 GCA_003224715.1 Acidobacteriota bacterium | reverse complement strand
TTCTGGAACGACAGTATTATCCATGACACCCTGGAGTCGATTAGACCAGGCGCCAACAGCAATCTTCAGGAGGAATAATTAGGAAAGAGGCCGGCTCTTGGCAAACTTAAGGCGGTTTTTTCAAATCATGAGGTACCGATTGCAGGCTCCAGAGAATTTCTATTGCCCTTCGCTGTGTGCACGCCTCTTTGGAAATCCCTTTCCCTTCACCGATTCGGCGGGAGGAAGTTTTCTTAGTTTCAGCGGATGATGCTTTTCAGTCGCCTGAACTAAAATGCGGTTCGTGGTAAGAACTCGTACGCCCCGCGCTGAATTGCTTCTATCCATACCGGTAGTGTTTCATCATTAAATGGAGAAACAAAAATAACTTCAACTTGAGGAGCTTTGGTTCTTATCTTTGAAAGAAGTTCAAATGTCTTCTCAAAAGGCCTTTGGAGGCTGAGGATAACCACATCAACGCTCTTGTGTTGAATGGTAAAAACAATCGCTTCTGGAGAGGCACAAGGGACTACAACCGATTGATACTCATCTATCGCGTCAGCCACTCTCTTGACTGTCAGGGGATCATCCTGGTCCCACACTAAGATCGAGACGACTTGTTCCATAAGAGTCTTCAAAGAATGTTTCACTCCGTAACGTCGTTGCTGATAACAGCTGAGGATAGAGGGAACGACTTGTGAATGGAAATTAATTTTTTTTATTCGAGTTGACGAGGAAAATTTTCCCGACTGCATCTTCGTGGTAGGTGGAGTGACTGTTTGAGACTTATTGAGCAATAAGGTTTCTCCTACGGTCCCTACCATTAATTTTTCTTATGGTGAGATTTGCTCGGTGTGCAGTCCCGTGGGTTGTTTAACTGGCTGGCCAATGAATCGTAGCTTTTGATTCCGTGTCCAAAGGATCGTATAAGATTGCGGCGGACCAGCGGGCTTTTTCCCGACCGCACTTTTCCTGGAACTGCCTGGCTATTTCTCCCTAGCCAGACACGAGATTCTGAACGGTTTCCTCGGTCAAGGTGGTCGCCCACGCTCCAGCCCCGCAGCGGACCGAGAAATAAGACAACGACAACGGCGGTAGCTCCGCATTCCAAGGATGTCTAAATAAAGACGTGAATCGCACCTATTGCGACCCAACGCCTTGTACCGCGTTTAAGTGGCCAAAGAAGAAAGAAACTAGAATGGTGGAGGCAGTCGAACTATCAGAACCTATTGACACGGCATAACTTATTCAAAAGACAAGTCGCGAGAACCGCACAAATCGCACCATCAGCCGATCCTTTGTACATAGGATTGTACGTGAAAATTTCCTCGAATCCCCTCCTTTACAGGCAGCTTTGACAGCCTTTTTTTCGTCTCATGGTTCAGGTGATTGTGAAAAGAAGAAAGAGGTCACAAGTGGTCCACGAACCGCATTTCACAACGCAAGATTTAGCCAACCTATGGAAGTTTTCCGAAGATACCATTCGGCGTTTATTCCTGAGAGAACCTGGCGTCATAATACTTTCGAAGCCACGCCAGCGTACCACACACAGAAGTCATAAGTCATTACGAATTCCCGCGTCTGTAGCCGAGCGAAGAACTACGTCAAAATGGCTGACTCGATAGAGAAACGAGCGGAAAACCACCGCGTGCCTGTCAGGTTCGTCACCCGCGCAATGGTGAAGAGCGCCTTCACCGGTCACGAGCGCAATAAGCACGAAATTGCCTGTGTGTTGGCAGCACGCTTTCCTGAACTCGCCTCAAAGCTGCCGCCTAAGCGCAAGTGCTGGCAGAGCGAGGACTACCGGATGAGCCTATTTGAAGCGGCCGCCCTGGGTGTCGCCTACTTTGCTCGGTTCGCGAAACGCACGTCAAATCCGTCTACAAAAAACCCTGCACCCTGACAACTTGCGTAAGTCGAGCCTTCCCGACGGCCCCATTTTTGAACCCTTCACTTGGCGGAGCCATATCTCAGGCCTCCCCTCCCGCGGGGGGCCGTCGGAAGGGCGCAACACTTCGAACGATGAGGTCGAGGGCTCAGTTTTTTGGTTGCTCAGCGAGTTGCGATGGTCACGAGCGTGGTGTTTTCTGTGTGAAGATGAGTGGCATAACTGCCGAAAAGATTGAAAACACATTTTTCGCCCACCAAACCCGCAAGCGAAGTCAAAAGGGGTTCAGAAAATTATGCTTAGGAAATTGGGAGCAGGTGATCTGAAGCCGAAGACTATAAAGACAATTGAAAGTCTGGTTGCGACGGACTTGGGTAAGCTGTCTGGTTATAAGTGCAAGGCGAAACTCGTTAATCCGCGTCCGCAATCTCCGCCACCAATGCAGCTTTCTCGTTCGTACAAAGTAACATTTCAGCTAGAGATCTTAGTAGAAGATCAATGACACGAATTGGATGCCCTAGGTTCCCTGTCGATTCGAGCAACCAAGGGAAGCGAAATTTTTTGGTTCGGGCAGAGGTTGAATGAACGCCACCCTAATGCGCAGGGGAAACTTGACAGAAGATTGGTCGCCCGTTGCGAGCACCCAAAAACAGAGCGGGGCGAACCGCTCTGTTTTGCTTTATGGTGCCCATGCGGCTGGCACTTGTGGTCGGCTTCAGATCAAAATCGTCGGAATTGGGAGAAACTGCTTTGGCCACCTCCAGGGGGTGGTCTCCGGCTGGTCTCCGGAGCGGGAGGCAGTTTCCTCAGTTTCAGCGGATGATGGTGTTCAGTCACCTCAATCAAAATGCGCTTCAATTCTCGAAGGTCTAGAGGCTTGGGCAGGAATTCATAAGCCCCACGCTGGATTGCTTCCATCCATATCCATAGCGTTTCATCATCAAATCGAGAAACAAAAATGACTTCGGCCTGGGTTGCTGTGGCCTTTATTGCGGAAAGAAGACGAAATGCTTTTTCAAACGGTTGTTGGAGGTTGAGGATAACCACATCAACCGTCTTGTGTTGGATAGTAGAAAGAATTGCTTCTGGAGACGAACATGGGATTACGACAGATTGATACTCGTCTATCGCCTCAGTCACTCTTTTCGCTGTCAGGGGATCATCCTGGTCGAGCACTAAGATCGCGATAGTTTCTGTCATAAAAGTCGTCGAGCAAAGGCTCGCTCTATCGGTTTCTTCATGATAGCTGAGAGACTCAAAACTAAGAAGGGATGATTTCCACAGCCAGAGGCAGGTCCCAGCACATTTTAAAAGGGCAGAATGAAAACCTCTGTGAATAGAAATCAATTTTTCTTGTGCGGGCTCACAACGAAAGTTTTCTTGAAAGCCCTCGTTTTAAGGATTAATCACCCTCCAACGAAGCGTTGATAAAGGACCTAGGCTGCAAACTCCAGGCATCCCTGAAAGGATCGGATGCCCAGAGAAAGACGACCTAAAGAATGAAGAGGTGTATCGAACAAAGCAGGCTCAAGGAATCTGACAAGTGGCCTACGACTTCCATCCCAGCGTTGGTCAACAGTTACTGCAACACCTCTCGCAGTAGCGGCTGATCGATACCTAGAACCACTCTAATCTTGCTCATGAGCTGCTCATTACGGCACCAAGGCCGCACGCCCAGAGTAGATCTCCACCCTTAGGCTCAACGAAGCGGTAATTCTTTTTGACTCTTTCTCCGCTTGGCTCTAATTGAGGTCTGCCAGTAACTAATAATAAGAATGGTAAATCGAAACGGCTATCCGTTCGGAGGGCCTGCACCCAGCAGGTCTTTCAGCCTGCTCAGCAAGGCAGTTGCGGTAAAGGGCTTCTGCAAAAATTCGGTGCCTGCCTGGGACATCCCATCCTGGCCAAAGGTCTCCATCGTATACCCCGACATGAAGAGGACCTTCATCTCAGGACGCAATGGCGACAAATGCCTTGCCAGCTCCGGCCCGCTCATCTCTGGCATCTCCACGTCGGTCACCATCAACCCGATTGGCCCCTTCTGCCCTTTCGAAATCGAGAGAGCCTCGTTGCCGTTACTTGCCTCCAGCACGGTGTAACCCCATGACCTGAGAAGCTCCCCAACGAGATGCCTGAGCAGCTCTTGATCTTCCACTAACAGGATCACCTCTGCTCCAGCGCACGGTTCGGCGCAAACCTTGACAGGATTTAGATCCCCGATGTTTTCCTGGACTGCTGGCAGGTAGATCTTAAACCTCGCGCCCTGTCCGGGCCGGC
>QHZP01000472.1 GCA_003224715.1 Acidobacteriota bacterium | reverse complement strand
GCCCCGCCGAGCAGGGCCAGCAGCAGGCTCTCGGTGAGCCACTGCCGCAGGAGGCGCCCGCGGCTGGCGCCCAGGGCCTGGCGGACCGCCGTCTCTTTTTGCCGCGCCGCCCCCCGAGCCAGCAGCAGGTTGGCCAGGTTGGCGCAGGCGATCAATAGGACCAACCCGATGGCTCCCATCAGGACAAGCAGTGCGGGGCGGATGGTGTCTGCCACCTTCTTCTGCAGGAGGGTCACCCTCACCCCCATGTCTCGATCTGCCGGGTACCGTTCCGCCAGGCTGCGAGCAATCGCTTCCATATTAGCCTGGGCTTGTTCAATCGTGACACCCGGCTTGAGGCGCGCCACCACCCAGTGGTTGCGACTGAAGCGGTCGTTCTGCTCCTCACCCAGAGTCCCTGGGACGTAGACATCACGATTGAGCCAGCCGGCTGGTCGAGGAAAACGGAAGCCGGGCGGCATGACCCCCACCACCGTGTAACTCTCGCCATCGATCTGGACGACCTTTCCGATCAGGCCTGGATCAGAGCCGAAGCGGCGCTGCCACAGCCCGTAGCTGACGATCACTACCCGATTGCGACCGGGCTGATCCTCCCCGGGCAGGAAGGAGCGGCCCAACATGGGCTCAGCGCCCAGCACGGTAAACAGGCTGGCAGAGACGAACATCCCGGGCAGCGACTCGGGATGATCCCCGCCGGTGAGATTAAACAAGAAGCTCCGGTAGGCCGCCATGTCTTCGAACGCCTTGTTCTCGGTACGCCAGTCGACGAAGTCGGGATACGAGACCCAATCGTACCACCGCTCGAGGTGCCTTTGCGTCGATGCGACTTGGACCAGGCGGTCGGAATCCGGGTAAGGCAGCGGGCGCAGCAGCACAGCATTCACGACGCTGAAGATCGCGGTGTTCGCCCCAATGCCCAGCGCCAGCGTGATGACGGCAACGGCCGTGAAGCCAGAGCTTTTCAGTAGCATTCGAATGGCGTAACGAAGGTCGTTAAACATCGTGGTTCGGGGTTAGGGATTCGGGGTTAGTGGCTCAAAGGTTCAAAGTCCAAGGTTCAAAGTCCAAGGTCCAAAGTCTAAAGTCCAAAGTCCAAGGTCTAGACGACAGCTGTCTCGATCAAACGTAAACTGCTGAGTCGGCTTCCATCCGCAGGCCACAAGCAGAAGTCCGCATCTGATAGCTTACTCGGCGTACGCCTCACGGCATCCCTCTTTCCTCTGGAACACCGAATCCGAATCCCGGCTTCATCAAAAGGACGAAAACTTCAACCAGGCATCCAGGATGTCTTTGCCTCGGAAGATCCAGGTACGATCATTGAGTTGTTCGACGCCTTCACGCGGCCGAAAACCACGATTCCCCTTGGTTGTGAGTTCCACCTTAACTTCGACGGGTCCAACAACTCGATAGGGTTTGAATTCGGCCAAGCGCTCCAACCCGCGACGTGCCTTCTCGTGGATGAGAGCGCAAGAGGCCGGGTGCGACAGCATGAACCCGGCGGTACGGCTGACTCCGGATTTGACCTCGGCACACTCCGCTTGTGGAACCAATTGATGAAGTTCCTTGCAGGCTGCGGTATCTCCTGCAAGCATGATCACAGGGATGCCGAAAACGCCAGCCAGCATGACTATGGCACCGATTTCTCCCGTTGGCCGCTTGTTGACCCAAATGTTCTGAATATTCTGTGAATCATAGGAATGCCCGAGAATTCCCTTCTCAGCTCCGGCCAAGGCATGCTGGCCAACAAAGATTATAGCGCTATAGGATGAGTCCAGTTCCAGCGTCGGCGAGACGGCTGCCCCCGTCAGCAAACGCACTCGAGGATGGATATCTGACACGGAGAGATTCTGTCCGCTGGAATGCCCGTCCCAGACGACGACTTCTTTGGCGCCCCCTTCAAATAGACCATCCACTGCCGCGTTGATTTCACCCGTCAGCAATTTGCGCGACTCCTCCCAACGCGGACTCTTGTAAGGTAGGCATTGCAGTTCCGTATCAAAGATCCCGCTCACCCCCTCCATATCCGTAATCATGAAGACTTTTTTGGCTGCGGCGGTCTGAGCAATAGACTGGGCTGAAAGAAGGAGTGGCAGCAACAGTGTTAATAGATATGAGATGCGGTGCGATGGTGTGGAGGTCATAGAGTTCTTACTCGAAAGTGCGAGGTTCAAGGTCCAAAGTCCAAGCTCCAAGGTCCAAAGTCCAAAGTCTAAGGTCCAAAGTTCAAAGTTCAAGGTGCAAGGTGCAAGGTGCAAGGTGCAAGGTCCATGAATTCACTAACCAGTCTCAATCCGCAATCCACAATCCGAAATCCGCAATTGGCTCACTCATATCTCAGCGCCACTAGCGGATCGACCTTTGTTGCCCATCGGGCGGGAATATAACAGGCGACGAGCGCCACAGCCGCTAGTAGCAGTGCGATCGCCACGAAAGTGATTGGGTCGGTCGTCGTCACTCCGAACAGTTGGCTGGAAAGAAAGCGTGTCACCACGAGAGCAGCCCCTAAACCCAAAGTTATCCCGCAGCCAACCACGGTTAAGCCTTCCCTTAGTACAAGTCTTACGACATCACTCCGCTGTGCTCCCAGAGCCATGCGGATGCCGATTTCCCGGGTCCGCCGGGAAACCGAATAGGAAATCACGCCAAAGATTCCCGTTGCTGCGAGAATCAAAGCCAAGGCGGCAAAGAAGGTCATCAGCAGGACCACAAGCTGCCGCTCCGCTTCCGAATTCGACAGAACCTTCTTCATTGTTCGGATGTCGTCTGCGAAGTAGTTTGGATCCAAAGCCGTGATCTCGCGCTTCACGGTCTCGGCCATGCTCAAGGGCTCTCCAGTCGTGCGGACGATCAGCGTAGAGCCGAAACTCTTTACCGCCTGAATGGAGGGGACATAAATTTCCGGATTGGGCTCTTTCTCCAGATTGGAGTGCCGGACATTTCCAACGATTCCCACGATCGTTCGCCACTCCCCGGCAGTCTTTATTCGTGATCCCAGGAGCTCCTGGCTGCCCCAATACTTTCTGGCCATCGCCAGGTTGACGACGGCGACCTTGGGCGTATTCTCGGAATCGTGGTTGTCAAAACAGCGCCCTTTGATAAGACGGATTCCCATCGCGCTGAAATAGTCAGCGGATACCCTGCGGAAAGCCTCTTCGTTGGGTTCGGGCTGAGCGTGTCCCTCAATTTGAAAGGGATAGGTCATATCCCCGCCAGACAGGGGAAGCATCTCGGTCAGAGCAGCCGATGCCACCCCGGGGAGCGCGGCAAGACGGGCCAGCAGTTGTTGCACGAATGTTACCCACTGGGAGGCTGGCGGTTGCGGCTTGGCCGAGACAACATTCGAGATTAGGACCCCGTTCGGGCGAAAGCCTGGGTCGACTTGCCAAAGACGGAGAAAACTGTGGATCAACAAGCCTGCGCCAATCAACAGTGTCATGGAAAGCATCACCTCTGCGATCACGAGCAAGTCCTGCATGTGGCGTCCGCTGCGACCGGGGGACATACTCCCACCGCCCTCCTTCAAGGATTCATTCAGGTTCACCTTAGAGGTTTTGAGTGCCGGTGTCAGACCAAACGCGATGCCGGTCAATACAGACATTAGAAGTGTAAACAACAGAATTGGCGCATCGACCCGAAGTTCGGGAATTTGAAGGTTGACCTCGGCACAGAAAGCGCCCACCAGCCCGATCCCCCATTGCGCCAGGAGGACACCGGCTAGTCCGGCGCACCACTCGTCGTCGGCCCGCGCCCAAAGCCGTCCGAATGGCGATCTCCTTTTCCCGTTCCACCACGCGGGTCAGCAAGAGGCTGGCGACGTTAGTGCACGCAATCATCAGAACAAAGGCGACCGAGGCCATAAGAATCAGCAGAACCGGCGCCGTATCGCCGCGCAGAAACCTGCTCAGCTTCTCGACCTTAACACCTTTACCCAAATTCGAATCTGGATACTCCCGCTCGAGACGGCGGGCGATCATGCTCATATCCGTCTGTGCCTTTTCCATGCTTACTTCTGGCTTGAGGCGTGCGATCACTCGCAGAAACCAGGTTTGGCGTCGTACTTCATAGGGAGCGACTACCAGCGGCACTACAAGCTCAACCTTGCTTCTGTAAAAGCCGCTCAAATTGGACTCGAGTTCACCGGGTAGCTTAAGGTCGGCAGCCAGCACGCCCACAACGGTGCAGGGCTGCCCATCCAAAATAACGGTTTTGCCCAAAATGTCTGATTCAGCGCCAAATCGCCTTCGCCATAGGCCATGACTCAAGAGCGCGACCTGGCTGGCAGACTCATATTCCTCCGGCAAGAAGTCTCGGCCCAGCGCCGGTCTCACACCCAGCGTCTTAAGGAAACCTGGAGAAACCCGGCTACCTTCGATGGTTTCATGCATGCCCTTGCTGGTGAGGACGAATCGTCGACCGGCAAACGCCACTACCCCTTCAAAGACTTCGCTTTGGCCTTTCCAATCGAGAAACTGGGGAAATGAAGCCGGGGCTCGCTGGAAGGATCCGGAGCTTTCTGACACTGAGACCAGCTGGTCCGGGTCCTTGTAGGGTAGGGGGCGGAAGAGAATAGCGTGGACAACGCTGAAGACAACGGTACTGGCCCCAATCCCCAGGGCCAGCATGAGTACCATCACAGCCGTGAAGCCGGCATTCTTAACCAGTGTGCGAACGCCATAACGAAGGTCATTGTACATAGGTGTTAGGTTCCAGGTGTTAGGTGTCAGCTCGAACTGATCAGCTGTCAGCTTTCAGCGATCAGCGTTCAGCTTTTGGATAAACGAGGCCAGCATTCGCTTAATTTCTGTCACCTCAAGGGTTAGTTGACCGTAGTCTTTTTCAGCCAGCAACGATAGATCTCGAGTCAACAGCAGGTGATACTCCAACTCGCTGGCTGAACCCATGGCAATCTGGAGAAAACGCCCCAATTGAGTATAGGTTTCAGGTTCCAGGTGTTAGGTGTCAGGTCTATTGGCCGGGATTGAGGCGGCGGCGCGTCGGATCTGACTTGTTAACCCAAACATCTCCTCTTTTGGGAACGAAGCAGTTGCTTTATAGACCTGGAGAGTTAAGTGGTGTGCCTTTTCCCAAACCTTGAGGTCTCGAAATCCTTTCACGCCTCCCTCCTTCGACAAAGCTGGCTCACCCAGTCAGCCGTGTAGCTGATAGCTGACCGCTGACAGCTGATCGCTTACTCCTGCCTCAACGCCACCAGCGGATCGACCTTGGTCGCCCGACGCGCGGGGAGATAACACGCTAGTAGCGCCACGCTGATGAGGAGCACCGTGATTCCCCCGAAGGTCGTTGGATCGATCGGCTGGACGCCATAGAGTAAGGACGCCAGATAACGCGTCATAGCGAAGGCCCCTGCGAGGCCCAGCACAACGCCTACGCCCGTCAGAACCATTCCTCGACCAACGACGAGGCGCAGGACGTCCCGTTGGTGCGCTCCGAGTGCCATGCGGATACCAATCTCGCGTCTCCGGCGCGCCACTTCGTACGAAAGCAGACCGTACAGTCCAACGCAGGCAAGGACGAGCGCCAGTATCCCGAAGAGGCTCGAGAGGCGTGCAACCAGTCGTTCATCGAAAAGTAACTGATCAATTTGCTCCGATTGAGTCTTGATGTCGAAGATCGGGAGGTCGCTGTCAACGTCGCGAACCACCTGCCGTATCGCGGGGATCAAGCCGGCTGGATTGGTGACAGTCCGCAACTCGAAATGCGCCCCACGTCCTCTGAGCGGGACGTAGGCTGTTGGCTCGACCTCCGCTTTCAGGTCGTTATACTTGGCGTCGGCAACTACACCGATGATCTCCCGTTGGAGCGCCTTTGGGTCTGTCTCGCCGAAATGGGTGCCCAGAGGATTTCTGGTGCCTAGGAAACGTCGGACAAAAGCTCGGTTGACGACCGCCATCAATTGCCGCGAATCCAGTTCAGCCTCGGTGAATGTCCGGCCGGACAGCAGAGGAATTCGCATCGTCTCGAAAAAGCCGGGCCCCACCGATAGCATGTTTGTTTCGAGAGTTGATTTATCGCTCTGACCTTCGACGCGAATGCCCTGGCTCCACAGGCTCCCACTCAGGAGAGCGTCGGATGAGTAGCTGGCAGAAATCACGCCAGGGAGGGATCCCAGCCGGCTTTGGAGATCGCGATACAGGGTTTGGATCTGTGCCTCCCCGTAGCCATTCAGCTTCGGATCAATGCCCAACAATAAAATGTTCCGGGCGTCGAATCCGGGGTCGATGCTTTTCAAATTGGTGAGCGTCCGAACGAGAAGACCTGCCCCGACAAGTACCAGAATGGACAGCGCAACCTGGGCAACCACCAGCAGGCCGCTCAGTCCGAACCGACGGCTTCCGGCTGGAGCGGCCCCCGAAACGCCTCCTGCGCTCTCCTTAAGCGCAGGTACCAGGTTCACGCGGGTGCCGCGAAATGCAGGCGCCAGGCCGCAGAGGACTGCTGTGAGGGAGGAAACCAGCAGCACGAAAACCAGCACACGCAGGTCGGTCTGCATGTCGAGGGGAACTTGCCCGAGCCCACCCGTTGAAACGAAGACAGCTAAGGCATGCGCGCCCCAATAGGCGAGCCAGACACCTAA
>QHZP01000471.1 GCA_003224715.1 Acidobacteriota bacterium | reverse complement strand
AAGCCCAGCCCCATTCCCTTGCTCTGGTCCTTGGTGGTAAAGAATGGCTCGAACAGGTGAGATTGAGTCTCTCGGTCCATGCCGCACCCGGTATCGGTGACCGCCAGCATGACATAGGCTCCGGGGCGGGCCCTAACCCGTGGATCGATATCGGTCTCATGCAGTTCGATATTGGCAGTTTCTGTGGTAAGTTGACCAGAATGGGGCATGGCGTCTCGGGCATTAAGGACCAGGTTCATCATGACCTGTTCGATTTGCGCGGGGTCAGCTTTCACCCGTCTTAGTTCCAGTCCCCAAAGGGTAATCAACTCGACTTGTTCGCCAATCAGTTGCCGCAGCCTCGGGGTCATGTCAGCTAGTACGGCGTTGAGGTCTAGGAGCTTGGGCACACGCATTTGACGGCCGGCGAAGGCCTGGAGCTGACAGATAACAGACGCGGCGCAGTCGGCGGCCTTGCTGATCTGCTCCGCACACCGACGTAGCGGGTCGGCCGGGCCAGCCCACTTAAGCAAGAGTTCGCTGTAGCCCTTGATAGGCGTCAACAGGTTGTTGAACACATGAGCCACTCCGCTAGTCAGCCGCCGGACACTTTCCATCTTGATTGAGTTAAGCTTCTGCTGGGCTTCCTGGACTTCTCGCTTCGCCCTTCCCAACTCCCGTTGGCGGAACCGGAGATCCTGGAGCACGCCCTTATCCTTGGCGGTTGGGAGCCTGGGGCTTGGAGCTTGAAGCGCTAGTGTCGCGTTGATTAACCCAGCTATGGTGCTTTTTTTGTTATTAGACATAGTGGATCTCCCTATTGCCTCGAACCCCATTTCGTTTGAATCAGGGTCTCCAAGCCGGCGGTCCGTCATCATCGTCCCGCCAGCTCGGTGCCCCTCTCAATCCCTGGAGTCTTCCATTGCCTCGGTGCTGGCCAAGTTCAGGGGGCCAACATCATGCACAGGGTCATCCAGGTCCTTACTGGCCACTGGGGGGTTCCATTGAAGATCTAATGTAGCAATTAGAGTAAAAAAGAATGCCAGCCGATCACACCTCGTTGTACCTACCATAACAGGGACAAGCTCAGAAAAAAATAGATCGAAGGGATGAAAACGGAGTTAATTCTTTGGAGTGAAAGAAAGTTATCGTTGCTTAAGAGTATTGTCGGGGTTGGTTTTCGAAAGTTTCTTTGGTATGGGCATAGCTGGCTACCTGGAGGCGGGTGTGCAAGGCCAGTTTTTCCAGGATGTTATGCACATGGCTCTTGACGGTGTAGGTGGCCAAGTTAAGCTTTTGGGCAATTTCCTTGTTGCTCAAGCCCTCCGCAATCAATTGAATAATCTCCCGTTCCCGCTTGGTCATCCGCACCGCCTCGATCAACTCGGCCTTGCCTTCTCTGACCGCTTGTTCGGCAATCTGGGAGAAAAGCGAGGTAGCCATGGGAGGTGGGAGGACATTGGCTCCTGCAGCCACTGATCTAATGGTTCTCAGAAAGTCGTCGATGTTTGCGTCTTTGAGAATAAAGCCGCATACCCCGGCTTTTATGAAGTAGACGATCTCTGCCTGTGCCGGAAACAGATCCATGACGATGAGCTTGATTTCGGGAGACTCCTGCTTAACCTGTTCCACCACCTGTCGCAAACCCGGATCCAAAAGAACCACCTGGGCATTCCATTCCCGTACCTTCTGCACTGCATTCTCACTGTCGCCAAACGCAGCGACGACTTCGAGATCGGGCTGATTATTGAGCAGGGCAGCCAGACCTTCGCGCAAGAGGCGATTGTGTTCGAAGAGTAATAGTCGGACTTTATCCATGGGCGAAACCCCTTCCAGGGTTTGAGACCTAAACTCGGTTGTCTCCGGCCCACCGCCCCATGCGGGGCTTTGTTGAATCTTTCAAATAATTCCTGACGAGCTTGTTTACGATCTTTTTGATAGAAATCCGATGACGCGTCGAACTCAGCTCTAACTCGATGTGGTCCTCGTCATCTATTTCATTCAACATTGCTTTCCGCCACGAGAATTGTGCATTACGAACATTTATAAAAATATTGCTATATTTCTTCCTAACAAAATACGTTTGTATATATACAGTTAAAGTAGGCGTTTGTCAACAAAAATTTTTAAGTACATAAACATTTTTGCACTTTTCTATTTTCCGGAATTTTGCTCCTGCCGCGGTATTGAAATCAAGAAGTTTTTTGGCGAGTGGATGGATGACTCTCCGGTCCTGACAAACGTTCGCTCGTTTTCAGCTCCTGCCCGCTCTGCCCGCTTGCTAGCCTTTCAGGACAACTAAAATAAGTGCGATTGAACGATTGGCGCCCAGCAACTGCGGATTTCGCCTGGCGGATCACTGTAGTTAGCCAATGGTGACAGTCCAGCATACCCTCGGAACTGGCAACCACTCGTGGTTTGTCAGAAGCCCTGAAAACCACGGTCCATGGGGCCTGCGACTCGGCCCCCGCAGAAACCAGTTCGCCCGACGGCCGATCACCCCTGGAGAAGCTCCTACAAGAGGCCTTCTGCCAGGGCCAGATCTTCTCCGCTAGCACCCCGCTGCTCCAGGGCTGATCCACCGCCATCTCCCAAACTCCACTCAACCCAATCTGGTTCCCCTGGAAAAGCCGATGATTCCTAATACCTGCAAATCGGCCATTTCTAATTTGGTAAGAAGCAGCCATTTCTATTTTGCGTGGACAAAACTGACATGGGTTCCAGTCACCCGGGTTTCTTCGAACTAATCCGGGAGTGTGCTCAACAGCAGGCTGCCATCGGGGGAGATATATTCCACCGGCGCCTTCCCTTCTGGGTCGACCAGTTGCCTCATGGCTCGATACCCGTCTCCACCTGGTTCTTGTTCCTTTAATGCATTCAAGACCTTACGTGAGTGAAATAAGCATGTGACCCGGCCGGGAGGGCCTATTTCAGAAACCCGGCACAGTTCATCCTGACCTGGGAACTCTCGTTACAACCTCAAAGGCTTACTTTCGTTTTATACGCAGCGCGATATCCTCCTGGTACGTGGGGGAGACCAGGGTGCTCTGTCCGCCAGAGATTCAAACTTTCGGCCTTGTCGACTCTTCCTGTCTTTGTATTCACCCATTCAGCGTTGTAACTCCCGTCAGGTAGACCAAGAACGAGACTTGTCTTTTGCGGATCAGAAGGTACCGTGTAAGGTGGTCGCGGCTCCCCTCCGCTATCGCTGTTGTGGAGGTAGCCTGGTTTCCCGTGATGGATGTAGATCCCATAGGCTTGACCCCGTTCCACCAAGGCGCGCGCCGTCATTCCACCGGCGACACCGCTCTTGAAGATTGATAAGTCAGGCTTCATTTCTATG
>QHZP01000470.1:520-6852 GCA_003224715.1 Acidobacteriota bacterium | reverse complement strand
ATAGACGTCAAACCAGGAATCGAAGATCAGCGCTTTGAGCGGGGCCTCATAACTGCCCTGGGGAGGAGGAATCCCTTTGACAATGGCTTCCAGAACTTCCCGAGTTCCGGTTCCCTGCTTGGCGCTTACGAGAACTGCATTGTGACAGTCCAGGCCAATGATATTCTCAATTTGTTCCTTAATCCTTTCCGGCTCGGCGCTGGGCAGATCGATCTTATTGATGACCGGGATGATGGCGAGGTTGTTTTCCAGGGCTAAATAAGTATTGGCCAAGGTTTGGGCCTCAACCCCTTGAGAAGCGTCGACCACCAGCAGAGCCCCTTCACAAGCTGCCAAGCTTCGTGACACTTCATAGGAGAAGTCTACATGACCTGGGGTGTCGATTAAGTTAAGAACATAATTCCCCCCATCTTCACGCTGATAATTGAGTCTCACGGCATGGGCTTTGATGGTAATCCCGCGTTCTCTTTCCAAGTCCATATCATCTAACACTTGTTCTGCCATTTCTCTCTGCGACAGTGCCCCGGTCAATTCCAGCAGACGGTCGGCTAGGGTCGACTTTCCGTGATCAATATGGGCAATGATGGAAAAATTTCTGATGTGGGTTCGGTCCATGGGGCAGAAACGCTGGAATGCTAATGGGAGTAACGCAATGCGGCCTTGTGGGTGGAATGATGAAGTCTAAAAACCATTTTGGGGTGCTGATGTTCGTGAGGCCTTTGCCTTAGTCTGCGTGCACCTTAGAAACACAGGTAAGGGAAGTCTAAGAGACGGCTTACACGGTCAAGACGTCGCGGGCTAGTAGTGACGCCCCAATGATTCCTGCTGAAGGACCTAGCGAGCCAGACACAATTTTACAGTCATCATAAGGAGGAGAAAGCGCGCGTCGCTTGACTTCTTCCACAGTGGGCCGAAGCAGCACATCACCGGCTTCGATAACGCCTCCACCGAGCACGACCTTTTCAACGTTCAACAAATTGATGAGATTGGAAATGGCCATCCCGAGGTAGCGGCCCACTTCACCAATAATGACACTGGCCATCTTGTCCCCCACCATGGCTGCTGCCGAAACATCTTGAGCCGTAATCGGTCTATCCGTAATGATCTGTAGGGCAGAAGTGGGATTTAGGGAAATTCGTTCCTCAACTCTTTGAGCAATTGAAGGGGCTGAGACGTATCTTTCAAGACAACCCGTTCCCCCGCAAAAACATTTCTTACCCTCAGGGTCAACTCCCATGTGACCCAATTCCCCCGCATACCCACTGGCCCCTTGAAAGATCTTTCGATCGATGACAATGGCAGCCCCGACGCGCGTGCCAATCGTGATGTAGATGAAGTCCCTGACCTCGCGAGCCGCTCCCATCAACATCTCACCATAGGCGTTGACTTTGGCGTCATTCTCCAGCCAAACGGGCAATTCCAGCAGTTGCTCCATCTGAGCCTTAAACTCTACTCCGTTGAGATATGGCATATTGGGCGAGATGCTGATCCTCGATTTCTTCTTTGAAACCAGACCGGGCACGCCAATGCCCACCCCCTTAAACTGAAAGCTCGCACCTGCCTGGCGCAGTTCGTGGATGATGGCGACTATTTGCTTCATCAGAACGTTTAGATTTTCGTGCTGCACATTCTGAAGTCGCTGGGCCCAAATCTTGCCATCAGTACTGACAACTCCGGCTTTAATGTAGGTTCCACCGATGTCAATTCCAATATAACACTCTTTCCTGTCCAATGGCGAACTCATAAGATTCTGGAACGCTCCAAGAAGAATTTGGCACCCAGTGCCAGTGCCTGGCTATGAGGTACAAATGGCGGTCAGCGTACGGGTAACGGCTAGAAATTAGCCCACGACGCCTCCAAAAGTCAAACATTTTTGAAGAGTAATGCCTCCCTCCACGCGGAAGAGGTGGCTCAGGTTTGATTTGGAGCGGCGCTCCCTAAGCTCGCTCATCACAGGGCATAAGACCGCTGGCGACAACCGCTGGCGTTAACCTTGACACCACATTGATAAACATGATACAAGCCACAGTGGCTTGAGTTGAGAAACTCAAACCATAATTGAGGAAAAGGCTTGTATAATTGTGACCCTGCCCTCTTCAGAGAGTGCAGGGTCTTTTCTTTCCGAATAATTTGGCTACATCCACCTGGAAGGAAGATTTTACGATGTCTTACAATGGTGTAGAGGTTCCCAAAGACGGCGCAAAGATAAGCTTTGCCAACGGTAAGCTAATCGTTCCGGACAATCCCATTATCCCCTTTATTGAAGGTGACGGAACCGGGCGGGATATCTGGAAGGCTTCAATTCGGGTGTTCGATGCAGCCGTGAAGAAGGCCTACGGTGCTAAGCGCTTGATTTATTGGTATGAGGTTTTTGCCGGTGAAAAGTCTTATAACAAGTTCGGGGAGTGGTTGCCAGACGATACGGTGGCTGCCATAAAGGCACCCGGTGGGGGGAGGGATTCGCAGCTTAAATGTCACGCTCAGGCAGATCTTGAATCTGTATGCGTGTGTCCGTCCGGTGAAGTATTATCAAGGTGTGCCTTCTCCAGTGAAGAATCCGGAAAGAATGAATGTGGTGATCTTTCGCGAAAACACGGAGGACGTCTACGCGGGGATTGAATGGCCCCAAGGAAGCCCCGAAGCCAAGAAAGTCATCGATTTCCTGGCCAAAGAGATGGGTAAGAAAATCTTGCCCGATTCCGGTGTCGGTATCAAACCCATTTCCATCACCGGAACAAAAAATCTGGTGAGGCGTGCCATTCGTCACGCTGTTGAGAATCAGCGCAAAGTGGTTACGTTAGTCCATAAGGGAAACATCATGAAGTTTACGGAAGGGGCTTTTCGTGATTGGGGTTACCAGCTTGCCAAAGAGGAGTTTTCTGATCAGACCATTTCAGAAAATGAAGTTCACAAGAATCACGAGGGTAAAGTTCCGGAGGGAAAGATCCTGATCAACGATCGTATTGCAGACTCAATGTTTCAGCAAATTTTAACTCGCGCCAATGAATATGAAGTTATCGCTACTCCAAACCTCAATGGCGATTATTTATCCGACGCCTGCGCTGGCCAGGTCGGCGGACTTGGTATTGCTCCCGGGGCCAATATTGGTGATGAATATGGTGTCTTTGAGGCGACGCATGGAACAGCCCCGAAATACGCCGATCAGGATATAGTTAACCCCGGCTCTCTGGTTCTATCCGGAGTAATGATGTTTGAGCATATGGGCTGGATCGAGGCGGCCAAAATTGCGGAAGATGCCTTTGCCAAAACCATTCAACAGAAAAAAGTCACCTATGACCTGGAGAGGTTGATGCGCGGTGCAACCAAGCTAAAGACCAGTGAGTTCGCGGACGCCATCATCGAAAACATGCAGGTCTGATATTCAGGTACGGACCTAAGTCGACGACGTCGCTAAAGGAGCCTTCGTTATGAGAAAAAAAGTAACCATTGTGGGCTCGGGGAACGTGGGGGCCACTGCTGCTCAGAGGATCGTAGACAAAGAGTTGGCTGACGTCGTGCTCATTGACATTATTGAAGGAGTTCCTCAGGGGAAAGGGTTGGATCTCTTACAGTCTGGCCCGATCGAAGGTTACGACAGCCATATCCTCGGCACTAACGATTACAGAGACACGGCGAACTCTGACATCGTTGTTATAACGGCTGGTCTGCCCAGAAAACCCGGGATGAGTCGGGACGACCTTTTGGTTAAGAATTATGAAATTGTGAAGGGCGTGACTGAACAGGTCGTGAGGCATTCTCCCCGCAGCATACTAATCGTGGTCAGCAATCCGCTGGATGCCATGGTACAAACGGCATTCAGGATTTCCGGCTTTCCTAAGAATCGAGTCATTGGAATGGCGGGAGTTCTGGATTCGGCGCGATTTAGAACGTTTATTGCGCTAGAACTGAACGTGTCAGTGGAAAACATCCACGCTTTTGTGTTAGGGGGCCACGGCGATACTATGGTCCCGCTGCCCCGCTACTCGACGGTGGCAGGAATTCCGATCACCGAGCTATTGCCCCGGGAAAAAATTGATGCGTTGGTCAAACGGACTCGGGATGGAGGGGCAGAGATTGTAAGTCTGCTGAAAACAGGCAGCGCCTACTATGCGCCGTCTGCGGCCACGGTCGAAATGGTGGAAGCCATTTTCAAGGACAAGAAGAAAATTTTACCCTGCGCTGCTTACCTGGAAGGAGAATATGGAATTAGGGGCTTCTACGTAGGCGTGCCCGTCAAATTAGGCAAGAGCGGGGTCGAGGAAATCATCCAGATCAAATTGACGCCCGAGGAAGACGCCGCCTTGAAGAAACCCGCTAACGCCGTAAAAGAATTGGTAGAAATTATCAAGGTTTGATGCGTCTAGACCAAGCTAACAAACTTCGAGGTGAGCGATTTAAGCGTTGCCCAGAGGTCCCATTTCATTTTTGGATTCGCGTTCAATCTTTCTAAGATTCCATCTTTTCACCATTGCCTAAGCAATGACCTTTCTTCATCTCATTTCTTAGGGAGTGACAGGTTCAGCCGGATAATTTCCATACTTTCCCGACGATCAAAAAGCCGATTAGGGAAGAGTTTCTTTGACAAAACCCTGATAAAACCAAAAGCAATCCCGGCCATTAATGTCAAAACCAGCATGACGCCAATATAGAGAAAGATATTGAGCATCATTCGGGCAATCGACAACGGCTGGGCTTTCGGGTCCCAACTGACTGTAGAGACATAGGACATTTTCTCCAACAGTGCGGTCGCGGCTTCTGCTGATTTGGCACCCAAGACGAGTACTACTTGAGGGCCATCTCTTCTGAAGAATATGGACTGATTTGGATTCTGAGCCGCGTAGGCTTGATAGCCACTTTGCAGGTACTTCTTTGCCAGTTGCTGTGTGGGATAGTTGATGAGAAGTAGCTTAGCTGAATCCTGGGGGAACCGGTACTCCGCTAGAACCGCTTCAGCCCCGTTCTCAAGTCCGAAAAGATCTGTGTTTCCGAAAGGAAATTTTTGATTGAGTGCGCGAAATCCGAGCACAAACACAACGCTCTCCTTCATCAGATTTTCTTGCGGCAATCTGGTTACCACGGACGGAACGACGAAAGATTTTGGTAAAACTCGGGAAAGGATTCGTGCCATCTTCAGAAGAACGGGCTGCACGAGCGAAGATCGAGACGGAGAGAACATCTTCACGTAATACCGGTTTTGCGCGAACGAGATTTCGAAATCTTGCTGCTCTCCCATGTTGCCGATACCTTGCAGTGGTTGGGCCGCCCCGCTCCTAAGAAAAGTGTAAATTCCGTAAGCCGCCGTTGGATCCGCCATCTCATAGATTTCTATCACGATAGTGTTCCCATGCTGCTGAAACTCCTGAATGTCCAATCTGGTAAAACCATACTCGTTAAAAATCAGAGCCTCTTTGGGTCGCAAGTTGGGAAGGGTCTTCGAATCGTAGCTGCGCAGTCCGCCGGCTGGCTTCCAATGGGTCTCGGTTTGAATGTAATCAAATGGGCTTGCTGGATTGGTTTGTGCGCTAAAAGATGAAGCGCCGAAGCAGCAGAGGACGAGAAGATAAAGCCAATCCAAGCCAAACTCTAGCCAAGAGGGTCTTCCGTTCCACAGACGCTGATTACCCACTGTTTCCATTTTCATCTTGTTAGAAACGACCGAACAAGCTGATATTGACGTTTCGCGCTATCGTTTGTCGATCGGACTGCCATAATTAAATATACCCCGGATATTTGCTTCGTATGGTAGTGTCGCTATAGGAGCAGGACAGATACTTAGGGGCAAAATCAGCACTTCCTTCTCTCCAGGCATTCGGTCTACCCTAGAACCGAAATGGCCGGGAACACTCCGGAAGAGAAAACCAAATGTGAACGAGGGTGGCAAAAACTAAGTAAGACACACCAGAGCCGGCGGGCGTTCCACTTTCCAGTGAAAATGGAGCCCTACAAAGGAATCGGTGACTTTGGGTGACTTTGAAAGTAGATCTCCCACGTCCGTGCAACTATTGTAACGGTAAAGGCCGCAAATGGCTACCGGCTTGCCAGTCTTGATGAATGTTTAGGAGAAGCTCAATGACGGATTTTATTTCTGAATCTACGACCAACCCATGCTTGCGATGATACTCGAAGTCCCTGGCAGGCCATTACGGGTTGCAGATTTATCCCGGCCAAGTCCAGGGTCGAATCAAATCCTTCTTCGTGTCCATGCTTGTGCAGTGTGTCGGACCGACCTTCATGTGGTCGATGGCGAACTTCCTGGCCCAAAGCTGCCACTCGTGCCGGGTCATCAGGTTGTTGGTAGCGTCGTGGAAATTGGCCAAGGCGTAACGCAGTTT
>QHZP01000470.1:0-495 GCA_003224715.1 Acidobacteriota bacterium | reverse complement strand
CCTGTGGCAAGTGCCGATACTGCCAGGCGGGTCGCGAAAACCTTTGCGACCACGCCCGGTTCACTGGTTTCCAGATTGATGGAGGATATGCTGAGTATGCGCTTGCCGATGAGCGCTTCTGTTTTCGCCTTCCCGAGGGTTATCCAGATCCGCAAGCCGCACCGCTCTTGTGTGCCGGGCTCATCGGCTATCGCTCGCTGGTCATGACCGGGAATGCGGAAAAACTCGGTTTTTACGGCTTTGGCGCAGCAGCTCACATTCTAATTCAGGTGGCTCGTCACCAAGGCCGTCGCGTCTATGCTTTTACCCGACCTGGGGACACCCTCGGAAAACAATTCGCGCTTAAGTTGGGAGCGCACTGGGCGGGCGACTCGAGCCGCTCTGCGCCAGAGCCGCTGGACGCCGCCATACTCTTTGCCCCCGTTGGAGAGTTGGTCCCAACTGCTCTGCGATCTGTGGCCAAAGGTGGGGTGGTAGTCTGCGCAGGAATTCATA
>QHZP01000469.1:6262-13122 GCA_003224715.1 Acidobacteriota bacterium | reverse complement strand
ACAGATCGTGGTGCCAATCATGTTGAAAGCTATGCCCATCAGGTGATCCAAATCTTTCGGGCGGCCCTGTCCGTCATTCACTCTTTGTAGGATATTTTTCAGCCAGGTGGTCCCTTCCCGGCAAGGAGTACACTGTCCACACGATTCATGAGCATAGAACTTGGCGATCCGAAGCAAAACTTTCACCATGCAGGTCTCTTCATTCATGACCACCACACCCCCGGAACCAAGCATCGAACCGATGGCGGCAACTGAATCAAAATCCATCTTCACGTCAATCTCATCTGCTGTTAGAATAGGGCAAGAACTTCCGCCCGGGATAACCGCCTTTAACTCCTTGTGGTCTTTGATACCCCCAGCATAGTTGAAAATAATTTCACGCAACGGGATTCCAAGCGGGAGCTCGTAAGTTCCGGGCTTGTTAACGTGGCCACTAACTGCAAAGAGCCGGGTACCTCCATTCTTTGGCGAGCCTAGACTGGCAAACCAATCTCCACCCCTTTCCATGATTCGTGGAACAGCCGCCAACGTTTCGACGTTATTGATGACGGTCGGGCAACCATAAAGACCAACCACGGCTGGAAAAGGTGGCTTTAGCCTCGGCCAGCCCTTCTTGCCTTCTAGAGATTCCAGTAAACCGGTTTCTTCTCCACAAATGTAAGCCCCGGCACCCCGATGGAGATAGACATCCAAGTCATAGCGGGAACCCAAAATGTCCTTTCCAAGAAAACCATGCTGATAAGCTTCCTCAATAGCCCTGTTGAGAATTTGTGCCTGTTCGTAATACTCTCCCCGAATATAGAGATAACAACGGTGCGCTCCGATGGCATAGCTTCCCATCACAATGCCTTCCATCAGCAAGTGAGGATTTCTTTCGATAATGACTCTGTCTTTGCAGGTACCCGGCTCGCTTTCGTCAGCGTTAACCACTAAATACTTTGGCTTGTCCACATTTCTGGGAATGAAGCTCCACTTAATGCCAGTTGGAAAACCGGCACCCCCACGGCCTCTAAGCCCCGACTTCTTGACTTCGTCTACAACTTGCTCAGGCTTGAGTTCTAATAGGACCTTCCTGAGCGTCTGGTAACCGCCTACCTTTAGGTAATCCTCGATATGACGCCTTTCGGAATCTTGAACATCCCTTAAGATAACGAGTTCGGGCATTAGCGATCTAGTTCTCCGGCAATCATGTTAATGGAGCCGAATGTGGGAACCACGTCCGCCATCATGTAACCTTCCAGCATTTTATGCAGACCCGCCATCAAGGGAAAACAAGGAGGTCGGACGCGAACGCGATAAGGTCTATCTGAACCATCACTGACGACATAGAACCCGAGCTCCCCGTTGGCTCCTTCCACTGCAAAATAGGCTTCACCCTGAGGTGGACGGATTCCATTGCCGTTCATGATTAACATGAAATGATTCATGAGCCCTTCAATGTTTCCATAGGCATCTCGCTTGGCAGGGAGCACAGCGCGCTTCTCTTTGGCAGTAATTTGATCGTACATGGAGTCCTCAAGACCCTCGAGATTGGGGGAAAGTTGTACCAACGTCTCTGTGATCCCCCGAGTCAGTCCCATTTTTGCACGATCTACCATCTCGTGCGCTTCGATTTCCTTCCCCTCATGGTCCACATTCAGGCGTCCCTTTGGCAGCCTTTCCAAAACCTGCTCGCCGATCCTCAAGCTTTGCTCCATTTCCTGCATTCGCACATAGTAGCGGTCCAGATTGTCACCCGTGGTGCCCACTGGAACTTCAAAATCCAGTTGGTCATAAACGAGGTACGGCTGATGTTTACGAACATCATAATTGACGCCGGTGGAACGAAGAACAGGACCCGTGAAGCCATAAGCAACGGCATCTGCTTTTGGAATGATCCCTACCCCTTTTAGCCGGTCCACAAAAATCCGGTTTCGAGTGAGCAGCTTGTCCACTTCGGCCAGAACCTCTCTGACCTTTTTGAACATTTCGCGCGCCTTGACCTCGAACCCTTCGGGGAGGTCTCCACTCATTCCTCCAATACGTCCATAAGAAATGGTGAGACGAGCCCCGGTTACATCCTCAATCAGTTCCCAAAGATATTCCCGCGCCTTGATCATATAGAGGAACACCGTCATCGCGCCCAATTCCATGGCTGATGCTGCCACACAGGTCAGGTGATCGCAAACGCGGGAGATCTCACTCATTATCACTCGGACATATTTGCACCTCTCGGTGATTTCAATCCCCATGAGCTTTTCTACAGCCATGCAGTATCCGAAGTTGTTAATTAAGGGGGAATCATAATTGAGCCGGTCTGTGTAAGCTCCCATTCTCGCAACTTTTCTCAAACCCTCTGTGCAAATAGCCAATTTCTACGGAAGCTTTGACTACGGTCTCGCCTTCCAATTCAGTCAGAATGCGAATCACACCATGCATTGCCGGATGGGCCGGTCCCACATTCAACAAGAGGTTTCGAGAAGTCAAAGCCTCTTTTTGTTCAGAAACTTCCAATGTCATAACTTGAACTCTGCATTAAGCGATTAGTTTTTCTGGTTTATCTGAATTGTTACCTGTCAATCGTAGTAACCGATTCATGAGTTGGCGAATGAACGCCTTCTTGCGTACGGGCGATGTTGTTTTGGCCCAGATCTTGGCTCCAGCCATCATTTCATGACCTCCTGCCGAACCTAAATCTCCGAATGCGGTTCGCATTAGAGTTCCCACATCGTTGGCTCGGTCGATCGTTCTGGCGGAGACAAGAATGTCTCCATTGTAGGCAGCAAAACAGAAACTCCATTTAATCTTTTCGAGCCGCATCAACACGTCAGCCACTTCAGCAATAATATCCGGATTTGTGACCGTTTCGAGATTTGCCATGACTACATCGCCATAAATGAGGGCATGTTCCAGAGCTGAGTGGATAATTTGAAAGTATTCCCGGCTAACGCGAGCGTTTTCTATATTGGCCAGGAGCTTCTGATCGACATAGGGATAAAGGAAGTGTCTCAGTTTTGCTTCGATCTTCCCTACCTCTCTTCCCAGACCTTCAGTCTCACTCTTAATGGCGTAGAATAAGGCCGTGGCCAGAATCGGGTCTAAAACTAATCGGGAAGCGATCAAATATTCGGTAATGATCGAAGCCGTGACGTTATATTTCGGCTTTATTTCTCGGTAAGTAACTTTTCTACTCGAGTGCCTGTAGGGATGATGGTCGATGACAATTTGGGGTGACCTGCCTGCGGGTAGGGAATTATTACCAGTTGACGGCTGGGTGTCTACCATTGCCACACACGGAAAATCGGCCAAAGAGATTCTCGACAAGGAGCAAAGCTTAATTCCTAGGTACTTGAGCATTGCCCGGTTTTCTGCCCTGCCCACAATGCCGGCATAGCCTATCAATGACGGCTTCTTTGCCAATTGTTCCAACATGTACTGCAATCCCAGGGCGCTGGCGATCGAATCGGGGTCGGGATTGTCATGCATGAGGATGAGAATCTTGTCCTCATCCTTGACAACGTCGATTAGCGCATTCAATTTACGCTGTATTTCAGAAATTGTCATAAAGGCTCGGGAACCAGTCTCAATCTAGAGAACTATTCCCACTCAAAAGCACCCTTCTTCCAGGCATAAACATAACCCGCCCCTAAGATCAGGATGAAAATAAACATGCCCATAAATCCCGCCAGGCCCAGCGTTTTGAAAACTACCGCCCAAGGAAAGAGAAACACGACTTCAATATCAAAAAGGATAAACAGCATTGCAATCAAATAAAACCGAACGTAGAAGCGGTCCGTGGGTAACTGAAAGGGCTGTTGCCCACACTCAAAGGGTGTATCCTTAATTTTGCTGGGTTTCTTGGGGCCGAGCACCGTACTGAGAAAAATCACTACCCAAACCGTAATGGCGCACAAAGCAAACATCAAAAGTAAAGGGAGATAATTTCTCATGATTGTAAGCGTTCGTCAGGCTGCTGGTACTTTTGCTCAAAAACTATCAACAGCAAATAAAAACCACCATCAGGCTACTTCTCGCCTGAGGGTGGTCGTTATCTACATATCAATTTTTCTCAAGGACATAAGGTCATAGGCGTCCCGGTTGAGAAGAGTGGCCATCCCGAGTTGGTCCAGCTTGAGATTTTTAGTGCACGCTGAGAATTTTCATTCTTGAGATTCTTCTCCCTTTCGCGGTAAGAGAAACATCATATCCAACCCGCATGCCTTTGCGTATGTCTTCTACGCGGCAGCCCATCGTATCAACCTCAGGCAAAAAAAAGAAAATCTTCTCGCCCTTTTGATTTGTGATAAAACCGTATCCCTTTTCCGGAAAGAAATTGGTGATCTTACCCTCGGGATATCTTAGGTTCATGTCCTTGAGAGCTTTGACAAAACCGGAGTCTGTCATGCTGTACACTCCTTGTCGAAAGCTCCCGTCTGCTAAATTAAAACGGCACGCAATGGAGCAGGGAGCCAATTAGTTTATGTGGGGTGGTACCTGAGAAAGAACTAATTTAAAACAGCCATCACATCGTAAAATCTGAGCGACATGTGTTCAGGTACATGTCTAAAGTTTCACAATTTTTAAAAACAATAACTTACAATGTTGACAGCCAAATTAAAGTTAACCGAACCGGAGTGCTTCGTCAAGGCTTATTTCAGGCTAGTTTGAACGCGACTTCCTGGTTTCAAAACGCATGCCATAAAGAGACTCAGGCGCTCCTGTAATACAGAAAAGCCACGGCGTCACTTGGCTCTCCGCCGTGCTACGGGCGGTCGAGAACAGCCCGTTCTTGCCGTCACGTGCCGGCTGTGGCTGGTAACAACGCAGTAGGGTTTATCAACTTTTAACTTGACGGTCAACCAAGACCTGACTTCCAATGAGAGTTAATGAAGATCAAAGTTCTACTTTTTGCCCGGCTTAGAGAGATAGTAGGATGCGAAATGGTCGAGCTCTATCGCAACGAGATGTTGACCGTGCGTGATGTCTGGGATACCTTGCGAGCCCAATTTCCGCAAGTCGAAGGTTTTGGGAAAAGTTTACTTTTTTGCGTCAACCAGGAATTTGCCGACCTCGACACCAGGATCAAAGAGGGTGATGAGCTGGCGATCTTCCCACCGGTCAGCGGAGGCGAGGATTGAGGATGAGAAGCTATCAGCAAATGGAAACTGGGGATGTTTACGAGATTGTTCGGGATGCCATCCATTTAGATTTGCTTGCCAAGCAGCTGACGCAGCCGCAAGATGGGGCTACCCTGATCTTCGCAGGAGTTGTTAGAAACAATACTCAGGGACGAAGGACTCTTTACTTGGAATATGAAGGCTACGAGCCGATGGCTTTAAGAAAAATGAGGGAAATCGGTGAGACTCTCAAGCAGCGATGGGCAGTGAATCAAGTCGGAATTGTTCATCGACTGGGGAGACTCGAGATAGGCGAAACCAGCGTCGGCATCGTCGTTACTTCCGCCCACCGTAGAACTGCCTTTGAGGCCTGCCACTTTGCCATCGATACGGTGAAGAAAATCGTCCCTATTTGGAAGAAAGAGTTCTTCGAAGATGGGGAGATCTGGGTCGAAGGTGATTTCTCCCAGTCGCCCATCTTATGATTGGTTGCAACTGGCCTGCCTGATTTATCATCCAACGCTTTTGGCAAAAGCTTAAATTGAATGGCGAGGTTTTCGATTCCATAAACCTCATGAATCTTCGAAAAGGGGAAAGTTCAGGCTCTCCACCATCAAATGGCGGCAGTGCCTTTTCAGCACATCTTTGCCTAATACCAATACTCAGTCTATTATCTTTTTTGTTACCTCCACTCCTGAAGGCCCAGGACCAAACAAATCCTTCAAAGAATGATTTCAAGTTGCTTGTGGATGTCAATTTGGTCGGAGTTCTGGTTACCGTTACCACTCCGGAAGGAACTACGGTTTCGACCTTGAAGCAACAAGACTTTCAGGTCTACGAGGATGGGAACCCGCAGGAAGTGGCTCTCTTCGGAAAAGAGTCGGATCAGCCTTTGTGGTTGTGCTTGCTCTTTGATAGTTCCATTAGCATCGTTTCGGAGCTACGAACCGAACAAGACGCGGCCATTGAATTTCTGCAATCCATACTTCGCCCGGCTGACCGTGCTTCTATCTTTCAGGTTTCTGAAGATGTGAATGAATTGGTGAAATTCACCAGCCGGTTGGAAAAAATATGCAGCGCCATCCGCTCCATTACACCTCCCTATATGACGCTGTTTTCCTGGCCGCGGAGAGCTTGTCCAGCGCCCGCGGACGAAAAGTTATCCTGGTTATCTCTGACGGCACCGATACCACCAGTCAAGTTCAACTAAGAGATTGCCTGAAATTGGCTCAAAATTCTGAGGCCGTGGTCTATGCATTAGTGGTACAACCTATCAAAAGCGAACCCGGGCGCAATTTGGCGGGAGAGCATGCTATGATCTTTCTAACTGAAAGAACGGGCGGCAAATTCTTCAAAGTCTCTTCACCAGAATCCCTTCATTCCTCCTTCACAAATATCAGCGATGAGCTGCGTACCCAATATTATTTGGGGTACTACCCCAGGCCAAGGGGTGAGAAAGGAAAATTTCGGAAAATTGAGATTCGAGTTGGTAATCCTACCTATAAAATTAGGGCGCGGGAGGGCTATTACGCCAAATAATTTCGCAAAGCAAGCCTTTCTTCACTAGCCGCCAGTTTCACAAGAATCAATTGGAAATACCCCCCGGGTTTGGCTTTAATATTTTTTGTCAAAAGAGACAGATACCGTTATAGTAGAAAACCTGCTCTTATGGACTGCGGGCGCCCGCGTTAATTCCTGCTCGCACTGAAATCAACCACTGCAAGAATGTGGCGAGGACGTTCTAGGGTTACCTGGTGGCGACGA
>QHZP01000469.1:0-6251 GCA_003224715.1 Acidobacteriota bacterium | reverse complement strand
TCCCCTCACCCAGGGAGCTTTCTCAAAGCTCCCATGCCTCTCCCTGGGGAGAGGGGTGAACGCTTGATAAGCGTTCACCAGGCCGGGTGAGGGGTGAGCTGCTTCGGGAGACCTGACCCTTGACGGTCTGAGGTTGCTCGCCACTGGTAAGGTGGTCGTGCGGAGGATTTTCTGGACGGTCGGATTCGAACAGGAAAAGTATCTGTGGTTCACCCACCACACAAGGTGAGTGCTGAGATCAGTCGTGTCTATTTAGAACGCTGGCTGAGGGAAAAAGGAAAGAGCAGTAAACTCATCGAAAAATTTCATTCCATCCTGGATAAGACTCAAATCAATTCCCGGTACATCTTGCTTCCACCAGACGAAGTGCTCCGCAACCGGGACTTTCGTACCACCAACAGCCAGTATGTGAAAGCTTCCATCGAATTGGGAACCCAAGCTGTTGAAGATGCCCTTGCTCTTAACCAGGTCGATCCCGGGGAAGTGGACATGTTCATCAGTGTATCGTGCACTGGATTTACCATACCCGGTGTCGACGCTCACATCATGAATAGATTGGGAATAAACGCCTCACGAATGATTCTGACCGAACATGGCTGTGCTGGAGGCGCGGTCGGTCTAATCCGCGCCTGGGAATATTGCCGGGCCTATCCGGATCGGACGGTAATTCTTCTGGCTCATGAATTTTGTTCGCAAACATTTTTGCTTGATGACCTCAGCATGACCAACATCGTTTCTTCCACCCTTTTTGGCGATGGTGTGGCAGCGACTGTTGTTTCTGCCAATCTCAACGGTGTCGAACCCTTGCCCGCAATGCAAAAGGCAGTCACCCGGTTTTTTCCTGGCACCTTGGACTACATGGGTTTTGAACTGTGTAATGAAGGTCTTCGCATTATCCTATCGCCGGACATCCCCCCGTTTATAAGGAATCAAATTCAGCCGACCGTAGATTCATTCCTCAAAGACTGCCAAGTGGGGGTCGAATCCCTGCACCATTTCGTGCTTCATCCTGGGAGTGTCCGGATTGTCGAGATCATTGGCAAGCAACTCGCTCTCTCCAGAGAAAACCTGGCCCCAACCCTTAAGGTACTTTTCAACCGGGGCAACATGAGCAGTGTTACAGTGCTAGCGGTTTTGCAGGAAATCCAGCAAAGCTCTTCTCCTCGCCACCGGGATCTTGGCCTGATGGTGGCCTTTGGTCCAGGCTTCGTGGCGGAGATGGCCTTATTGCAGTGGCAAAATGGACAGTCGAATTAAGTGCATTCTGTCTCCAGGAATCAATCTTGGATTGGCTGTTCCACCCTCTTCAGTAGTTCCGAAAAATCCTGCTAAGCGTTTCCCTCCAAGCAAATCCCTCCCAAATCTATATTGACCTTGGCGCCGACACATCGCTTATTAATTTATTATGAAATTGTGCTTTTCCTATGATACAAAAGCATCATCCGGACTGCATACTAGGTGTGGATTTGTCTAGTGATGTCTGATGATCGGGACGAGCAGCCGCACTTTTCACCGAGAGTACTTGTGGCAATCGATCGACTTCAATCCAGTTCTGACGAAAAACTGATGGATCAACTCAGACAGGGTCATCAAGATGCCTTATCCGTGCTCTTCGACCGCCACTATCGTTTGGTTTTCAGCATTGCTCTTAAAATCCTGCATGACCACGGGGAAGCGGAGGACTTAATGCAGGAGGTCTTCCTTGAGGTTTATCGGAAGATAGAAAACTTTAACCCTTCCAAAGGCAGTGCTAAGACCTGGATTCTCCAGTATGCCTACCACAGGAGCCTCAACCGCCAGAAGTACCTGAACTTGAGGAACTTCTATGGTCGACTGAAGGGTTCCGACATCAATGAATGGGAGCTACCTCACAATTCGAACGGTTGGAATGGATTGACTTATCATGAGTGGGCTCGGGTCATTGAGAGAGGATTGGAAACTTTGAACCAAAAGGAAAGAAAGACGTTGGAGATGGCGTACTTTCACGGACTTTTGTTGAAGGAGATCGCGGAACATTTGGAGGAGCCTTTACCCAACATCAGGAACCATTACTATCGTGGACTAAAGAAATTAAGAGACTTTTTGAATGAACGATCTTGTTTGCAGAAGAAACCCGTAAGGGGGGTAGTATGTTGAAATCTGGTGAATTAAATCATGAACATTTCGAGGAGCTCTGCGCCCTGGCGGCCTTGGGTCAGATTTCCAAGGAAGAATTTGACGAACTTCGATGTCATCTTCGATCCTGCGCCTCTTGCCGTGTCCGGCAGGCTGATTTTACGGAGATTCTTCACGAGCATCTTCCTCTTCTCGATCCACAAGACGGATCGTTTTCAGACTCATCCAAAATCTCCTTTCACGACTCCAGTTTCAAGCAGCGGTTCATTCAGCGTGCACGGCTAGAAGGAATACAATTGGGTGAGGCCGAGCCGGATAGGGTGCGTTACAGCTTTCTATCTTCATTTTGGATCTGCCTTAAAAGGCCATTTTCGCCACTGCGCCCGCAGACTTTAGCAGTCTTCATGGTGCTCATGGTTGCAGGCCTGGCAATCGGTATGCTCCGACACAGACTGCACGAGAGCAATTCACAGAGGGTGGAAGCATTTCGCAAAGTAACCAGGCTGAATGACGAGCTTGCCAAGCTTAAGCTGCGTATTGCCGAGCTTTCCGAACCAAGACCTCCCCTTAAAGCTCAACCTCAGGAGACGCACGGTGAGAGGCCTTCGACTGCGCCTTCGGGGCAGAGCCCGAGCCCAAGCCATTATGCGATGGCCATCGCTAGGTCACGAACTCTTGACGAGCAATTGCAAAACGCTTCCTCTGAACTGAAGTCACTACGGGCGGAGTTACTAGCCTTCAAGAACAACACCCCAGGATCGAACAAACTGAGCGAGACAGAGTTGACCCTGCGCCAGACAGCCGAAGAGCTTGAAAAGCTTCGCCGGGATCGTTCCGTGGATGCCTCCACGATTACCGCTCAACAAGCCCATATCCGTGATCTCACGGAAAGACTGAGTGCCCAATCCGACATGCTGGAGCGTGAGAGGGAACTGCTGGCCTCTGGCCGCGATATTCGCGATCTCATGGGCGCTCGTAATCTGCATATCATCGATGTTGCCGATGTGGACAGCCTGGGAACCAAACGGCCCTTTGGCCGGGTCTTCTACACGGAAGGCAAATCGCTAATCTTTTATGCCTATGACCTTGAAAAAAAGAAGAAACCCCTGGAAAAGTACTCCTTCCAGGCATGGGGACAACGAGAATCCAAGGCTGGGTCGGTTCAGAGTCTCGGGGTTTTCTTCGCAGATGACCAGACTCAAAATCGCTGGGTGCTCAAATATGACGACCCAACCGTTTTAGCTGAGATTGATGCGGTATTCGTCACTATTGAACCCAAAGGTGGCAGTATGAAACCCAGAGGGCAACCGCTCATGTACGCCTACCTGAAGGCCAATCCCAATCATCCCTGATCAAAACGAGAAAAGGAACAATGGAGAGGAAAGGATTGACCAGATTAAGTAAGAATGCATTTTAGGGATCCCCTTGCTAAGCTCCGGCGGAGAGCAGGCGTCGTGTCCACGCAGGGTTCCCTAAAAGCAGCCCGTCTTGCAGATTCCGCCAGGGGAGTTGTTGGCAGGCCCGCAGTCGTCCATTTTTCATTGCTGGAGGTACTCTGTGAGAGGCATCAATAGATCTTATCTGATGTCTTTCCCTGGCCTTTGGGGAGCTTCTCTGCTCGCCTTTGCACTTTTTCACACTTTTTTTCTCGTCTTGACACAAATCGCCTGTTTCAACTGCATACTAAGATGTGTAGTTGTGTGAGATGGTAATGCCTGAGCATACCCAAGGGTACCCAAGGGATGCCAAAGCTAGTTAATGCTTCAGCCATCATCTTTATGACCTTGCTTGGAACTGCTGGCGTCGCCTTGGCAAGTCCCACCGCCACGCTGACCGGTCGTGTGACGGATTCGCTGGGGGGCATTCTAACCGGAGCTCAGATCGAAGCGACCAGCATCGATACCAATACCATTTTCCGGGGGAAGACTAATAAAGAAGGTCTGTATCGAATTCCAAATCTTCCCCCTGGACACTACCGAGTGATCGTCCGCATGTTTGGATTTCGAACCATTGTAAAACCTGGTGTTGAGCTCCACGTTCAAGATGCGATTTCTCTCAACTTCTCAATGCAGCTGGGATCGGTCATCACTAGCATCACCGAAGAAGAAGGTGTGCCACTCATCCAGGCTGAAACTGCGATGCAGAGCAGTACAGTAAACCAGCTTGCCATCACCGAATTGCCTTCGCTGACTCGAAACCCTTACGACTTCGTGACGCTCAGTGCCGGTGCAACCCCAGCCAGCGTCAGCCGAGGTATCGGTTTTGCGCTCAACGGCCAGCGTCCGGAGAGTGGCAGTTTTCTTCTGGATGGCAGCGATAATAATGAACCCTATGATTCAGGCCCGGGACAAATTGTCCCATTGGACGCCGTGCAGGAATATCGACTGCTGACCAACAATTTTACGGCCGAGTTTGGCCGCAACGTAGGTTTCATAGCCAATGTCGTAACCAAGAGCGGCACTAACGATTTTCATGGGGTCGCCTACTACTTCAATCGCAACTCGAAGCTGGCCGCCAATACCTTTGAGAACAATGCGCGCGGTATAGCCAGACCCGTGTTCAACCGGCATCAGCTAGGTGGCGCTTTCGGTGGTCCCGTTTACAGGGACAAGGTGTTCTATTTCGGAGCATTCGAGCCCATCCTGGTCCGTAGTTTCGCCACGCTGAGTTATTACGTGCCAACTCCCCAACTCCTGGCAGTGAGCTCAGCGGGAACCAATGCTATGTTCCAGAGGTTCCCGCTACCGTCCAATCTTTCCTCCACTGACATAAGTACGCGCACACTCTGTCCATTCGGCAGAGGTTGTGGCTCCAAAATAAGCACCGGTTTTGTAACGATCCCCTCCTTTGCGTCCAGTTCGCGAACAGGTCCTGTCGATGCGGGGGCCGGATCACCTCAAAACACTTATCTGTGGACCACCCGGCTCGACTACAGCATTAATGAGCGATCGGCCCTGAACCTGCGCTATGCCTTTCAGGATGCCAATCAGTTTGCCACTGTGAGTCAACCTTATTCACCGGACCTGGATCAATCCTCTTTCATCCGAAACCAAAACGTAACCCTGAATCTGACGCGTTTGTGGTACGGTACCTTCTACACAGAGTCTCGCCTTGTCTATAACCGATTGCTCCAGGAAAGTCCCCCAGCACCTTCTGCAGGCTTCCCTTCTTTTGCAATCATCGGCGATGCCATCAGTGGAACGGCACGTTCCCTCTCGCTTCCCTCGGGGAGAAATGCCTTCGGTGGTGCCCAGAATGCTTATCAGGGTTATCAAACCGCGAATTGGATCAAAGGAAAACATAACCTGAAATTCGGTTGGCAATATATCCACTTGCGTGATAACCGCATCCCAACGGAAGTTTCTGTCACTCGAAACAACCAAGGTGAGTTCCGAGATCTGCAGAGCTTCGTGAACGGCCACCTTTCTTCTTATCAGATTTCGCTGGATCCGAAGGGACATGTGCCCGGTGAGCTCATGGATCCACCCTTCGGACCTACAACAAAACGGCGCCACTACCATTTCAATGATTTGGGTGGCTTCTTCCAGGACTCTTGGAAGATTTCCCCACGCCTCACGCTTTCGCCGGGGTTGCGCTATGAGTACTTCGGTGAAGGCCACAGACCCGGCCACGAGAAGTCACTCGATGCGAGCTTCTACTATGGAGATGGGAACAATATTTTCGAGCGCATGGCCAATGGTCGCTTGCTTCGCACGATCGAGGCACCAGGAGATTATAGGAACCACTATTACCTCCCACGCCGTAGAAACTGCGGTCCACGAATGGGGCTGGCCTACGATCTCAGTGGCAACGGCACAAGCGTAATTCGATTGGGATCCGGCGTCTTCTACGAGCATTTACCTGGCTTTGCTTTTGAAAACTTGAATCCACCTACCTACGGTATCACTCGACTCACGGATGTTTTTGTGACGCCCGCATTATTCGACAACCCCTATTCTCTCTTTCCCAACAGGACAATTCCAGTTCCCCCCAGCGCCATCACTCACTTCGATCAGAATTTGAAAACCGCCTACGCTTTTGAATGGAACGCTACTGTTGAGCATGAGCTGGCGCACAGCTTCCTAGTAGCTGTCACCTATGTGGGTTCCAGAGGTAGGCACCTTTACCGCTTCGTC
>QHZP01000468.1 GCA_003224715.1 Acidobacteriota bacterium | reverse complement strand
TTAGGGTCACGGGTGATGCGGTTGGCCAGAGCGTTCAAGGCCGGAGTCCGACCAAAATAGTAAGTGGTGCCATGAAAATCGTTGGTGCCCGACTTCATCGAGAGGCTGAGCGTACCGCCAGCGCTGAAGCCGAACTCGGAGTCCATGGCGTTTTGTTGGATGGCCAGTTCCTGGACCGCATCCATGGGCGCGTTGTAAGATCCGCGCGCGGAGACGTTCAAGGTTGTGCCGTCCAACTCCTGGTCGTTCTTGCCGCCGGTGGGGCCGCCGATGTCAAGTCCGCCATTCGACCACATGTAGAACGGATTGCGATGGGCGACATCCCAATACTGGTTGACCACGGCCGGATTCAGCATGGCCAGTGTGAAGGGGTTGCGTGCCAGGACAGGGAGGTCTTTCAGCATATTCCCCTGAACGGTGGTGGTCATAGTGGAAGTGTTGAACTCCACTGAGCTGACCTCTTCGGTCACGTTGACCGATTGTGTTATTTCGCCCACTGTGAGAGTAGCGTTGACCGTGACATCGCCGCGGGTCAGGACCGTTACGTTTTGCTGCACAAACTTCTGAAACCCGGAAGCCTGCACACTGACGCTGTAGGTTCCTGGCTGAACCAGGTCAAAGAGGTAGTGACCCACGGAGTCGCACTGCTTGGCGTTCTCAAGGCTGGTATTGATGTTTCGCAAAGTTACCATGGCCCCGGCCACGGCCGCCCCGCTCGGGTCAAGCACCATGCCCTGGACCTTAGCTCGATAGTCTTGTGCGGAGGCGACTCCCGCCAGAATGGCGAACAGCGCGAGAGCGCACAGCACTGCACGACGATGTGAATTGAAGTTTGCTTTCATTGTGATTACCTCCA
>QHZP01000467.1 GCA_003224715.1 Acidobacteriota bacterium | reverse complement strand
GGCGTGGACCGATCCAAAGCAGATGTCGGAGTGGTGGGGGCCGCATACCTTTACAGTTCCTGTCTGTGAAATGGATGTGCGACCGGGCGGCACGTATCGCATCGTCATGCGCAGCCCCGAGGGCGTCGAGTATCCGCTCAAGGGCGTCTATCGGGAGATCGTCGAGCCCGAGCGGCTCGTCTACACCCAAGACCTTGCCGAAGTCCCGGCCGAGTGGAAAGACCTCCTGAGCGAGAAGCTTCAGAAGGCAGGGCGCAAGTTCGTCCTGGAATTCCTCATGACAGTCAAATTCGAAGAGCAAGACGGAAAGACGAAGCTCACGATCCGGACCCGCTTCGACTCGGTCGCGGTTCGCGACGCGATGCTGAAGATGCAGATGGCCGAGGGATGGGCGGAAAGCCTGGAACGCCTCGAGCAACACCTGGCGAAAGTCTGACTATGGGAGGTGGGTGGAAAGACTTATTTAGAGGGGATCCAGCGATTCCGGCAACGTCAACTATTCAGCAGGAGCTATATGCAGCGTCGTTGGTTTTGTCACTCCCTCACCCGGCCTGCGGCCACCCTCTCCCCAGGGGAGAGGGTGTAATAATCTTAGAATTTACTCTCCCCTCGCCCCAACGGGGAGAGGGGCAGGGGGTGAGGGGGCAGGCGCAGAGGCCCGCACCCATGCGAAATTAATTATGTCGTCATGTATAAAAGCAGAGTTAAGCTACACGAAGACTATTCCAGCGTTCGATTGGGAATTCGTGAAAACCGGGAATAGCCACGACATTCCTAATCCAAGCCGGGAATCCGACTCTACCAAACCATCAACTGCGATCAAAAAGCGATACGGTCTTTTTTGGCTTCGATCTTCTCCGCATCCACGCCCGGCACCTGCTTGAGGTCCTCAATTGATTTGAACTTGCCGTGCTTGGCGCGGTAGGCAATGATGGCAGCGGCTTGAGAGCGCCGCAGCGAGAGCCTGCTCTCCAGTTCGATGGCGGCGGCCTTGTTCACATTGACCGGGGGAAGCTGCTCTGCCGGGAAGTGCGTGGCCAGGTAATCAAGAATCAAAGCGAATTCCTGGTCCGTTCCCCTTGTGCCGAAAGCCACCATCTTATTGAGAGTGGCCCGCCAGCCATCGCGATCCTGCCGGCGCGAGACGGAGCGCGCCAGGTCGTGACAACTCTGGCAGAGTCGCTCAGTCTCTTTGCGCCCCGGACCTTCAGGGAGTTGCGCCCAGAGATTGATTGAGAACAGCAGAAAGAGAACGACGCGTGTTATCTCTAAAACACCAGCGGAAAGACCACCGCAGAGACGCCGAGACGCGGAGACAAAGACGAAGACGACTGGACATCTTTGCGATTTCCTCAGTAGGAGGTTGAAGGAATACGCGGTTGCACCATTGGGATAGACTGGATCCCGACGCTTTTTGAAGCCTTGTCTGCTGGCCGTTCGCCCCAGACGCTCTCTGCGTCTCCGCGTCTCTGCGGTTGTTTGAACTGCCGAATCCAGCTTCATCTTTTCTTTCCTCGCCTAGTGCTCCATCGGGAAGCCAAACGCGTACTGGGTTCCATCGTGGCCTCCCACATACACGCGACTTCCACCGGCCGCCAATCCACCGCTATGCACAAACGACCTGATGGTAGCGCCGCTGCTCCACAACTCTTTGCCGGTAGCGGCATCGAGTGCGTACAAGACCGCGTTGGACGAGCGCTGGACGCGTTCGGCGGCGGTCACCTGAGTGTCACTCGAGCGAAACTCGCCGCTGGAGAGAGCAAAAACCACGCCATTGACGATGACGGGCGGGAGCGGGGAGACCATGTCGCGCGAGACCCAGCCGGGCCGCAGCCTGGGAGCGCCGTTTTCCTCCATAACCTTGAATGCGACAATCGCCCCGTTCTTAATCTCGCCGTTGCTGGCCGCAAATCCGGTGCCTGTGGCAACCAGCCCAGCTGCCGGCGCCAATACCCAACGAGTGCCGGCGGAATCCTGCCAACTGGCCAGCGCGCCCGCGGCAAAATTGTCGCTTGAAAAGGCCGGCGTTGTTGAAAGGGGTTGACTACCGAGCGCCGCGGTGTCCAGCAACTGCATTCGGCCATCGCCGGTAGCCACCGCGATCAGGTCCTTGCCTTTGTACTCAAACACGACAGGCGAAGAAGTGAAGTCCTTTCCGGCCCTGTAGGAGCTTGTTACAGTGAGCGTGTCCGGCTCGAGCGCCGTCAGTTCTCCGTCCCGGGCGGCGACATAGAGCGTCCTGTCCGGACCCACAGCGAAACCGGCCGAGCCGGCCGCGCCGCCGCCGGATTTCCAGTGAGTGACCTTCTTGGATTCCAGATTGAGCGCCCACACACGATTCTCCACACCGCTGCAGCCGTCAACGGTGGCAACATAGGCAGTGTTGTCGAACACGATCAATCCCAGGGCATTCGCATTCGGCGGCAGGAACCCGATGGGCGGGTTTGGTTCTTCACCGTTGGATACATACAGTGAATGAAACTTCCCATCGGCCGTCACGGCGTACACATACTGCGGGCTGGGGGCAAAGGGGTTCGGTGGAAGCGCGGTTCTGCGGCCGCGCCTTGTAGTTGGAGGCGGGGGGTCGGGAAACTGAAACGGCTGCTCTTTCAAAGTGACCGCACCCTCGAAAGGCTCGCCGACTCCTGATTTAGCCGGCCCGCCCCGCCCAAAACTAAAGCCACCAGCCATTGGGTATGCGACGAAGGTAGCGGGGGAAGCCGATCCAAGGTTCTTCTCCCACTCGATGCGCCCCAGGTCGACGTCAATTCCAACGACGTTGTTCGAACTGCCGCCCGCGAATCCGAGTGAACGGAACCCGCGGTATCCGATGTAGAAATCGAGCAGCGCCGGCGGCGTCAACGAATTCAGTTGTCTTGCCTCGTTTTTCGGCTTGATCTTCCATACGAGCTGAAACCCTGGCTTCCGCATGGTGTCGGGGGAAATCTTCGCATCACTCCGGACCCAGGACGACCGCTGGCCATCGTTGCCAATGGTCGTCCAGTCCCCGCCACCCCACTGGGCGTACAATGGGCTTATCGCTGCGAAGGCGTAGCCGGCCAGGACGGCAGAACGGACTAACTTTTGCATAACCAGGAAACTCCTTTGAAATCCCCCTATCAAGGGGACGTAGGGGGGTGTCCTTCGGCTTTCCAGTGCCATGTTCGCCACAGGACGTCCCCTGCACCCCAAAGGGGGAATCAGACTTTCATGCTTCGTAGCGCCACCCCTGAGGGCGGCATGAGCCGACTCCCATGAAAATCCCCTCCAGGGAGGGGCAGAAGGCATCAGCCTTCGGGGTGGGTCTTCCGGTTGGGGACAACCCACCCCTGCCCCCCCTGCACCCCTCCAGCGGAGGGGAATAATTTTCATGCTCAATGGCGCCGCCCAGGCGGCATGAGGCGACTCCTATGAAAATAGCAGAAAACCGAGCCCCGACCGCGAGGGAGGGGTCGACCGGCCGATTGCGTCAACCGCTCCCTAACGGTCGCGGCTCGGTCCAGCTTTTTCATGCTCCTTGTGGGAGAGCCTGGCGCGAAGCGACGGGTGAGGGTCAACCGCGTTTTTCGGTGCCACAAATGTTCAATCTTCCACTGATCCGAAGGATCATGCGAAATTCCCTTCCAGCCTGTGGCCAGAAGCTTGATTATATACCCGAACCGGAGCTTCTTAAGGGCTTGAAGCACTCCGGGGTCCCTTAAACGTTCCCTGCCCTCCCTCACGGTCGGGCTACTGAACAGGCACAGGCGCAAGTCGGTAGCCCGCGCGTCAGCAAGGGCTGTGCTTCGACGCAAGTGAGCTACGGGACTTTGACAGGGCCCTGCCACTCCAGGATTCTTTCCAAGGCCTGCTATTTATCGTATAGTAGGTGCTTGAAACAGAAAAGTAAAGCAACGCTGAGCGCCCGCTGCGTTGGAAAGGCTCGCCATGAGAAGATTCTTGATCACTGCTCCGTTCGTCCTATTGATGTTTGGCGCCATCGCCTCAGGCGCTGACTGGCTGACTGACGGCGGCGACGTGAGGCGCACCAACTGGCAGAGGGACGAAAAAGTCATCAACACGTCGAACGCCAAGGACATCAGGCTGCTTTGGAAGACTAAGCTGGACAATCAGCCACGCCAAATGCATTCGCTGCTCCCTCCGCTGGTGATTGGGAGCGTCAACACACGCAGCGGGCCGAAGCAGGTGGTCATCCAGGCCGGCGTATCAGACAACCTCTACGCTATCGACGTCGCGACAGGTGAACTCCTCTGGAAGAAGCATTTTGACAGCACCTACGAGGACCCGCCCCGCGACAGGGGACCGAGCGTTCTTTGCCCTGGGGGCATGACAGCCAACGTCACCATCGGGCCCGGTGGAGCGCCTGGCAAATACACCATCTACGCTGCCTCCTGGGATGGCCGCTTACGGCAGGTGAATGCCGCCGACGGAGAGGAAATCGCGCCTCCCGCCAAGTTCATGCCCCCCAACGGCAAGCCGTATGCGCTGAACTTGTTTGAGAACGTTCTCTATACCCACACGGCGCAGGGTTGTGGCGGGAATCCGAACGTCGCCTACGCCTATGACCTGGCCACTCACAAGGTAGGGAGTTGGGGACCGGCCGGCGGGGGCATGTGGGGCCGCTCCGGTCCCGCCATCAGCGCCAACGGAACGATGTATACAGGAACGGGCGACGGGCGTTGGGATCCGGAGAACGGAGTCTTTGGCAACGGCATCATCGGCGTCAAGCAGAATCCCGAGACCAAGAGTCTGGACCTGGTGGACTACTACGGGCCTTCCAACGCTGAATGGCTCGTCAAGCGCGATCTGGACATGCAAGTGTCGCCCGCCATTTTCAATTACAAGGGCAAGGAGTACATGGTGGATGCCAGCAAGGAGTGCCGCCTCTACTTTATGGATACGGAATCTATCGGCGGTGACGATCATCGGACACCTGTCTACCGCACTCCGCTCATCTGCAATGAAATCGTCGATTTTGCGGAGGCCGGCATCTGGGGCTCCCTGGCCACCTGGGAAGATGCGAAGGGAACCCGTTGGGTGTTGACACCCTTCTGGGGACCTAAGCACTCCCGGTTTAAGGCGCCGGTGGAATATGGCGAGGTCAAGAAAGGCGCTATCGCAGCATTCAAGGTGGAGCCAAAAAATGGCCAACTGCAGTTGTCGCCGGCGTGGATTTCCCGTGACATGGATCAAGCCGAGCCGCCGGTGATCGCCAATGGCGTGGTTTTTGCCTATGGCAGCGGAGAAAACACGGCGCAGGCATTTCCGGACGTGGGTCTCGACTTCCGGATGGAGCGGCGGATTCCCAAGTGCACGCACGCCGTGCTGTACGCGCTGGATGCCGAGACAGGCAAGGAGTTGTGGTCCAGCGGCCAGCAGATCGCCACCTGGAACCATTTTGGGGGTCTCGCCATGGCCAACGGCCGGGTCTACATCAACACCTACGACGGCATCAAGCAATGAAGATCCTGCTGGCCATAACGCTGCTCGGCCTCGGTTGCGTGGGCCAGGCCCAAACGGCGGATCCCGCCAAAACCATTGCCGAGTTGGAACAGGAGTTGGCCGCTCATGTACGTCTGCTGAGTGACTGGGGTGGGCTCACTCGCTACGGCAGCGAAAATGCCGAACTGGGGCCGCCGGCTCTGGGCGTTGATCGCGTGGTTTTTCTGGGCGATGAGATCACCGAAATGTGGGGCCGGGGTAACGCCAAGTTCTTTCCCGGAAAGCCCTTCCTGAACCGGGGCATCAGTCATCAGACCACGCCCCAGATGCTGGTCCGCTTCCGGCAGGATGTCATCAACCTGAAGCCGAAAATCGTGGTGATCCAAGCGGGTTCCAGTGATCTGGCGGGCTATGCGGGTCCGGCCACTGAAGGCACTATCTCCGAGAATTTCATGTCGATGACCGAGTTGGCGAAGGCCAACGGCATCCGAGTTGTGCTGGCCTCGGTCACACCGGTTTGCGACTGCTTCAGGACCCTGACCGACCGCCGGCCGCCAGGAAAGATCATCGGCATCAACCGCTGGTTGAAGGATTATGCGGCTCGAAGCGGTTCGGTCTATCTCGACTACTATTCCGCGCTGGCAGAAAGCAAGGCAATGAAAAAGGATCTGACGGTGGATGGTCTGGTCCCTAACGACGCCGGCTACGAGGTAATGGCCCCCCTGGCCGAGCGAGCCGTCGTTCAGGCTCTAGGCAAGAAGTGAATCGGTCGCCGGCTGTTAATTATAAGTGCCGGTCGTGATGCATTTGTGAAAGGACGAGTGGAAGATCTCCGCCAAGCGGGTGGGGATCTCGCTGAGGGCGGTGGATGATTGCACCAGTATTTTCGCTCATCGTGGTGTTTCCTCGACAAGGGATTGAGCTTGGCAAAGCCTTTTTCGCACCTCCGGTAGGATCAGCAAGGAAAGGCAGCCTCCGTCCGAAGAGCAGCCAGTCAAGGGAGGGGGAGCCGGGCCCAAGCAAAACTAGGGCAACATTCAAGACCAGGTAGAAGGACGAGGCTTCCCAACTGTGACCGTGAGCACTGACAAAGGGTTCTCCTCTCAGGATAGGCGCGGCATGATCACCCACGTGAGCAGCGGCACCAGAATCAGGTTCCGCAACAACCCCCTGCCTCCAAACCGGTCGAAACCAGGCTGGTCGGCGTTGATGCGGCGGTATCTCGTTAAACACCGGTAAGGAGACGTACCGGCTAGCTTCTTCAACGAATCATCTACCGGAAATGGCCACCCTCATTCGCCGCTCGCAGAGTCGTGGCGCTGTGCTCAACCATCCTGGATTGCCGCAGCGTTTGATGAAACACTAGCGGGAGGAAAGATTGAACCCGAACGTAACAAGCGCTCATGGATCTGGGTCGCCGTCGAATATCGATGCTACCAGCAATGTCAGACGTTGGATCATTGTGGGGTTGCTCTTCACAGCGTCACTTATCAATTATTTCGATCGCGCAACCATCTCCTTTGCTCTTCCCTTGATCTCCAAAACCCTCAGCCTGGGGCCGGAAGTGAAAGGGGTGCTGCTGTCCGCATTTTTTTGGTCGTACGCGCTGATGCAGATTCCGATGGGCTTGTGCTCGGATCGGCTCAACCTGCGCTGGTTGTACGCGGGCGCTTTCGTCTTGTGGTCGGTGGCGCAAGGACTGACCGGCTTTGCGACGACTTTGGGCATGCTGTTGCTGTTCCGAGTGATCCTGGGCATTGGCGAGGCCATTTATTTGCCGGGCGGCACCAAGATTGTGAGCCTTCTGTTTTCACCGTCCGAACGCGGGCTGCCTTGTGGCATTTTCGATTTCGGCACCCGCACCGGTCTGGTGGCCGAAGGGCTGGTGGTGCCCTGGTTGTTAACGCAATACGGATGGCAGACGACGTTTCAGGTCGTCGGCTTCACCGCACTCTTATGGGTCATTCCATGGATTTGGGCCACGCCACGACAATTGCGGGCCAATAGTCCTGCGGCGAGTGAGGATCTGGCTGGCGCGGGAAGCGGCCATTCCTCTTCACAGCAACCTGCCCTGGATATGCTCGTGGCGGAACCGACCGACTTTCGTTCGACACCTGCGGTAGACGGGAACGTCCGCGCGCCACTAATCGCAAATGTGAGACAATGCATCCGAAGCGCGATTAGCCTGAGCATCTTCCTGCTCGCGCGATACAAGAACCTCATCGGCATCTGCCTTGGTTTCTTCTGTTTCGATTATTATTGGTATCTGCTGGTCACTTGGCTGCCAGACTATCTGGTCAATGTGCGCCAGATGACGATTCTCAAGGCCGGCATTTACGCGTCGCTGCCCTTTTTGGTGTTCGGCAGCACCGAGCCCATCGGCGGCTGGATTGCAGACCGCCTGGCGCGCGCAGGCTGGGACGAGACGCGCGTCCGCAAGGGGATTATAACGGTGGCATTTCTGACCGGCCTGCTGCTCATTCCCGCTTCGCAAGTGACGAATGCAAACACGGCGATTGCGCTAATCATTGGCGGCTGCCTGGTCGGATTATCGACCGCCAATATGCTGGTGATCCTGCAATATTGCGCGCCGGCTGGTGCAGTCGGCCTCTGGACGGGTATTTTCAATTTCGTGGGAAACGTGGCCGGCATCCTCGCCCCGCTCGTCACCGGAAAGCTGATCCAGGCGACCGGATCCTACACGCCCCCGTTTGTGTTGGCAGCCGTGGCGCTGGCTGTCGGCCAGCTTTCCTTCTGGCTGATCGTCGGCCGGCTCCCGGCTCGGCGATGATAAGAAACCACGGCGGACTGCAGAATGGATGATGGATAATGAATGACTGATGGACGACGGCGGTACTCGGCGGGCAGGGCGCGGCTGATTTCAGACGGAACATTTGTGGAAAATAAGGTCAGGCGGAAGTCGCGGCCAGCGTAATGGTAGGTAAACTTCTCGCGAAAGACGGGATGTCGCAACGGAGCCCAAACCGAAGCAGCTCTCGATACTTCTTCGGCCGAAGCGGGAGAAGGAAAATGGGTTCCTGCTCTATGGGTCTTCACAATCGCTCTGGACTCAGGCATCAAACGTTTGTGCAGGCGCGACACCTGCATCTCTGCATTCTGGACTCATCTAATTCATTGTTCCTCCGTCCGGGAATTGTCTTGTGAGAGTCGCTTCAAACGTTGGGATAGCCTCTGTCATGCAGAGCTCGCAGGATCTGCCTTTGATAATCGAATGGGCGGCAGATGAGCTTCAATATGGCTCCGGTGCCGTTCCAGCCAATCGGGCAAGACCAGTTTTGTCCCCAGGCTTTCCAGCGGCTCATCCACTGGAAAGCCGGGCGGATCGGTGGCAATCTCAAAGAGCACACCGCCAGGTTCCCGGAAATAGACTGAGTGAAAATACTTGCGATCGATGACAGGCGTTCCTCAAACCGCCGCCTGAAAGGCGGCAATAGGCTAGCCCAGGGCAAAGCGTCAGCGGCGCCCTGGGTCACCGTCCTCGCCAAACCCTCCACCGTTAAAGGAAACGATATCCTTCTTACCCCAGGGCGCCGCTGCGGGGCTACGGCCCCTCCGCTCTGCCCTGGGCTAAACGATTGCGGCCTTTCAGGCCTTTGACACCCAATGCCCACTGTGTCTAACAACAACGATGTGGGACATGATCAGCTTGCACGAGGGGGACCATCTGTGACCGTGCTGCAATCGCTCCCATGACAGAACAGGCGAGAACGGCACTGGTCAGAGTGACAGAATCATCGAGAGAAGTCCCGATCTCAATGTGACGCCCTATTCAGCCTGAAAGCCTGCTCCTTTGAATAGAGCCATCCAGCGAACAAACGGGATAGGCGCGGCATAATCACCCACGTGAGCAGCGGCACCAGAATCAGGTTCAGCAACAACC